>JAYWIC010000082.1:0-48754 GCA_043789195.1 Arenimonas sp. | reverse complement strand
ATCCGAGGATATCGCCAAGCCTTTGGTGGCCGTGGTTCACACCTGGTCGAATGTGTCGCCCTGCAATTTGAATTTGCGTGATCTCGCACAGGCCGCCTGCGATGGAGTGCGTGCTGCCGGTGGCACGCCGATTGAATTCAACACGATTGCCGTCACCGATGGCATCGCGATGGGCACATCCGGCATGCGTGCATCGCTTGTATCGCGTGAAGTGATTGCCGATTCAATCGAATTAGCCGTCGAAGGCCATTGCCTCGATGCAGTCTTGGTGTTGTGTGGTTGTGACAAAACCATTCCTGCCGCTGCGATGGCGTTAGCTCGGATGAATATTCCCGGTCTCGCTTTGTATGGCGGCAGCATCGCGCACGGCAAGCTGGGAGAAAAATCCATCACCATCCAGGAAGTCTTTGAAGCCGTTGGCGCCCATGGCGCTGGCAAACTGTCTTGCGATGAACTGACCACTGTCGAGAAACGTGCCTGCCCCGGTGCCGGTGCTTGCGGTGGTCAGTTCACTGCAAACACGATGGCCATGGTGCTGACCTCCCTGGGTTTGTCGCCGATGGGTTTGAACGACGTTACGGCGACCGATCCCAAAAAACTGGAGGCTGCATTTCGCTGTGGCGAATTGGTCATGCAGTGCTTTAATAATGATTTGAAGCCACGTGATGTGTTGTCTGCCGCTTCGTTTCGTAATGCCGCACGCATGGTCGCGGCAACGGCTGGTTCCACCAATGCAGTTCTACATTTATTGGCAATTGCCCACGATGCAGAAATTGCACTGGGATTGGAAGATTTCGAAATTGCATCACGCAACACACCGGTGATTGCCGATCTGAAACCCGGCGGCCGATTCACTGCGGTAGAGCTTACCGAAGCCGGTGGTACAGCCCGCGTAGCCGAGGCGCTGCGCAAAGCCAATATGCTGGAAGACACCGCCACCGTGACCGGTAAAACTTTATTCGCCGAAATCGATGCTGCTGCATTGCCTGCTTCCGATCAGGAAGTCGTCCGTGAAGTGGCCAATGCATTGAAACCACGCGGTGGTTATTCAATCTTGTACGGCAACATCGCACCTGATGGCTGCGTGTTGAAATTAGCCGGCAAAGGCGTGTTGAAATTCGACGGCGTTGCCCGCGTTTTCGAAAGCGAAGAACAAGCTTTCGCTGCCGTGCAAAAAGATCAGATCAAATCCGGCGATGTCATCGTCATTCGCAATGAAGGTCCTGCCGGTGGCCCAGGCATGCGCGAAATGTTGGCAGTCACCGCAGCACTGGTGGGGCGTGGTCTTGGCGATGATGTCGCCTTGATTACCGATGGCCGCTTCAGCGGCGCAACCCATGGCTTTATGGTCGGCCATATTTCACCGGAAGCCGCACACGGCGGCCCGATTGCCTTGTTGAAAGAAGGCGACCGCATTGTGATCGATGCCGACACCCGCACCATCCATACCGACGCCGATTTGGACTCACGACGTGCCGATTGGAAAGCCAGAAAACCGGTAGTTACTCGCGGCGCACTGGCTAAATATGCGCGTCTTGTCAGTTCCGCTTCAAAAGGAGCTGTCACCGATGCTTTCTAAAAATCTAATCACACAACAACACTACTTTTCAACCAAACCCCAGGGAGACACACCATGACAACAGCCGCCACCATAGATGCACTGAAGGGCAAACGCATCGTTATTCTCGGCTACGGCAGCCAAGGTCGTGCACATGCATTGAACCTGCATGAATCGGGTCTGGATGTCGTCGTCGGCGTCCGTCGCGATGGCCCGAGTTGGATAAAAGCACAGGCCGATGGCCTGCGTGTTGAAGAGCCAGCGGAAGCCGTCAAGCAAGCCGATCTCGTTGCGGTGCTCACACCAGATATGGTGCAGCCGAAATTGTATGAAGAAGCGATCGAGAAAAATCTCAAACCGAATGCGGCTTTGTTATTTGCACATGGCTTCAACGTGCATTTCGATCAAATCAAACCGCGTGCCGATATCGACGTTATTTTGGTCGCTCCAAAAGGTCCCGGCGCGTTGGTTCGTCGCGAATACGAAAAAGGTCATGGCGTGCCCTGCCTCTATGCCATCCATCAAGATGCCAGCGGTGAAGCCCGCGACAAAGTATTGGCCTATGCGGCCGGAATTGGTGGCGCTCGCGCCATGTTGATCGAAACCCATTTTGCCGAAGAAACCGAAACCGATTTATTCGGTGAGCAAGCCGTGCTTTGCGGCGGTGCGACCGAATTGGTATTGCAAGGTTATGAAACTTTGGTGGAAGCCGGTTACAAACCGGAAGTTGCCTATTACGAATGCCTGCATGAATTGAAACTCATCGTTGATCTTCTGCACGAAGGCGGCCTGGCGAAGATGCATAAATTCGTTTCCGAAACCGCGCAATACGGCGATCTGACCCGCGGTCCGCGCGTGGTCAACGATGAAACCCGTGCCCGTATGCGGGAAGTATTGGCAGAAATTCGCGATGGCACTTTTGCCAAAGAATGGGTCGCCGAATATCAGGCCGGCAACGGCAATTATCGCGCGATGAAAGAACGTGATTTAGCGCATCCGATTGAACAAGTCGGCGCTGCCTTACGTGCTCGCATGCCCTGGTTAGAACCTGCAGGAGGTTGATATGGACGGCTCAAACGCACAAAGCACAACGACCAAAACCGGCGCACAGTGGCTGTTGCATGCGCTAGAAGCAGAAGGCTGCGATGTTCTGTTCGGTTATCCCGGTGGCGCCATCATGCCGGTTTACGATGCGCTGGTTGATAGCAATATCAAACATATTCTTGTGCGACATGAGCAAGCGGCCGCTTTGGCTGCCGATGGATACGCACGCGCCTCCGGCAAGGTCGGCGTGTGTCTGGCAACCTCTGGTCCCGGTGCAACCAATTTATTAACCGGAATAGCGAATGCCTACCTGGATTCTGTAGCCATGGTTGCCATCACCGGACAAGTGCAAACCGGCGTAATGGGAACCGATGCGTTTCAGGAAGTCGATATTTTCGGCATGAGTCTGCCGATCGTGAAACACAGCTTCATCGTTCGAAATGCCGAGGACGTTTATGCCACCGTGCGTAATGCCTTTGCCATTGCCCGTTCCGGCCGCCCGGGCCCGGTACTCATTGATTTACCAAAAGATGTGGCGAATGCGAAGGTCGCCGCATCGATGGCAAGCTTGAAAAGTTTTCAAACAACGCTTGATGAGCCCGAAAACATCAGCCAGGCACGTGCATTGATCGCACAAGCCCAGCGTCCGCTGTTGTATGTCGGCGGTGGCGTAAATATGGGTAATGCCGAATGGGCATTGCGTTCATTGATGCGTTCAACCGGCTTGCCTGCGGTGTGGACTTTAAAAGGTTTGGGGGCCGTCGAAGCCGATGCTCCGTTTAATCTGGGCATGCTCGGTATGCATGGCAATCCAGCGGCGAATCATGCCGTGCAAGATTGCGATTTATTGATTGTGGCCGGTGCCCGTTTCGACGATCGCGCAACCGGAAAACTCTCGACTTTCGCGCCTAAAGCAAAAGTATTGCATCTGGACATCGATGCGGCCGAAATCAGCAAATTGCGTACCGCCGATGTCGGCTTATCCGGAAAAATCTGCGAAAACCTGCTGGCTTTGGCACAGCCTTTGAATATTTCGGAATGGCAGACAAAATGTCGCGCCATGAAAACGCAACATGCCGAACGCTACGACGCACCGGGCGATGGCGTGTTTGCACCGGCCCTGTTGAAGCAATTATCCGAAGCGGGCGGCGACAAAGTGATCGTCACCAGTGACGTTGGCCAACACCAAATGTGGGTCGCACAACACTGGCGCGTACACCGCACTTCCGCCCACTTATCAAGTGGTGGCTTGGGCACGATGGGTTACGGCCTGCCAGCAGCGATTGGTGCGCAATATGCAAAACCCAATGCGACCGTCATCTGCGTCAGTGGCGATGGCTCGATCATGATGAATATCCAGGAACTGGCAACACTGAAACGCTACGGCATTCCGGTGAAAATTGTGTTGCTGGATAATTCCTGCCTCGGCATGGTAAGGCAATGGCAGGAGTTATTTTTTGCCGAACGCTACAGCGAAGTGGATTTATCCGATAACCCGGACTTTGCCGTTTTGGCCAATGCCTTCGGCATTCCGTCTTTCAGCATCGAACGTCGCGACCAAGTGCCGGCTGCCATCGAGCGCCTGTTGAATGACGAAGGCTCATTGTTCCTCCACGTCAAGATCGATCCACGTGCCAATGTTTGGCCATTGGTGCCACCGGGCAAATCCAATGGCGAAATGATGGGGTGTGCCGCATGAGTCGCCGGCTGGAAATCTGCCTGTCGGCGACTGAAGGTGCCTTGATTCGCGTGTTAGGAACGGTCGAACGCCGTGGCTACAGCCTCAACTCGCTGCAGGTAGAAAGAACAGAAGACAGTATGCGAGTCAGCATGCAGATTGACAGCGACCGCGACGCCAATGTGCTTTGCCGTCAACTGGACCGATTATTCGACGTACAAAGTGTCCGCCTTGAAGCCGAACCGCCGGTTGTCGAAACGCCACGCTTTCAAGCGACCTGGCTATGAATATGTCCGCGCTCAAAGCCGATCCATTACCCTTTGCTCATACCTTGTTTGAGCGGATCGAACAAGCTCAGCAACAATTAAGTGGTGTCATTAGCACCACGCCATTAGCTTTGAACGTGAACCTGTCAGATGAATTCCAGGCGAATATTTTGTTGAAACGCGAAGACCTGCAAGTCGTGCGTTCCTACAAAATCCGTGGCGCCTACAACAAGATCAGTTCGCTGGATGAATCCGAACATCGGAAAGGCATTGTCTGTGCCAGTGCGGGCAATCATGCGCAAGGCGTTGCCTACTCCTGCCAATTGCTGAAAATCCACGGCAAAATTTACATGCCGAAAACGACGCCTAAGCAGAAGATCAAACAGGTGCAATTATTTGGGAAAACCTTCGTTGAAATTGTGTTGGTGGGCGACACCTTCGACGACGCCTATCAACATGCTGTTACCGAGGCCAATGAAAAGAAGCTGGTTTTCGTGCATCCATTCGATGATTTACATGTGATCGCTGGCCAAGGAACGGTTGGCCTAGAAATTCTGCAAGCGGAAAAACAGAATATCGACTATATCTTCGTTCCGATTGGCGGCGGCGGCCTTGCCGCTGGACTATCAACGGTCTTCAAACAACTCAGTCCCAATACAAAAATCATTGGCGTCGAACCCGCCGGCGCGCCAGCGATGAAGAATTCGATATCGCTCGGGAAAAATACCGCATTGGAAAGCATCGATAAATTCGTCGATGGCGCGGCAGTGAAGCAGGTCGGCCAGCTGACTTTCGACATCTGCAAAGAAACACTCGACGATGTCGTATTGGTGCCCGAAGGAAAAGTCTGTACGACCATCCTGCGTCTGTACAACGAGGAAGCGATGGTGGTTGAACCTGCCGGTGCGTTATCTATATCGGCACTCGATTATTACAAGGACGAGATCAAGGGCAAGAATGTCGTCTGCGTTGTCAGTGGCAGCAATAACGATATCCTGCGAACCGAAGAGATCAAGGAACGCTCGCTGTTATTCGAAGGCCTAAAACATTACTTCATGATCCAGTTCCCGCAGCGGCCAGGCGCTTTAAGGGAATTCGTGAACGATATTCTGGGTGAAGAAGACGACATCACCTACTTTCAGTTTGCCAAGAAAAATAATCGTGAAACCGGGCCGGTTGTCGTCGGTCTCGAATTAAAGAACAAGGAAGATATCAGCAGCATCAAAAGCAGGATGCAGGCCAAAAACTTTCAGTATCAATATTTAAACGAGATGCCGGATTTATATACGCAACTGATTGCGTGATTCTCGCTGCAGCAGCGTACTTCAGGCTCGATAGATCCGGCGAAATTTGCCTCGTTCGAAGGACGCGTCTGCGAAAAGAAAACGCCCGCAGACCTACTTCAATCGCCTTTCGACACCTGCATTTTGCAACCGATCAGCCCCGGCAATCAGGAAAGCCGGAAGCGGTTCGTTGCTGCCTTCCAAGGCTTGCCATAAATGACTGCCTGCCGTTTCGTCATCGATATCCAACGTCACCACTTCGATACCGCCGGCCCGTATTTTTGCTGCCTTATCGATACAAACGGCGCCACAGTCGGACCGGGAGAACATGATCACGGCATCCGGACTGATGGCATAGCTAGCGCGCAACGCATCCATATCGACCCGGGAATAGCTCCAGCCCGCAACCAAGGCTACTGGAATCAAGATTCCTAAAATCCAAACATGTTTGATGTTCACGCGACAACTCCACAGGGCTTTTCATGATATTGGGGCCAACGTCATGGTTCGTCTGTGCGCTAACGCATCAAAGCCACATAGAATCCCAAGATGAATAGCGGGCAACCCTATTGCCCGTTCAACTTGTGGATAAGCTTCTCAACCCTCATAATTCACGGGTCGGTAGATTTGTAATTTCCAACGAACTGGGGGTGTCCTGGCTTCGACGGGGGTAGCGAAGATATTTGGCGCATGCCGAGGGGGCGACTTTCCTCGTTAATCCAGTAGCAAAATTTAGTTGCCAACGACGACAACTACGCTTTAGCCGCTTAAGGCTTCGCCCTGAACCCACTTGTGTCTGTGCTCGTGGATGTAAGGTCATTATCACGGAATCGTTTACGGTGGCGACCCGCCAACCGAAGACTAAATTTAGCGGGTATGTCTAACGGTGTGCCTCGCACGTTGTGTTGCCGGCTGACGAGAACGAACAACGAGCTAAGCATGTAGTGCTGGATTTGGAGCACTTTCGGACGCGGGTTCAACTCCCGCCACCTCCACCATCTGTAATAAGAAACCGCCGCAAGGCGGTTTTTTATTGGGTGAATTTCTAGCTGAACAATTTCTCGACCTTGAACAAAGTCAACAAGCCCATCACCAGAAAAATACTCGCGGCAATTGAATGCACCAGTTTCATCGGAATTTTTCCGGCGAATTTATTGGCTACGAAAACCGCGGGCACGTCGGCAATGAGCATGCCGGCTGTTGTTCCGATAACGACCATCAACGGTGCCGCGTAATGTGCTGCCAATGCCACGGTCGCGATCTGGGTTTTGTCGCCCATTTCAGCCAGGAAGAAAGTGATCAGCGTGGCGCCGAACACGCCCCATTTTTTCCCGAGCTGGGTTTCCTCTTCCTCGATCTTGTCCGGGATCATGGTCCATATGGCCATACCGATAAACGAGACACCCAAAATCCAGCGCATCGCATCGGGGCTTACAACGCTGGTGATCCAGGCGCCAAGGGCTCCGGCAAGGCCATGGTTGACGATCGTCGCGCATAAAATGCCGAGGATGATGGGAACGGGTTTCTTGAATCGTGCCGCCAGAATGAAGGCAAGCAATTGTGTTTTGTCGCCGATTTCGGCAAGGGCGACGACGCCGGTCGATATGAGTAGGGCTTCCATTTGCTTCTCCTTGGCCGGACTTAAGACGATTGACCACATCGCCGCCCGGCCAAACCGAAGGCAATATGGTCAAAGGTCTTGCCAAGTATGGATACTGTCTGCGCCATGGTCTGTTGACCAAGTATGTTGACGCAAACCGCTTCTGGCGAAGCGAGGCTACTCCCCAATGACGGGGCGATTATACAGCCTGAAAGGATTTATCGCGGGTGAACCATACATTGTAGGAGCGAATTTTCTCTTGGCGCGATCGATCTGGCGGGGTTTGTCGCGCCAAGAGAAAAGGCGCTCCTACGGGAACTAACGCAATTCGCGGCGCAGGATTTTGCCAACCGCCGATTTGGGCAAGGCATCAATGAAGGTGATGACTTTGGGTTGCTTGTAGCCAGTCAGGAGTTTTCGACAATGTGCACGTAAATCATCTTCACTCAAGGCCGGATCTTTTCGCACAACGACCAATTTCACTGCTTCGCCGCATTTGTCATCGGGCATGCCGACCACGGCCGCTTCGAGCACACCCGTGTGCATCGCCACCACGTCTTCGATTTCATTCGGGAATACATTGAAGCCCGACACCAGAATCATGTCCTTGCGGCGGTCGAGCAAAAAGTAATACCCCTGCTCGTCGACTTTGGCGATGTCACCGGTGCGAAACCAGCCGCCCTCGAAAAATGCGTTTTTGGTTTCATCCACTTGCTGCCAATAGCCGGTTGTCATTTGCGGGCCACGTGCACACAACTCGCCGGGCTCACCCATCGGCACTTCATTGCCCTGCTCGTCGCGCAAGCTGATTTCCACTTCGGCCAATGCCAAACCTATCGAGCCGACCGGGTTCGGGCCATCCCAGCGGTTATAGGTGATGGCGGCACTGGTTTCCGACAAACCGTATCCTTCCACCACTTGCATGCCGGTCACATCTTTCCAGCGCTCGGCGGTGGCGCGGCGCAATGCGGTGCCGCCTTGCAGGCAAAGTTTCAGGCTCGAAAAATCCAGCTTCGCGAAGTCGGGCGAATTCAACAGCGCGTCGTAAAGCGTATTCACGCCGGAAAAAAGCGCCGGTTTTACTTTGGCGAAGGTCGCAATCAAATTTGGTATGTCGCGCGGGTTGCTGATCAGCACCGCATGAAAACCCTGCGCCATCGTGAACAACATATTGGTGTAGGCGGCGATGTGATAAATCGGCAGACAAATGATGACGGTATCTTTTTCCGCATCCATCACTCGGCCAAAACATTGTTCGCCCGATGCCACGTTCGCTATCAAGGCGGAATGCGCCAGCACGGCACCTTTCGACAACCCCGTTGTACCGCCGGTGTATTGCAGTTGCGCGGTATCGCTCGCTTTTGCCATGGATTGCACACGCGGCAAACGTGCACCTTCGGCCATCGCTTTGGGCCAGCGAATCGCATTCGGAATATCGAAGGCCGGAATCATTTTCTTGACGTACTTCAAGGTGAAATCGACGATCTTCGATTTCGGGAACGGCAACATATCGCCAACCCGCGTCGTGATCACATGTTTTATCGAGGTGTCTTCCAGCGACTGCGCTGCGACCGAGCCGAAATTATCGAGCACGATCAGCACCGTCGATCCGGAATCTTTCAATTGATGTTTTAGCTCACGTGCGGTGTACATCGGATTCACCAGCACGGCAATTAAATCGGCGCGCAACACACCCAGCAATGCGACTGGATACTGCAATAAATTCGGCAGCATGATCGCCACCCGCGAGCCCGGCTGCAAGCCAAGACCATGCCGCAGATACGCCGCGAAATCGGCACTCAGCCGATTCACGTCATGGAAACTCAAGGTGCAATCAAGATTGGTAAAGGCCGGCCGGTCGCCGTATCGCTCGCAGGCCGCTATCAGCATTTGCGGCAAAGTTTTTCCGGCGTCAAAGGCATTACTGGCGATATTGAAGAAATCGGCCTGGGCCAATGGTGATGTGACATTGCTTCCAAATGACGGCATTAGTTCGAACCCCTCAATTCAAAACCTGCCACATCATGTCAGAAAAAAATACCGCCATTGTGAAATTATGCAGGTCATTCCTTCGCCACAAAACGCACCGGCACTGTCGATAAGGCAGACAGCAATTTACGTTCCTCGCGACTTTCCCAAGAATCAAAAACGATACTTTCAATCGGCCGCCACAAGGCCACCCAGGCCAGAATCAACAAGCCTTCGGCCATCACTTCGCCAACACTGCCTTCGATGGTCTTGATCCAGGACCGCACGAAAAGGGCCGCTATCAGAATGATCGAACCGGCAATCAGGGCTACCCGTCCCACACGGCGGCGCCTGCGGTGTCTGCGTTCCGCCTGCTCGGAAGCCAAGCGGTAATGCGCATGTATGCTCGAGGCAATATCGTCCAAGCAGGTTTCAAGTGAGGCCGGGCCGTGGATGCTAATGCTTAAACCTTGGAGCGATGCGTGCTCACCGGCACTTTCGCGAAGATACGCATCTGCCTCCCGGTCCAGTGCCTTGGCATAAAACGGGGCCGGGTCCAGGCTATCGAATAGCTGTTCCAGACGTTGAATGCGTAGTTCGATTTCCGCCATCGTTGCCCCCTGATTTGCTACAGCTTACTCGCTCCGAATTACTATTTTCGAAAATAGCAAAGCTTGCATCAGGACTTTAGTCACAGTGACTTCACGGCCGCGTAATGCCGCATCGTCCCCCATAGACTGCTTCCATCAGCCAAGCCATTGGCCCGTTGCCATTCAGGGGAAAACACGATGTTGGAAATTCGCAATGTGGTAAAAAAATTCGGCAAGGACGTCACCGCCGTCAATGATGTCTCGATACATCTGACCAGTGGCGTGCTCGGCCTGATCGGCCACAACGGCGCCGGCAAGACCACGTTGATGCAGATGATCGCCACGCTCACCCGCCCAACCAGCGGCCAGATTCTGTTCCAGGGTCAGGACATCGTGAAAAACCCGAATGCCATCCGCGCCCGCCTCGGCTTCCTGCCGCAGGACTTCGGCGTTTACTCGAACCTGAGTGCACTTGAATTCATGCAATATTTCGCGGCACTCAAGGGTGTCGATAATCCCGCCCGCATCAAACATTTGCTCGAAGTGGTCAACCTGCATGATCAAGCCCACCGGGCTGCCTCGGGTTTTTCCGGCGGCATGCGCCAGCGGCTCGGTATTGCACAAGCCTTGTTGAACGACCCCGATATCCTGATCGTCGATGAACCCACCGCTGGCCTCGATCCGGAAGAACGTCTGCGTTTTCGCAACTTGCTGGCCGACATCGGTTTCAAGAAGTTGGTCATCATGTCCACCCATATCGTGTCCGATGTCGAAAGCATCGCCAGCCAGCTCGCCATCATGCGCAACGGCAAATTGATTGCCTTCGAAACGCCCGATGAAATTCTTGCCAAGGCCGCCGGCCATATCTGGTCAGCTCGCGTCACTGCCGATCAATTCGAAAACCTGCGCACCAAAGTGCATGTATTGCATTCACAACGCCAGGGCGATTTCGTCACGGTACGTATTGCCCACGCCACACAGCCTTGTGAAAACGCGCAAGTCGCCGAACCCAATCTCGAAGAAGCCTTGATGACCCAACGCTACGCCATACAGGAAGGCGCGCAAGGCAATGTCGATAAAGCCCCCTTGAAGCTGACCGCATGAAACTACACATCATCAAAGTGCTGGCAGGCAACGAAGTCCGCGTGCGCCTGCGCCGCCTGAGTACGCTGGTCACGATTTTCAGCGTCGTGGTATTGAGCTGGTTGATGGTGCCCGCACCCGACAGCGGCATGACGCTGATTTCGCTGAACGATGCCCGCGTGCTCAATACCAGTAGCGCGTTGGCGTTTGGTACGGCATCGCTCGCGGCGATTGTTTTTGGCTTGGGCAGTTTTTATCTCACCCGTGGACGCACCAGCGAAGACATGCGCAGCGGCGTCGGCAGCGTGATTGCTGCCAGCCAGATCAGCAATGGTCTATTCCTTGCGGCCCGCTGGATTGGCGGCGTGGTCTACATGCTGGCGCTCACCGGCGCGATGCTCGCCACCACTTTGGTGTTGCACCTCATCCGCGGCGACGGCCCTATCGAAATCACCGTCTATCTGCAGGTGTATGCCCTGTTGCTGCTGCCGATGATTTTCTTCGGCGTCAGTTGCGCCACTTTGTTCGACAGCTTTTCCTTCCTGATGGGTAAAGCGGGGGACGTGCTGTTCTTCTTCGTGTGGATTTTCCAGATAGCACTGATGTCGGCTTTTGACGACAACGGTACGCTGGGTTTTTCACCCTTGATGTTGATTGACTTCTCCGGTCTGGGCGCCGGTATCCTGACCATGCAGCAGCTCGTTCACAGCTCCAACCTGTCGATCGGCGTGAGTGATTACAACACGGCCCTGCCGGCCATTACGCTGCCGAGTATCGCGTGGCCGCTGGAAGTTGTAATCGCGCGTTTCGGTTCCGGCATGCTCGCGCTCGTGCCGCTGTTGCCGGCGATCTGGAAATTCCATCGCTATTCCCCCGACCGCGTCAAAGTCAGTGCCGCCCGTCATCGCCGTTCGCCGATTGCGATCCTCAACGGCTGGTTGCGTCCGATCTCCCGAGTCGTGCATCCGATATTTCGCGTCGCTGGCAAGCTGCCCGGCATTAGCGGCCAGGTCCTTGCCGACATCGCACTGAGCTTCGTGACATCGCCGCTGGCGATTGTGTTGGTCCTGTTTTTCAGTGTCGGCGCGCTCGTTGCCGGCCCCGCACAACTGCCCGGCTTGCTGATTGCCGCCGTGGTGTATTGGGGCATCCTGATCAGCGACATGAGTACGCGTGACTACGCCGCCAATGCCGACAACATTACCGGCACCGCACAAGGCGGCAAGGCACGACGCTTCCTGCGCCAATTCATCGCCACGATTGCACTCGGCGTCCTGTTCATGGGCGCGTTCGCTATCCGCTGGTATGCCGAAGACCCGCAACGCGCACTCGCCGTCATCAGCGGCATCGTGTTCCTGAGCGCACTCGCCTCGGCTTTCGGTCGTTTCACCCGCACGCCGCGCACCTTCATCGCGCTGTTTTTATTCGCGATATACATCGCCTTGAACGGCACCGATATTGCCATCATGGACATGGTCGGTTTCAACGGTTCGGCTGACATGGGTTCGATGGCAACGCAAATGATGATTGCGGCATCAGCGATGGTTGCTGGCTATTTCTACAACCGACAACAGGCGCAATGATAATTACTACTGCCGTGGGAGCAACCGTCTGCATCAGATAGTTGCTCCCACGATTGGGCACTATTTAATAGGACAATAAAAAAGGGCTGCTCTCGCAGCCCTTAATGTTTCGTGCGGTTTTTCCCGCTGCCTTTCGCGGTACTGGGTGCCATTTCCACACTTAAACTAAACGTGCGTTTTTCGTTCGGATTCAACGCACCTACGCCGATAAGTTTTCTGGCAATTTCCTTGCCCTGCTCGTTTTTAATCGTCACAACCAGCGAATATTCCCAATCGAGATCATCGGCCGGGTTTCGAAAACTTCCTTCAATCGACAAAGGCGTGTGGCCTTCAGGCATCGCTACGGAGGCACGCTCGTCAAAGCGCAGATGGTGCTTGCAGGCAGGACACACCACCGCGCTTTCGAGAATGCTTTCCTTGCAATGCGGGCACTCGCGGAGGGCTCCGGGAGTGCCTGGACGCGGCGTGCTCATGAGAGCGAACTACTCTCCGATGCACTGCCGTTTTTTGCCGACTTCGCACCGGCATCGTCTTTCCAGCCGAATACCGCCTGGCCACGCATGCGGGCACCGGCAGCTACCGTCATCGAACCGGCTTTCACGTCACCGGTAATCACACCGCTAGTTTGTAGATCAACGCGCGATGCACCTTCAATATTGCCTTCCAGTTCACCGGCAATCGTGACTTGATTAGCAATCACCGAACCCGATAATTTTGCGCCGGCTTCAATCGTCAAATCGCCCTGCACATTCACGTCGCCCTTGAATTTACCGGCGATGCGAACACTGCCCGAACCTTCGATTTTGCCTTCGATGGTTAAGTCGGAGGCAATCAAACTTTCTTTCGGCTGCTTGGCTGGCGCGGCAGAAGTACTGCTGCCGGAGGAATAAGAATCGCGGCTCGGGGTGACTTCCGGAGTAGCTGCAGAATCGAAACGTGCTTGTTCTTTAAGATCAGTCATAGGAGTAGTCACCGGTTTGGGAGCGGGAGTGTTTTCTTTCCAGAGGGCCATGATAAGAAGCCTGTCGTGTTGATGGATTTTCGAGATTATCAGCAACCGGCCACTTCGCAAAGCCCGACCCTTCAGCTTCCGGACAGGTAGCTGAAGCAGCATCCCTTCCGTAGGACGGCACTCGCGCACGACCGCTCTTGCTTCACCTTGGCATCACTTTCCCTTGCTCTCACAACACAACATTTAGTGGAAAAAGATAAAAGAAACACTGCATGAAGGTTTTACATTTCCAAAAAACAGGTAATCAGTTTTTGCGACAGCCCTCCCTTATCCTGATCCCATCAGCCAAATCCATCGAAGAGGACTCACCATGCCCACCGACACCAACAAACTCGTGCGCGCCCTGCACTACGCCACCGACCAACACCGCCACCAACGCCGCAAAGACGAAGCGCTTACGCCTTACATCAACCACCCCATCAGCCTGCTGCATATTTTGAATGTCGAAGCCGGCATCGAAGACAACGACGTGCTCATCGCCGCCCTGCTGCACGACGTGATCGAAGACTGCTCCGGCCCCCACCAAATGCATATCGAACTGCGCCGCTAGGAAATCCGCGAACAATTCGGCGACACCGTATTGAGCTACGTCGAAGCCGTCACCGACGACAAAGCCCTGCCAAAAGCCGAACGCAAACAAGCTCAAGTCGAACACGCCGCGCATATTCCCTTTGGTGCCAAACTGGTAAAAATCGCCGACAAAACCGCCAACCTGCGCGACATCGCCAATCACCCACCGGCTAACTGGTCAGCGGAACGTAAAAGTGAATATTTTGCCTGGGCCAAGCAGGTGGTGGATGTGATGCGTGGGAGTCATGCGGGGTTGGAGGGGTTGTTTGATGAGGCGCACAGCCAGCAATAAACACCTCCCCTCGTAGGGAGGGCCTTCTAGGCCCGAAGCTCCTGCCCCGCTCTTGTAGGAGCGCTCACGAGCGCGACCGGATGTCGATCCAATCGACATATCCCCAAAACATGTTCAAAAAACCCGTCTTTATCGACATTTCACGTTCTTATGGGAGCAATTTACCAGTCTTAAGAACATTTAGTTGCTTATTTGTTCTTAAAAGTCTACTTTTAGCTCCTTAAGAACGCGGAACCCCTATGGAACGCATCGCCGGAAATTACGTCGCAGGCAGCCTTGCAGGTAGTGCATACCAAGCCTATGTACCTAACCCGTTGCCGCCTGAGCCACCGCTGGTCTTTGATACCAACCTGGTCGCACAACTGGAACGAGCCAATCAATCACTTGGCCGCCTCGATGGCATGACACGCATGCTGCCCGACCCGGAATTGTTCCTATATCAATATGTGCGGAAAGAAGCCTTGCTGTCTTCGCAAATCGAAGGCACGCAATCTTCGCTTTCCGATTTGATGCTATTTGAACTGCAGGAATTGCCCGGCGTGCCTGTCGATGATGTTGAAGAAGTCTCCAACTATGTCGCTGCCCTGAATCATGGCCTGAAACGATTACGCGGTGGCTTTCCATTGTCATTACGCCTGTTGCGTGAAATACACGAAATTCTTCTGCGTGGTGGTCGCGGTGCCAACAAAACACCGGGCGAATTTCGGCGTACACAAAACTGGATTGGTGGTCGTACACCCGCTACCGCGAGTTTTGTTCCACCACCGCCAGAACAACTACAAGCCTGTCTTGATGCATTCGAGAAATTTCTGCACGAACCATCAGAAACCATGCCACCACTTATCAAGGCAGCCCTGGCGCATCTGCAATTTGAAACCATCCATCCATTTAACGACGGTAATGGTCGGCTCGGACGTTTATTGATTGCGCTTATTTTGTGCGTGGAAAACGTGCTAGCCGAGCCAAGCCTGTATTTAAGCTTATATTTCAAAACCCGCCGCACTGAGTATTACCAACAATTAGATGCTGTAAGGAAAACCGGCGATTGGGAAGCCTGGCTCGCATTCTTCTTTGCCGGTGTCGAGCAAACCTCAAACCAGGCCGTCGAAACCGCACGCCGCATATTGAATTTGTTTGAAGCCGACCGCGCTAAATTCAACAAACTCGGCCGCAAGGGCGGCAATGCCTCACGTGTATTCGAACAATTCATCCGACGTCCATTGTTAAGCGCCTCACAACTCAGCATTGATCTCGCCCTGCCCACACCCACTATCCGCCGTGCGTTGGACGTACTTACCGAGCTAAAACTGATCAATGAAATCACCGGGCAACGCCGCAACCGCGTATGGCTTTATCAGGCCTATTACGCCATTCTTAGTGAGGGTGCGGGGCCGTTGTGAAAATCGATTCAACCTTATTTTTAATATGAATATCTGGACTACCAATGACTGATGTAACTAATGTGGATTCCAATATCGGCTCATCTGCAAATCCTGCGGATGAGCGGCGCGCGAAGCTTGCAGAATTAATCCCTGAAGCATTCTCAGATGGGAAGCTTGACCTCAATGCACTTAAACGCTCACTAGGCGAGTCAGCAGTCATTGAAAATGGCGAACGCTACGCACTCACTTGGGCCGGCAAAGCTAACGCCTATAAAGTATTGCAGACCACATCCACCGCCACATTAAAGCCAGAAAGAGAGAAGTCAGTTAACTTTGATGAAGCACAGCATGTATTTATTGAAGGCGAAAACTTAGAAGTACTGAAAGTATTGCAAAAGGCTTACTTCGGTAAAGTTAAATTGATCTATATCGACCCGCCCTACAATACTGGCTCCGATAGTTTTATCTACCCAGATCGCTTTCAAGAAAGCAAGGCAGATTACTTACGGCGTGTAAACGATATTGACGATGACGGCACGTTAATGCGTGAAGGATTTTTCCGCAAGAATAATAAAGAAAGTGGTCACTATCACAGCAACTGGTTGTCAATGATGTTGCCGCGCTTGTATATCGCGCGAAATTTACTGCGAGAAGATGGCGTTATTTTTGTGTCTTGCGATGACAACGAAGTGCATGATCTTCGATGCTTATTGAATGAAATTTTTGGAGAAGAAAACTTCATTTCGCAAATTATAGTTCAGTCTAATAAACGTGGCCAGACATACAAAGATATTGCCAAAACGCACGAGTACTTACTCGTTTATGGCCGCAGTGAAGAAACGCCACTATATGAACTCCCAAAAGAAGGCGATGCATTGCCTTTTGAAGACAAGAATGGCAGGTTTGACTTATGGGAACTTAGAAATAGAAACCCTAAATTTGGCAAGCATAACCGTCCAAACCTGTATTTCCCTATTTACGTTTGTCCTGAAGAAACAGATTCAAACGGTTATATGAAAATTTCGCTTGAAGAAAGCGACAAATTCCGAATTGCGGCACTACCTAAGAATAGCGAAGGAAAGGAAGGGTGCTGGCGTTGGAGTAAAGTGAAAATCCTATCTGAAGATTTGACAAGTGATTTTTCTGTATTAGTCGCTAAACAGCGCCGTGATGGCGAATGGAACATCTATGAAAAATCACGGAAAAGTACAACAAAAGCAAAATCGCTTTGGGATGAAACAGATGTAATAAGCGAACAAGGTACAGTTGAACTTGGTGCACTAGGACTAAATGGAATCTTTGACCACCCTAAGCCACGAGGCCTAATCTCAAAAGTACTTCGAATTGCGACAGAAGCAGATGATTTGGTTTTTGATTTCTTTGCTGGCTCAGCCACAACTGCTGATGCATTACTTCGTTTAAACCAAGAGGAAATTTCAGACAGGCGTTTTGTATTGATTCAATTGCCTGAACCCACCAATGCAGAGTCAGCTGCAGTTGCCGCGGGATTTAATAATATATCTGAGATTAGCCGTGAACGTATTCGTCGAGTTATTGATTCAATAAATATGAACTCAGACCTTGTAACAAAAACACCGGTAAATCTTGGTTTCAAATCCTTCCTTCTAACCCCCTCCAACTTCAAACAATGGCGTGGTGACGAAATTAATACCCCAGTGCAGCTAGCCGACCAAATGAAATTGTTTGTGAATGCTGAGAAAGAAGGTGCCGCAGTCGAAAATATTTTATTCGAGCTGTTATTGAAATTCGGCCAAGAGCTAACAACACCTATTGAAACGCTCGATGTAGCAGGCACTCGTGTTTTTGCTATTCGAGAAAGACAAATGCTATTCGTACTTGATAGCTTTTCGGAAGAAATGATCGAACCACTCATCGCTTTGAATCCACGAGAAATTATTACTATTGATGGCGTGTTCAAAGACTCCGACCCACTCAAGGCAAACCTAGACTTGCAATGCCGCGATGTCAAAATCAAGCTGACCTGCCTGTGAGTACGCACCAATGAAATTGCAATTTGATGCGAACCAAGAATATCAAATAGACGCCGTGCAAGCGGTCGTTCGCCTATTTGAAGGCCAACCCACCGGTTCTCAAATGGGTCTAGCGCTTGCTGACGATGGATTGTCATCGCTGGCGCTGAGCGAAGCCGGCATTGCAAATCGTCGTGTTATTGATGATCTGCAATGGCTAAATAATTTGCACGCCGTGCAAGATGAGCACCAGATTGAGAGGTCCACTGAACTCGAACCGCTCAAATTATCTAATGGCTCGCAGACAGGCAGGTTTCCAAATTTTACCGTCGAAATGGAAACTGGCACTGGCAAAACCTACGTTTACTTACGCACGGTGCAAGAACTGCACAAAACTTACGGGTTTAAAAAATTCGTAATTGTTGTGCCGTCCGTGGCTATTCGTGAAGGCGTATTGAAAAGCCTAGAAATAACACGCGAGCATTTTCAGACGCTTTATGGCTTCGAGCGCACTGAATTTATGGTTTACGATTCGAGCCGTGCTAGCCAGTTACGTAACTTCGCACATTCTGACGCGATACAAATACTTATTCTGAATATTGATGCATTTGCTAAAGATTCCTCAGAAGACGACGAGGAATCTACAGGGACGGCGAAAAAGAAATCGCGCGGCAATGTTATCAACCAGCGACGTGAAACAGGCGTTAGACCTATTCAATTTATCCAAGATAGCCACCCAATCGTCATCTTGGACGAACCACAGAATTTGGAAACCGATAACCGTAAGCAGGCTATCGCAAGACTAAACCCAATATGCACGCTGCGTTACTCTGCGACTCATCGTGACACCTATAACTTAATCTATAGTCTCGATCCTGTTCGCGCCTATGAGCTTGGATTAGTCAAACAAATTGGTGTGGATTCTGTGGTGGAGCTCAAAGACGCCAATCAAGCCTATGTCGAGGTAGAAAGCTTTCGCCGTACAAAGACAACCCTATCGGCCACCTTGAAGATTTGGGTAAATCAAGCCGACGGACCGGCCAAGAAATCAGTGAAGATATCAGTACGAGGCGAGAAGCAACCCGACTTATTCGAAATTTCCAATGGGCGCGAAATGTATCGCGGATTCCTGGTCAACGAGATTAACGACGATGAAGGTTGGGTGGAATTTGCAAATGGTCTTCGCGTCAGACAAGGCGAGCCTAACGGCGCTCTAACAGATGCAGTGCTTCGTTTGCAGGTAGAAGCGACAATTCGACGTCATTTTGAAAAAGCACTGCGCCTGCACCCACTTGGTATAAAAGTATTGTCGGTTTTCTTTATTGATCGCGTTGCTAACTATCGTAGTTATGCTACAGACGGCAGTATAGAGAAAGGCAAGTTTGCCCAATGGTTCGAGGAAATTTACCAGACTTATAGTGCGAAGCCAGAGTATTCGGCCTTAATGCCCTTTGCTGTTGAGACGGTCCACAACGGCTATTTTTCGCAAGACAAAGGAGGCACCTGGAAGGATTCGACTGAACGTGGCGGCAAGGACGACGATGACGCTTATGCGCTGATTATGCGTGACAAAGAGCGCTTACTTGATCTCGCCGAACCACTGGCTTTTATTTTCAGTCACTCTGCCTTACGCGAAGGCTGGGACAATCCTAATGTTTTCCAAATATGCACGTTAGCCGAAACACGGTCTGAGATAAAAAAACGGCAGGAACTTGGTCGCGGCTTGCGTCTGTGTGTAAATCAAGACGGGGTCCGTATCCGTGGTCATGAACATAATAAACTCACGGTAATTGCCAATATTGCTTATGAAGATTTTGCCAAGCAACTGCAAAGTGAAATGGAAGCGGCAGGAGTTACATTCAAACGCGAACATGTTCACAACGAACGCGATAAGGTGCAAATCACCCTTAAAAAGGGCTATCAGAATGACCATGCCTTCATTGATCTCTGGGAGCACATTCGCGCACGCACGCGCTACAGAGTGAACTACGATACAGAGCAACTGGTCGCTAACGCTGCTAAAAAAATAAAAGGCGACATGCCAACTATCACTGCGCCACGGCTAGCCGTTTATTCCCATGATTTAACATACACACAAGGCGTAAGCGGAACACAAACGGGAATACGATCACATGATGTTTCACACCGGTATGTCATGCCTGACTTTGTTGGCCAAGTGCAGGCGAAAACTGGACTAGCTAAATCTACCGTTGCTCGTATTTTGCTTGGATGTGACCGCCTTGGCGATGCTATCAAAAACCCACAAGCCTTTATTGACCTGACATCAGAAGCCATCAATGCCGTGAAGCGCGGATTACTCGTAGAGGGAGTTGAGTATTTCAAAGTCGATTCACTGGTTTACGAAATGAGGAAATTTGAAGAAACAAATTTAAACGAAGTTTTTCTGTCCAATGTTGTTCAAGTGAAAAATCAAGACAAAACCTTGTTCTCGCACATTGTGATTGATTCGAACTCAGGGCCCGAACGTCGCTTCGCCGAAGCTTGCGAAACTAATGAAGATGTGTTGTTTTATATAAAACTGCCAAAGTGGTTTGAAATAGAAACCCCTGTCGGCCCTTACTGTCCGGACTGGGCACTTGCCTATCGCGACGACAAAACAATCTACTTTGTCGCTGAAACCAAAGACACAGGCAACGAAAGCGGAGTAAGAATGGATTTGCTCCGACCCATTGAGGAATTGAAAATTAAGTGCGGAATCAAACACTTTAAGAATTTTGAGGAAGTTCAGTTTAAGCCAGTCAAGACACTGGACGAGCTCATAACATCAGCAAAATAGAAATTCACAGGAGAAATAATGGGGTCTAAAAATAGCAAAAATTGTAAAATGGGGTCAGGTTCATTTATTGACTAGAACGATAATAGAAGTTAGCGAACAGAAGCTCATCACAAACCGTCACCGGCTATGTGCATAACCCTGAAAAAAACTGACCCACTCTGTTTCGTGACCCAATGCGGCAAAGAGATCATCGGTCAGTGGATTGCTGGGATCTACAGCAAAAATAGCAGCGAGAAATTCCTCCGAGTTGTAACCTGACCCATCACCCCACTTGACCCGGCTTACTGGGCCTTCAGTGGGCCAGGTCGAAACGTCAGGCCATCGCAGAACGCCTAAATCTTCATACTTGAACCATGGCTTTTCAGCGTCATTGCGGGCTCGAACATGCAGTGCGACATTCCTTTCGAGTTCCTCGGACACAAATGCCTTGGTCCCTTCCAAAGTGTTCCAAGCCCATCCAATGTAAATCCACTCGGTTAAACCCTCGAAATCAAGACTGCGCTGCAAGACCACTGTCACGAAGCGATGACCTTGTATCCGAAGCCTGATCTTCTCAAGGCCATAGCGAACATCATCCCAAACGTCTGGGATTAGTTGACCTCGCCACGAGGGAATGATGTCGGAATTCGGCTTTGTGTTCATGGGCATAGTCTGCAGCATCCCTGTCTCAACAGTTGATACTATGGGCAAAAAATAGGGTCAGGTTCATTTGACTTGCGGCATGCGACTCATCAAGGGAAAGATTGAAACATGCTCATCAAAACCGCCGATGACAAATCCGAAGCTATCGCACTATGCGAGCAGCTAGCTTTATCGGCCGACCCTGCCACCCGAAAGCACATCGAGACAGACCTTCGGAACCTTCGATCAGGCATCAAGGGTGAGAATGAGTCAGCTTATTTGATCGACTTCCATTTTGGGAACGGCAAAAATTGGATGGTCCTGCACGACTTGCGTATCGAATTCAAAGGTCAAGTGGCGCAAATAGATCATTTATTGATCAATCGCTGGATGGAATGCTACGTGTTGGAAACAAAGCACTTTCATGCGGGATTTAAAATAAACGATGCTGGCGAATTCGAACGCTGGAATGACTTCAAGAAAACATTCGAAGGAATGGCGTCTCCCTTGCAACAAAATGAACGTCACATCCATGTTCTACAAAAACTTGCCGAAACGCTACAAATGCCGACGCGGCTAGGAATACCGATACCGCTCAGTTTTAATACCTTAATTTTAGTCTCGAGCACGGCCCGCATTTCACGCCCTAAAAACTTCGATACAAGTCGTGTTATTAAAGCCGATCAATTAAAAGAACGCTTATGGAAAGATGTAGATGATACAAACCCTGCTTGGATGCTCTTGATGTCCGCTGCAAAACTAGTCGGCAGCGAATCAATCGAACTTGTCGCAAAACAAATTGTGGCAAAGCATCAGCCAATAAAAGTCGATTACCACGCGAAATATGGCATCACGAAGGAGAAAAAACTCCCTCCTCCATTGCCTGGCGCAGTTGAAACCAAGCCATTGCCTATCGCGGCTGAGGCCACGCCATCGGCCATCCACGCAAAAGTAACAGGGCTCGCCTGCAAACAATGCCAAGGCGATAAGGGCGAAATTCTATATGGAAAATATGGCTACTATTTTGTTTGTTCGGGCTGCAAGGCCAATACGGCCATCAAGTTTGCGTGCGAACCGGGACATCAAGCACGATTACGAAAGGAAGGCCTTAAGTTTTTTCGTGAATGCGACAAATGTAAAAGTAGTGAGTTGTATTTCACAAATTGATATTTCTTAAACAAGGCCGACTTGATGATTAACCCCAACGAAAAACACGACCCCAACATTGACTGGCAAGACTTGAGCTTCCGTCGTCGTGCTCGTGTTTCCGGGGACTCGAACGACCCTCGCTTCGCTATTGGCATTGGTGTTTTCGTGTTGGTTGCCCTGCTCTTCCCCTGGTATGCCTATGAAGTGGTTTCGTATTCGCTGGAGCGTGATACGGTGAAGGCCATGAATCGAATCGGGGTAGAAACGCAGCAATACATCAACAAGGCGAACGAAATCAGCAAGCAGCAACTGGCCGCTTCCGCCGAGCATCAATCAAGACAACGCATTGCCGGTGTTCGGGTGATGGGCGTAAGCGCCGGTGGCAATTTGCCGACGGTACTGGTGGCTTTGGGAAATTCGAATATTCAGGAAGCACAGAGCACGATTTGCCAGCAGGCGGGTGCGTGGTTGGACAGGAATATTTCGGGTGCGACGATCAGGATTCAAAGCCATCGCGGTAGCAGGCCGACAGTGGATGCAGGTGCGATTTCTTGTTGAGATTATGGGGTGTGGCGGTGCTGGCACAGGGGTTAGAATTTCGCTGGTTTAGGCGTCTTATCGCGGCTTAAGCCGCTCCCACAAAAGCAGAGCAAGAGCTTCGGGGTTGAAACCCCTCTTACGAGGATTTATCGATGAAACCACGTACCAACGGCAAGAACGAACTCGAGGACGGGCAACGCCGTTTGGCGGTGTTGATTGATGCGGACAACGCGCAGGCCAGCATTATCGAGGGCTTGCTGGCGGAGATTGCCCGTTACGGGGTGGCGAGCGTGAAGCGGATTTACGGTGACTGGACTTCATCGCATGCCAATAGCTGGAAGCATTCGCTGTTGAAGCATTCGATCAATCCGGTGCAGCAGTTCCCCTACACCACCGGCAAGAATGCGACCGACAGCACGATGATTATCGATGCGATGGATTTGATGTACACGGGGCGTTTTGACGGTTTCTGCATTGTGTCGAGCGACAGTGATTTCACGCGTTTGGCGCAAAGGCTGCGGGAAGAGGGTTTGATGGTGTTCGGGTTTGGCGAGAAGAAAACGCCGGAATCGTTCGTGGCGGCTTGCGACAAGTTTGTTTATACGGAAGTGTTGCGGCCCGAGGTAGCACCGGCCATTCCAGCGCCCGCCAAACCGCAGCCTGCCAGCAAAACAGCGAAGCCTGCAGCTTCAAAAGCTCCGCCGGTAAAAGCCGCCGAGGCAACACCGGCGAAAACGGTAGCGGCCGTTCTGCCGATCAAATTGATTCGCCAGGCGATTGAAGAAGAGTCCGATGAAAATGGCTGGGCGCATTTGAGTGCGGTGGGTTCTTATCTGACGAAGATTCGACCCGATTTCGATCCGCGTTTGTACGGCCATGCGAAGTTGAGCAATTTGTTCAAGAAAAATTCGCAGTATTTTTCGGTGGAGGAACGTGCGGTCGCGGGGACGTCGTCGAAAGTGTTTTATGTGAAAGTGGTTTGATGCGGGGTTTGCAGGGGGGGTGCGATGGGTGGGGAGATTTTTCGCGCCAGAGGAGCAGGCGCTCTTACATGAGCGATGAAGAACGTGCGGTTGCGGGGACGTCGTCGAAAGTGTTGTATGTGAAGGTGGTTTGATGCGGGGTTTGCAGGGAGGGCGCGATGGGTGGGGAGATTTTTCGCGCCAAAAAAAGCAGGCGCTCTTACATGGGGCATGAAGAACGAGCGGTCGCGGGGACGTCGTCGAAAGTGTTTTATGTGAAGGTGGTTTGATGCGGGGTTTGCAGGGAGGGTGCGATGGGTGGGGAGATTTGTCGCGCCAAAAAAAAACAGGCGCTCCTACAGGGGTAGGCATCCTTTTATGATGGGCGAAGGGCCGCAGGGCGCAATACGCTCCACCATTGCGCCGTACAAAGAACAAATCGAATTGCAAAAATTCTTTCGCATAGCCCTCTTTGAAAAATGGACTATAGAAAAACCCTGAACCCATCCGTCCGGCGCAATGGGGGAGCGTATTGCGCACTACCGACTGCCCGCTTTTTTTCCTGAACCTGCAAAAGCAAACCCTTTGTCCAGAATTAAACGGCTGCGGGATTCTATTTTAGACGCTCGGCAGTGCAAGAATGGCGCGATTGCGACCGAGGGCTTTGGCCTGGTACATCATGGTGTCGGCGCGTGACAACAGGGACTCGGGCGTGAATTCGTCGTCGATGATGGCAACGGCAACACCGAAACTGCCGGTGACATAGCCAGGCTCACCGGTAACGGCTGACGCCAACAATTCTATTTGGGCGCGAAGCATATCGGCGACCTTCAGCGCGCCATCGGCGTCGGTGTTGGGAAGCAATAGACACAATTCCTCACCACCGTAACGACCGGCACAATCGGTTTCGCGCAGGGATTCGAGAATCAATCGACCGGTATTGGCCAATACAGTATCGCCCGCCGCGTGGCCCCAGCGGTCATTGATCATCTTGAAATTGTCGAGGTCGATCATGATCAGCGCCAATGCTTGATGGAAGCGCCGACCACGCGCGCACTCCTCTTCGAGACGTTCCATTAGCCGTCGCCGATTCATCAAGCCGGTGACCACATCGTTGCTGGCCAGTCGCTCCATCGCCACCAGGCTGAGCTCCAGCTCGCGCTTGGTTTGCTGCAACTCGACTAGTAGCGTGTTGCGTTCTTCATTGATTTGCAAAAGGCTGGCATTGCTGAGCGATATGTCGGCGGTGCGCTGGCGAACACGATCTTCCAGCGCGACGGTCTCCGAGGCCAGTTTGGTGACCAGTTGCCTGCGTTCATTATTGGCGGCAACGACGAGTAACAAGGTCAGCGCCAGCACAATGATGAAGATCTGTAACTGCAACAGCGAGGCCACAGGGTCAACCGCGCCCAATGGACCGATACCACGCACGGTCGCAGCAGCAGCAATCAGCGTGGTGACCAGCAAGACCAACGTGGTGATTCGTTCGTCATGACGAAACGACAACCAAAGTAAGGGTGGCAACACTAGAAAAATAAGTGTTTGCGGCAATGTCGGTCCTGCCAACACGAATAGCCCGACGACAATGGCGGTCGCCGCAATGGCGCTGGCGATGGCCCAGCGAGCGCCGACAGCATCGCTTCGTGGCGCACTTCGATGCAGGTCGAAGGCAATCAACACCGGCGCCAGTGCCAGTGCCCCGCCAACATCGCCTCCCCACCAATTCCAGATAATGTTTGGTGCGGCGGCTAGCGGCGCAATGCCGCCAAGATACAGGCCCAACATGCCGAAACTCGCGTTGATCAAGTCTGAAAAAAATAGCAGCGCAAGAAACCTGGCCATGAGCACGGTTTCGGCAAAGGGGTTAGCCCGAGCACTGAGTGAAAAACGCCAAGCCAAAAAACACGTGGCCAGGCCGTTGCCAACCACGTAGCAAAGAGTGGTTGCCACCGGATACGGCTCGCCCGAGAAGCCCAGGCCGATGGCCAATTGCGCAACCATCACCGCCAACGCGCTCGAATAGCCCCAGCGCCATGCCGAAAATAATGCCCAGCCCGCTGGTAACCAGAACACCGATATCGTGCCGTCGAACGAAGACACTTGGCGTGACAGTGAACCCAATAGCAGGTAGACCACTGAAACACCGACGACGGTTAGGAATTTGCGCATCGCAGAAGTGTAAACCGGAAACCGGTTAGCGCCTAAAGCTGAAACACCACCCGGCCTTGCGGATGAAGAGAAAAAAGATCGAATTGAGCTGCCCTGTTTTGCCGATCGCGAACCGATTTTGTCTTGCAAATTGGCCGAGTAGCAGCAAAACTGGATTACGACCGTTTGGGCTGGAGATATCCGTGAGAATATTTTTCATGATTGGTATTGTGGCAGCGCTGCTCAGCGCCACATCGTCAGCGGCACCGACGACTTCGCCAGCCTATGCCCTATGTACAGGCCAGGGCGATTCAAAAACAAATGATGAACGCATTGCTGCGTGTTCAACCCTGATTAGCTCGAGTCTCAAGGCCGACGGCATGAAGGACGCAGAAAATCTGGCCGAAATTTATCTGACCCGCTGTGATCTACAACTAGACCAGCATCTGCGTGTGGCGGCGGGCTGGGACAAGGCAAAAATCAATGACTCGAAATTGCTGCAAACAGCGCTGCAAGATTGCAGCAAGGCCATCGCGCTAAAGCCCGACTATGTGGATGCTTTTTCCAAACGCGCATTCGTTTTCAGCATCCTTGAAAACTACGATAAAGCGATTGCCGATTACGACCGCACGCTTGAGCTTCAGCCGGATCGCGACCGTTCACTGACTTTGCGCGGCCTGGTGTATCTGGATAAGGGCGACTACGACCGTGCGCTTGCCGATTGCTCGCTGGCATTGAAGCACGGCTATGATATCGCCGGTTTTGCCGAAGATTGTGTCACCCGTGCCGAGGCGGCAAAGAAGCAAATCGCTGCCGGACAAAAACTCGGCGACCCGCGTGCCTGGTGCGACGGTAATGCTTTAGCCCAGGAAGGCTATAAACAGGACCGGCAGATTGACGGGTGCACCATTCTTATTAAGTCGGGCAAAGAAACCCGAGACAATCTGATTAGGGATTACTTTTATCGTGCGAGTGCGTATGACGACGAAAGTAAACGTGACCTGGCAATCGCCGATTATAAAACGGTGATTCGCATGAAACCGGATTACGCAGACGCTTATGGTCGGATTGGAGCCCACTATTGGGTCATGGGCAAATACAAATCGGCGATTACTTATTTAAGCAAGGCCATCGCGCTGCAAGGTAGCCGTATGGATATGTACATTCCCTATCGTGGCAACTCGTATTATGAAACAGGCCAATACACTAAAGCGATTACCGATTTCAATACCGCCATTATTAACAACCCAACGGCTTCAGACGTTTTTGTATCACGCAGTTATGCGTTCAATGCGATTGGTCAATATGATCGAGCTATCGCCGATGCCGACCAGGCAATCAAGTTGTCACCTCGCTCCGGCGCAACCGAAGCCTTCGATAGCCGTGGCGATGCCCATTTTCTCAAGGGCGATTTTGCCGGTGCGATAAACGATTATGACGAAGCGCTCAAATTGTGGCCAGAGAATTCCAAGGCACTCTACGGCCGTGGCGCAGCGAAAAGTCGCAACGGCGATATCATTGATGCGCAAGCTGATATAAAAGCCGCGGTGAAGCTTCAAGCCGATGTGGCACGCATAAAGGCGAAGCGTGGCATTACGCCTTCAAAGTAATCCGTCGAAAGAAATTCGTTCGTGCATAAGAAAACGACAGGTAAACGACCCTGCCCCCCTTTTTGCTTTTTGGAAGTCTCGCTTAATACATCGGTTGAAAAGCATTGCTGTAAACGTAATCGGTGGAAGTCCGCGCAGTCGCGGGGACGTCGTCGAAAGTGTTTTATGTGAAGGTGGTTTGATACGGGGTTTGTTGGGAGGGTGCGATGGGTGGGGAGATTTTTCGCGCCAGAAGAACAGGCGCCTTTAACTGGTGCGCGATGGGTTGGAAGTTTTTTCGCGCCAGAAGAGCAGGCGCTCCTACAAGGTCGGTGATACTTCGCGGCGAACACGATATAGGCAATGAAAAAATTGATAGCCCGCCTTCATCGATCTGGGTTTCGATAGCTTCCGTCTAACGGCGACCTATCGCTTTTAAAGCACGTTGCAACTCAGGTGTTACCTATCGTGGTCCCGGATGTGGTGCTCTGCATCCGGGCCAAGAGCGATGACGCGCGAACGCGTTTGATATGATGCGTCGTCCCCTTCATGGATTCTGGAAATGGAAACCGCACATGCCAGCGACGTGATCGTCGCGAAATTCAATCCCTTGATCCGGCCCTATCTGGTACTGCAAATCGGTTTCGTAATGGCCGTAACCGTTATTGGCATTCCCTTGGCCGTGATTTGGTTTCTAGGCCCCGGCCAATGGTGGGCAAAACATTATTTCGATAAATTGCATTGTGAAATCAGCGATATCGAAATCCGATTTCGCAAAGGTATTCTTTTCCAGATTGAAAAAACTATACCGCTGGAAAATATCCAAGATGTGACCTTTATCGAAGGTCCGTTATTGAAGTATTTCCATCTAAGTATTTTGAAATTCGAAACCGCGGGACAAAGTGCGCATCAGGCACACGACATGCAATTTGTCGGGATTATTGATGCGCATGATTTTCGCCAATTGATTTTGGAGCGACGACAGGCCGTGCGGAATCGGATGCATCCGCAGAAAGCGGCGGGAAATAGTATCGGCGGGGACGAACAGCTGGCATTGCTGCGTTCGATTCATGGCCAACTTGAGCAAATCACCACGCTGTTACGCGATAAACCCTAAGGCTGCCCTGCCTGATTCTGGCAATCCGGCCTGAAAGTTGGCTTCAACAGTCTGCAACTCTTTGATGAGTTTATTCACCAATTAGCACGGCTGGCATCATTCAAACGCTTGTTCCATGACCAGGGCAAGCTTGCTGCCGGGCCCGCTTTCGAAGCAATAGGCCGGGTATTCGGCCAAAAACGGCCAGTGTTGAATATCCGGTAATTTGGTCAAAAATCTTGCACTGCAGCACACAAAACGTGTCGCAATGCACAATCGAAATGTGTTGACGATCACATACTTATCAGTATGCTGGCCCCTCCATACGCTTGCGAAGGGAGAGCGCAAGCGCATATCGGGCGGATTCCATTGATGGATGTACCGCGCGAAAAGCGTGTCTGGGGGGGGGGGTGAACGTGCGTTATTTAGTGCTAGCTGCTTTGGCGGCTTTTTCAAGTGTGTGCTCGGCCAATACCGGCGTGGCATTCGCCCACGGCACCGGCAATCAAACAGACGCCTACAACGCCTATTGGCAACCGACGATGGTCAATAACGTACGTGGTGGCCTGGTGAATCCAGCCAACTACGTCGTGATCAACTGCAATTTCGATCAATACATGTGGGACAGTCGGGCTTCGGGCTGTCTGGCAGGGCAACTGACTACCTTCATCGCCAACAAGGGCATTACCCGCCTCATCATTATTACGCACTCCAACGGCGGCAATATCGTGCGCTGGATCATGTCGAACCCGACTTACGACAGCCGTTATCCCAACATCATTTCGAAAATCGTGCGCGTGAATGCGCTCGCGCCTTCATCGGCAGGAACGCCGTTGGCCGATGCCGTCATCAGCGGCAATGTGTTCGAATCATCATTGGGCTGGCTACTCGGCTATAAGTCCGACGCGGTTCGCCAGCAGCAAACCAGCTGGATGGCGCAGTACAACGCCAATAATCTCTACGGCACCAGTGGTCGCCCCGCTCTGCCGAAATTATTCCGCAGTGTAGTCGGTACCGATGTTGATTCCGCGATTTGGGATGGCGATAGTTACTGTGGTGGTTACACCGAAAATGTTGGTTTGGAAACGACGCAATGGTGGTTGAACACGTGTTCCGATGGTTTTTTGAATTGCACCAGCCAATCGGCAGCCGGCAGCGTGTGGTTCAACGATAAAACCCGCATGGCAGATTCGGAACCGCTGTCGCACAACCAAAGTCGCCGCGCCTGTTTTGGCCTGGACTCCATTCTTCGCACCGACATGAAGTTATAAGGGCCACACACATGCGTAAATTATTATTGGTTTCTTTAATGGCTTCGGCCTGCGTTGCACAAGCTGCCGACGGCTCGCGTTTATCAACGCGTGGCAATGATTTGATCTCGTCGCGACTGGTAAATATCCCGGTGCCTGCCGGCGAATACGAACGCAAGGCGGTGTCATTCGCCTATGCCTTGAATCCACAGGACGAGGTGCGTGCCAGCACATCGCTTATCGCTGAAAGCCGCGAGTTCTGGATGCAAGTGGAGGGTAGTGAATTAAGCAAAGGCCTGATGCTCGATACCACGGCACCGGGTGCATTGGTGCGAATCAGCCCCGCGGGCTCTGCCGCATCGATAGTGCCGGGTGAATTGAAACTACTGCGCAACGGCAAAGTCATTGATGGCAAAAAAGCCTTCTCGCAACAAGCCAGTACCGATCAATTGCAGAAAGCCGGTATGGATGTCAGCCGCGGTACATCGGTAGTAAAAATTGCCGATGACCAAGGCAAAGGCCGCTTTCAATTGATGTTGCCGAATGCGACGGGGCGTTATCTGGTGCATGTGTTCGAGCCAAATAGCGATGTCACCTTGCAGACAAAAGCCGACCGCCAAAACTATCTTGCCGGTGACCAGCTGGTAGTGAATGCGATGCTCGGCAGAAACGAAAAAGCCTTTGCGGGTGCTGAAATCAGCGGATTGCTGGTATCACCGTCGGGAAAAACTTATGACATCGCCTTCAAAAACGAAAAAAGGCGTGCTGCGTGCGGTGAGTAAATTGCCGAACGAAGTGACCCAACAACCAGGCCTCTGGGAAGTACAGGTGTTGGCCGGCGCCAACGATGGCGGCATCCAGATACAACGCGATGCCCGCACGGTGATTTCGATCGCACAACCGACGGCAAAATTGAATGGCGAATTCCGTTTCAATCCGGCGAGTTTGGGTTTCACCATGCCGATTCAAGTGGGTTCTCAGGGTCGTTATGAATTAAGCGGCACCTTGTTTGCCACCGGCCGCGATGGCGTGAGCCGTCCGGTTGCACAAGCCGCGATGGCTAATTGGTTCAAGCAAGGCAAAGGTTTGCTGAGCCTGAATTTCAATCGCAGCAATCTGCCGGCAGGCTATGGCGCTCCGTTCGAATTGAAATTTGTAGAATTAAAAGACCAAACGCGTTTGACCCAACTTGAATCACGTGAAATGGCTGCACGTGTGGGTACACAACGCTAAAATTTATCCCGGATTGTCTCTTTAACGGCCAGCATTGCTGGCCGTTTTTTTGTCCCATCACCCTACATCGGCCAATTTGCGACTGCCTTGATAAATATAAAGACAGCGTCATCCCCGAATGCTCTTATCGGGGACCCAGTGACGTATTGAATGGGAGCAACGACGCTGGATCCCCGCCTGCGCGTGTAAGACAGTGCTCAAATTTTGCAATTTGCTTCGCGCTGGATGGTATATGAAGCATGATGGCAAATTGAGCCATGATAAAATTGTCGCATGCAAAACAAGCTCCGCTATTTTTCGCTTTTCTATTTTTTCTACTACGCAGCCCTCGGGGCCTACACGCCTTATATCGGTCGCTGGGTGGATTCGCTGGGTTTTAGTGGCTATGTGGTCGGCACCATGCTCGGGCTTTGGTACGGCACGCGCATTATCGGGCCACCACTCTGGAATAGCTGGATAGAACGATCAAAAAAACCGGGGTACTGGTTTGTCGTTGGCACCTTGCTCACCTTGCTTTGTTTTGCAGGTTTCACGCTGACGAAAACGACCACGCAACTATTTATCGTGATGGGGCTATTCGGCTTTTTCTATAACGCCATCATGCCGCAGTTCGAAGCGATGACATTGGTGGCGCTTGGAAAAGAAACGCATCAATACGGACGTATCCGCGTTTGGGGTTCGGTAGGCTTTCTGATTGTCGCGGCGAGTTACGGAAAACTGCTCGATTATTTTGGCAATACGACATTTCCCTGGCTGGCATTACCCTTGTTTATTGCGACGGTATTGGCGGCATGGCCGCATCGTTTTGATCCGGCACCGGCAATGGAAAAGGCCGGCGTCAGGTTTATCGAATTATGGCGTCGGCATGGGGTGCCGCATTTTCTATTCGTGGTATTGCTGGCGCAGCTGGGTTTTGGCGCTTTTTATGTTTTCTACACTCTGCATTTGCAAGCCAATGGCCACGACGGGGCGCACATCGGAATCTTGTGGGGAACCGGTGTTCTGATCGAAATCGCGATGTTCTGGCAGGCGCCGAAATTGATATCGCGTTTTGGCGCGCGTCAGCTGATGATTTTTTGTTTGCTGATTACCTCGGCCCGCTGGGCAGTGACGGCTTTGTATGCCGACAATTTCGCGATCATGTTGATTGCACAGTCAACGCATGCTTTCGGATTCGCGGTATTCCATGCCTGTTGCATGCATTCAATGGGAAAATTATTTCCCGGCCATTATTTAAAAGCCGGCCAAAGCCTGATGTACGGTTTCAGCTCCGGTATAGGTGGTGTTGCCGGCGCCCTGCTCGCTTCGTGGATGTGGGACATCGGCAAAGGTCCGGCGGCGTTTATGGCTTGCTCTGCGGTGTCGTTATTGGCGTGTGCACTGTTTGTTTCTCGAAAAGAGAAATAGAAACCGGAAGCCGGAATCCGCATCGTCATCCCCGAATGCTCCTGTCGGGGACCCAGTGACGTCATGCTTTAAAGCAACGGCTCTGGATCCCCGCCTGCGCGGGGAAGACAGATATTTTTAGGAAGCCATCAAGACTTATTAGGCTGTTCAATTACGGTTGCAGGTGCTTCATCCATGACTGGCGCAATCGTCTCACTCATCCGTACTCTGCACGCATCATCACCCAGCGTTTCATTACCGATACAAGCAGCAGGAACCACCGGTATCGTGCCTAGCGCAGCGGCGACATCGCCCTGCAATTTTGGCGACAGCGACCACTCCATCCAGGCGTAGGCGCAGTTGATGTTTTTTGCGTTTGCCATCAGGTGGATACTTTCGACCTGAGTAGTGAATTCCGTTGCGGGCAGCACCGGTTTGATCAACTGCCATTGAAAGGGCAATGAGAATTTTCGTGAACGCGATTGCGGCATAAGAAAACGCTTGTCCAGATCTTTGAAGGATCGCAAACGGGTGGCATCCACAGGCATTAATTTCTCAACAGGCAATGCCATGTCGGACGTGATCACGAGATCGAATTCTGCATCGCCGAGACTGGCATCCAGCAGCTCCAGGTTTTCAACCATTTTCGCTTTTACTTTGCAGCCGGTCGCATCCTGGTATGGCGAGACCCAATCGATCTTCGCATTGTTTTTGCCTGATTCGATTCGGCCATTCAGCGCGAGAATCCGGAGTTCCGATTCCATCGCCAGCGGATCCATTTTTTCACCGACAACGGCTGCATCAACTTGCTTCTCTTTCTTGCAGGCAACGAGCACAAGACAGGCAAAACACACCATCAGGAATTTATTTACCGGCATTACTCACTCCATGCGGCACATGGCCAGTAGCGACATGTTGTCTTGCGCTTTCGACATTATGATGGGAATCGTCGAAGAAAATATCGGCTCCGAAAGCCTGCAAGAAGGGGCCTTTTTCACGACCGCCCAGAAATAGGGCCTCATCGAGACGTACTCCCCATTGCCTTAACGTCAGGATCACGCGCTTGTGTGCCGGCGCAGAACGCGCCGTCACCAAGGCAGTGCGGATAGGAGATTGTGCGGGCGGAAAGGCTGATTGAATTTCGTGCAGGGCCGAGAGGAACCCGCGAAATGGCCCGCCACTCAAGGGTGTCGATGCCTGCTCGCGTTCATTGCGGGCAAAGGCTTCCATGCCTTGCTCCTGCGAAATGCGTTCGGATTCATCACCGAAAATAACGGCATCACCATCAAAGGCGATACGCAATTGGTCGTGGGAAATATCGGGTGCTTTTGAAGGCAGAATCGTGGCGGCGGCAACCCCGGCCGACAAGGCATTGCGCACATCTTCGACGTGCGTGGATAAAAACAATTGCGCACCGAAGGGCTGGATATACGGAAACGGCGGCGTGCCGTTGGTAAAGGCCGCACGCACGATTTCAAGACCGTAAAGTTCGATCGAATTGAAAATTCGCAAACCGGTATCGGACGAATTTCGCGATAAAAGAATGACTTCGATTTTCGGCAGGTTTGGATTGCCATGCTGGTTCAATGCCAATAATTTTTTTACCAGTGGAAAGGCGATGCCCGGTTCCAGTGGTTCGTCTTCGCGATCACGCTGGAATTGCTGATAGACCTGCAGGCCTTCGCGTTCGAATAGTGCGTGGCTTTCTTCCAGATCAAACAAGGCCCGGGAAGAAATGGCAACAACGAGTTTGTTATTCGAATTGTTCAGCGATTCATTCATGGAGACAGCTTAGCGGATTTTATTCTCAAGGGCTGCGACTGCGGCGATTAGGTAACAAACTGCTCGTTCAAAATCCGCTCTTCCAGATTGTGTTCCGGATCAAACAGCAATGTGACGGTACGCGTACGCGACTCACTGATGGTGACTTCGATGACATCGCGAATTTCGTGCGAATCGGCCGTGACACTGACGGGGCGTTTATAGGCATCGAGCACTTCGAGCTTGATCTTGGTTTCGGCACTCAGGATGGCACCACGCCAGCGCCTTGGTCGAAAAGCGGCAATGGGTGTCAATGCTATGACTGACGAGCCCAAGGGCAAAATCGGCCCGTGCGCCGAGTAGTTGTAGGCCGTACTTCCGGCCGGCGTGGCGACCAATGCGCCATCGCAAACCAGTTCATCCAGACGCACCTGACCATTCAAATGAATGCGTAAGTGCGCGGTCTGCCGCGTCTGACGCAACAGGGAAACTTCGTTGTACGCCAGCGATTCAAAAACACCGCCAGCTTCTGTTGTTGCCGTCATTTCAAGCGGACGCAAAACGGCTGGCTCGGCTGCATGCAACCTCGCCAATAATTCAGACGGATTGTGCTGGTTCATCAGGAACCCGACGGTACCGAGCTTCATGCCAAATACCGGCAGGCCTCGGGATCCGTGTTTGTGCAAAGTCTGCAGCATAAAACCATCGCCGCCGAGTGCACAGATCACGTCGGCATCGTCAGGCGCATGTTGTTGATGCTTGGCCAATATCTGCGAAAGCGCGGCCTGAGCATCAGGAGTAGGACTGGCAAGAAAAGCGATGCGGGGATGGGCGGGTATTGGCACTGCGGACTCCGTTTCGCTGAAGCTTAGCCTAAATTCATCGCAGGGTGATGCTTGGGCATCACCCCTTTCGTCATCCTTTACGCGGCCCGCGAGCTCGCCGACGCGATTTGTGCCAAACGACGCACAGCCACCGAGAGGGTCGCAAAATCCATGCTGCGAAGATTGCGCATATCGGCAAACATGCTCAGCGTGTATTTCAGCGTGGCGTCATCACGTGACAGCCATTCGGCGACCAATGCTTCGGCCGATTTGTTTTTCGAGGCCTGCGACAACACGATACCGACCAGTGCACGTTGCTGTGCCTGCAATTCGTCACGCAACACACCGCGTGCCTGCGCATGCCAACGGCCTTCGACCGGCAGAATTTCCACATTGTCCATCAACCACTTGGTATGCAAGGCATCGGACAAGGCGAAATACGCTTCGCCGACCAATGCCACATCGGTCTTGCGTTCAAGCGCGACTTCAATGATGTCGAGCGCGTAGGTCAGGTAAGGCAGCTTGGCGAAATCGGAAGCCATATCCGAAGAGAAGCCTTGTTTCATCCAGGCTTTCTTGTCGGCTTCAAGACTGGCACGGCTTTCTGCAGGCAATATGCCCGGCAACGCGGCTTTCAATGCACGCATGGGTGCCGCATATCGTTCCACCTGCGCAGCGATGTTCAAAACCTCGCCTGGCCTGTTCAATAACCAGCGGGTCATATTGCGTTGCAAATGCCAGATATCGGTGAGCGCGGAGATCTGTGCGCTTTCCGAAGCTTTCAGATCCATATTATCGATACCAACCCACCAGTCGCGGGATTCAAGTACTTCGCGGCTAATAGTAAAGGCCTTGGCAATCTGGGCCGGCGTTTCGCCAGTGTCTTCCTGCATACGCAACAGGAAAGTCGAGCCCATGCGATTCACCATGGAATTGGTGACCATGGTCGCGATAATTTCACGGCGCAGACGGTGCTGTTGCATGTCGGCGGCATATTTTTCCTGAAGCGGTTTCGGGAAATAGCGTTGCAGTTCTTTCGACAGATACGGATCTTCCGGCACATCCGAATCGAGCAATTCATTGAAGATGACGATCTTGTCGTAGCTCAACAACACCGAGAGCTCCGGACGCGTCAAACCCTGGCCACGGGATTTACGATCGCTCAGTTCGGCATCGCTAGGCAGGAATTCAATACCGCGATCGAGCAGGCCTTGCGATTCCAGCGTGCGGATAAAATGCCCGAACGATCCCAAGCGCGACGTGCTCATCGCTTCCATCACGCTGATGGCCTGGTTCTGGCGATAGTTATCCATCAATACCAAATCACCGACCTCATCGGTCATGCTGGCCAGCAAGGTATTACGTTGCGGCAAGGTCATGTCGCCGCGTTGCACGACGGCACCGAGCAGGATTTTGATATTCACTTCGTGATCGGAGGTATCCACACCCGCCGAGTTATCGATAAAGTCGGTATTGAGCAACACACCTTCTTGAGCCGCTTCAATACGACCACGTTGCGTCATACCAAGATTGCCGCCCTCGCCTACCATTTTGCAGCGCAGCTCATTGCCGTTGACTCGCAAGCCATTATTGGCACGGTCGCCGCAATCGGCATGGGTTTCCGACGTCGCCTTGACGTAGGTTCCGATACCGCCGTTCCACAACAAATCCACCGGCGCTTTCAAAATGGCATTCATCAAATCGGCGGGCGTCATCGCTTCCAGATCGGTTTGAATATCGAGAGCGGTTTTTATTTCAGGTGTGAGCGGAATGGTTTTTGCACTTCGCGAGTAAATGCCACCACCGGCCGAGATCAGACTCTTGTCGTAATCATCCCAACTTGAACGTGGCAGCTTGAACAGGCGGTCGCGTTCCTTGAACGAAATCGCGGCATCGGGATTCGGGTCGAGGAAAATATGGCGATGATCGAATGCGGCAAGCAAACGGATTTTTTCCGACAGCAACATGCCGTTACCGAACACATCGCCCGACATATCACCGACACCGACACAGGTGAAATCCTGGGTTTGACAATCGCGGCCTAGGGCACGGAAGTGTCGTTTGACGGATTCCCAACCGCCTTTCGCGGTGATGCCCATGCCCTTGTGGTCGTAACCGACTGAACCACCGGAGGCGAATGCATCGTCCAGCCAGAAACCGTGTTCAGCCGAAATACCGTTGGCGATATCCGAGAAGGTGGCGGTGCCTTTATCGGCAGCCACCACCAAATACGGATCATCTTGATCGTGACGAACGACATCCAGTGGATGCACAATCTTGCCATCAACAATGTTGTCGGTGATATCGAGCAAGCCATTGATAAAGCGTTTGTAGCAGGCGATGCCTTCGGCCAATACCGCATCGCGATCACCGCCGACGGGCGAGCGCTTCACGAAGAAGCCGCCTTTCGAACCGACCGGCACGATGACGGTATTTTTTACCATCTGCGCTTTTACGAGACCCAATACTTCGGTGCGGAAATCTTCGCGACGATCCGACCAGCGTAAGCCACCACGCGCTACCGGGCCGAAACGCAAATGCACGCCTTCTACCCATGGCGAGTAAACGAAAATTTCGCGATACGGACGCGGCTTCGGCAAATCGGGAAGCAAAGCGGCATCAAATTTGAAACTGATGTAATCGCGATGCTTGCCATTTTTGACTTGATAGAAACTGGTGCGCAGTGTCGCTTTGATCACGGTGATGAAGCTGCGCAGGATGCGATCTTCGTCAAGACTGGCCACTTTCTCGAGCAGAATGGCGAGCGCGTCATCGCAGGCATCGAATTGGGCATCACGATCGAGCGCGCGATCGGCCGCGACTTCTTCGAGAATGGTCGCGATTTTTTCGCGATCGGCCACCGGTACGATATCAATCAAGCCGCGATGCAAAGTGTCGCAAGTGGCCGTGTCGGTTTTATCGTCCCGACAAGGTTCGAAGCGCGCAGCGAACAATTCCACCAGCAAACGGGCAATGAGCGGATAACGAACAAGCGTTTCTTCCATGTAGGTTTGCGAGAACGGCACGTCGGTTTGCAACTGGTATTTGCAATAACCGCGCAACACGGCGACTTCACGCCAGCTCAAGCCTGCGGCTAATACCAGTCGATTGAAACCGTCGCTTTCCGCTTCGCCGGCCCAGACCGCACCAAAGGCCTGTTCGAAACGTGCACGCGAAGTGTCGACTTCGATGGTTCCCGCCGTAGGTTCAACTTCAAAATCCTGGATGACGATGCGGCCATCATCGAGATTCAATTCATAGGGATGCTCGCTGTTGATGCGAAGACCGAGGTTTTCCAGCATCGGTAGCGCATCGGACAAGGCGATTTCCTTGTGCAGACGCACCAGCTTGAAACGCAGGCCTTTGTCTTCCGGATCACGGTATAAATTCAAGCGAAGTTGATCGTCGCTCTCAAGATAATCGGCTTGCTGCAAATCTTCCGCAGCGATCACCGGTGACACCGATTCCACGTAGGCGGCTGGCAAGGAACGGCCGAAACGATTAAACAGCTTCAGGCCCTTTTCTTCACCGGAACGCTGCACCAATGCATCACGTAGCTCATCCTGGAAGTTGCGCACGATTCGCAGCAGCTCGGCTTCCAGCATGACGGTATCGGCAGTCGCTTTCTCGCCGCTCTTCGGACGAATGATCAAATGCAATTGCGCCAGAGCTGACTCACCGATTTGAATCGTGGTGTCCAAGCGTTCGCCTTTGAGTTCACGCATGAACAGGGCTTCGATTTTTTCACGCACATCGGTACTGAAACGATCACGCGGAATGTAAACGAGTGCCGAAAAGAAACGGCCAAACGGATCACGACGCAGGAATAATTTCGGACGCACGCGTTCCTGCAGGGCAAGAATGCCCATGCAAGTACGGGTTAATTCCTCATTGCTTGCCTGGAATAGTTCATCGCGTGGCAAGGTTTCCAGAATATGACGCAGGGCTTTACCGCTATGGCTGCCCTCGCCCAGACCGGAGGCTTCCATCACCGCTTCATGGCGCTGACGCACCAACGGGATTTCCCAGGGACGCCGTTTGTACGCACTCGATGTGTACAAGCCGAGAAAGCGTTGTTCGCGAATGGCTTTGCCGCTTTCATCGAATACCAATACACCGATGTAATCCATGTAACCGGCACGATGCACAGTGGAACGAGCATTGGTCTTGGTGAGAATCAACGGTTCCATCGTGGCACCGGCAGGTAAATCTGCTGCGGCCAGGCCCGCCAAAGGACGTGGTCTGACGTCTTCATCCTTTCCGCGCATCAAACCTAAACCGCTGCCTTTGACAGCGGCAAGCATGCGCTTGTTGTCGATGTTGGAAACTTCGTATTCGCGATAACCCAGGAAGGTGAAATGATCATCGGCGGCCCAGTGCAGGAAGTCCTGCGCTTCGGAACGCTGGCTCGCCGTGGCCGGCATCGGGCGCGTGGCCATTTCATCGGCAATCGCGTTCATCTTGTCGCGCATGATGCGCCAGTCGCACACCGATTCACGCACATCACTCAAGGCATTGGCGATACCTACACGGATTTTTTCCATGTCTTCGGCGCTAGCCTGGCGGTCAATCTCCAGATAGATCAGCGATTCCTTGATGCCGGCTTCAATCGATGTCAGTTGACCGCTGGCATCACGCGACACCGGCATCACCGGATGTACAAGCGTATGCAGTGAGCACGATAAATTGCTGAGCACCATGCTGACCGAATCGACCAAAAATGGCATGTCGTCGTTGACGACATGAATAGCGGTGTGGCTACTCTCGAAACCATCGCCAGCTTGCTGCGGATTGAATACAAGAATATTGGCAACACCGGCTTGACGCTTCTGGATAAAGGCAAAGCTGCTGCGGGCGATATTGGCCCATTCCTGCGCACTGCGCAGAGCCAACTCTTCATCGGGCAAACGCGCGTAAAACGCTGCGGTAAAAGCTTCTATTTGTTTGGCGGCAGCACCTGCTAAACCAAGGCTGGCAGCGGCGGTAATGGCATTTTGGGCCGCTGTAGGGGCGATTTGAGCGCTCATAAAATCCGGTCAGGTGGGACAAGACGCGTATTGTAACGAGTGCCTAGGGCCCGAAGCTATCAAAATAGGGCAAAAGCTTTAAAAACGGGACTGCCCGTTTTTATCTAGTGAGGGCCGCTAGCCCTTTATTGACTTGTCCGTATCGCCTTTAACGAACTTGCCAGGATAAGCAGTGCTTCTTCCAAAATCGTATCTTCCACCGTCAATGGCACCAACACCCGAACGGTATTGGCATAAACACCGCAAGAAAGCAGAATCAGGCCCGATTCGGCCGCATGGGTAGTCAGTGCCTTGGTGGCATCGGGATCCGGTGCATTGGCACTGCCCGGCTGAATCATTTCAAAGGCGACCATGCCGCCCAAACCGCGGATTTCACCAATGCCCAAGCTGGCATCTTGCTGCAGTTCCGAAACGAAACGGCGAATTCTTCCGCCGATTTGTTGCGAACGCTCCAACAGGTTTTCCGATTCGATGACATCAAACACTGCCAATGCCGCGGCACAACCCACCGGATTACCGCCATAGGTCCCGCCCAATCCGCCGGCTGCCGGCGCATCCATTACCTCGGCCCTGCCCACTACACCTGCTAGCGGAAAGCCACCGCCGATGGATTTTGCCACCGTCAGAATATCGGCATGCACGTTGTAGTGTTCCATCGCAAACAATTTTCCGGTGCGTGCAAAGCCGCTTTGCACTTCATCGGCGATCAACAAAATGCCGTGCTCATCGCACATCTTTTTCAATGCCGACATGAACTCGGGGGGCGCAACGGTAAACCCGCCCTCGCCTTGCACCGGTTCGATGATGAAAGCGGCAATACGTGCCGCTTCGATATCGTATTTAAATAAATGCGCAATATCATCGAGCGCATCCTGCACGCTCACGCCGTGATAGGCGTGCGGAAATCTGGCGTGGTAAATATTGGCAGGAAATGGCCCGAAACCGGATTTATACGGCACGACTTTTCCGGTCAACGCCATACCGAGCATCGTGCGGCCATGAAAGCCACCGGAAAATGCAATCACGCCGGGGCGCTTTGTATAAGCGCGGGCAATCTTGACGGCATTTTCTACCGCCTCGGCACCGGTGCTGACGAAAAACGATTTGGCATCACCCTGTATTGGAGCTTTGGCATTCAATTTTTCTGCCAGTTCAACATAAGGTTCGTACGGCATGACCTGCACGCAACTGTGAATGAAGCCATCCAATTGTTTCTGGACAGCGGCCATCACCTTGGGATGACGATGCCCAGTATTGAGTACACCGATGCCGCCGGCAAAATCAATATAGCGCTTGCCATCGGCATCCCAGATTTCTGCGTTGAGTGCACGCACCGCGTAACGCTGGGTGGCGTGCCCCACGCCACGTACCACGGCAGCTTCACGGCGTTGCTGCAAATCGGAATTTTTACTCATCGCATTTTACTCGTTCAATGATTCGGTTATTTTTTGTCGGCCGCCATCCATGCGTCAATCTTGGCTTCGAGCACATCCAGTGGCACGGAACCGTCTTTCAAAACCTCGGCATGAAAACCACGAATATCAAAACCGGCACCCTGTTGCTTTTCCGCCTTGGCGCGTAGTTCTTTAATCTTTAATTCGCCAATCTTATACGCCAAGGCCTGACCGGGAATAGCGATATAGCGTTCGGTTTCCGAGACGGCTTCGGTATCGTTGGTGGCCGAGTTGTCTTTCATATAGGCAATGACTTGTTCGCGCGTCCAGCCCTTGCTATGCAAACCGGTATCCACGACCAAGCGGATCGCACGCCAAAGCTCGGCTTGAAGGCGGCCGAAATATTGATACGGATCGGTATAGACACCCAGTTCCTTACCCAATGATTCCGCATACAGGCCCCAACCTTCCGAGAAAGCGGTTTCGCCGCCAAACCGACGGAACTTCGGCAAGCCGGTCAACTCCTGTTGCAGGGCGAGTTGAAAATGGTGGCCCGGAATGGCTTCATGCAGGAACAGGCTTTCCGCATCCCAGGTTTTACGGCTCGGCAAATCATAGGTGTTGACATAGAAAATGCCTGGGCGCGAACCGTCTTCGCTTGGGCGGTTGTATTGTCCACCGGCGGCCGATTGGGCCCGGAAGGCCTCGACCGGACGAATTTCAAAAGCGGCTTTGGGCAATAGGCTGAATAACTCCGGTACCTTTTGATTGACCTTCGCTTCAAGAGCACGATAGGCCACCAATAAGTCTTCCTCGGTCTTGAATTCGAATTGCTTGTCGCTGCCCACGAAATCAAAAAAATCTTTTCTATTGCCCTTGAAGCCAACTTGCGTGATTACCTTGTCCATTTCCGATTGGATACGGGCCACTTCGGCAAGACCAATGTCGTGTATTTGCGCAGGTGTCAGGTTAGTGGTCGTGGACATCCGGGCGCGATAGGCATACCACGCTTCACCATCGGGCAAGGCCGACAAGGCAACAGTATCGCGGCATGCCGGCATATAGTCTTCCGAGACAAATCTCCGCAAATCGCGATAGGTAGGCATTAATTTTTCTGCAATCAGTGCTCGGAAGGCAGCGGTCAAGCGAGTTTTGTCGGCATCGGAAAAATCTTTCGGAAAATTGGCAACTGGTTTCCAGAAAATCGTGTCTTCGGGTTTTTCCTTGATAAGTGCGTCGAGTTGCGGCAGCACCTTCAGCATCAACACCTTTGGCTGCACAACGCCATCTTTCATGCCGACCCGCATATTGCCCTGCATGGTCGACATTAGTTCCGGCAGTTTTGAGGCGCGCGCCAGCCAATGGTCATAATCCTTGACGGTTTTAAATGGCTGCGCCGCCGTTCCGGAACCCAGTTGCGCAAAATTACCCGCCACATTTCGAAACTGGTTCAAAGGCATTTTCCAGTCTTCAAAACGCTCGCCTTCGATAGTGTTTTTCAAATCACGGACGAAAATGTTATAGGACAACAAGGCTTGACCACTCAATTCCTTGGCGCCGATTTTTTCGGCCTTCACAAGCCATTGTTTTGAAAACGCGAGACTCTCGTCACGGTATTCCCGGGTGAAGGTATCGGGCAACAAATCGTTGTAACGCGAATCGCCTACCTGGGTAGCGCGCAGCGGACTGCGCTTGAGCGATGCTTCCCAATAATCGACATAGAGTTGCTCCAGTTGCACCGCCTTGTCCGAGGCATGGTTTTTACCGACAGCCTGCACGGAGGCTGCATCAGCCGGCCCATGGACCAAGGCAAATGGGATGGCGAGCATCAGTGCCAGGGCAAGCGGTCGTTGTGACATGGGTTGTTCCTGTGAAGGTTATCGTTGTGGTTTCATTTTGTCAGATGAGAAGTTAATTATTTGTCTTCACATATCTCGGGAGTATTAAATCCAGCGACATTGGTTTACTCTGGCTTTGTAAGCATCGCCAATCGAGAAAACCCATGACCATCTGCCCTATCGCCATCGCTATTGGCTGCCGAAAATGTCCAATCTATGTTGCTTGCCCGGTCAAATCAATCATCGGCGATCAAGCTCCTGCCCAACCGGAAAAATCGTTGAGCCGATCAGCGCCAAAGAAAAAAAGTGCCAAGAAAAAAGTAGCAAAGAAAAAAGCAAATTGATTTTTTGTTTGTAATTACCGCGCTGGCCTGATGTTGGCTGGCGACTGATGTGAACACATCCCGTCAGAGTATTCGCCATGATTCGATTGAGACTGCTATTTTTATCACTTGCCATAATCGGCAATGACGCCCGGGCACAAAACTCAGTATCCAGCCCCAGCTCGCTCGGACCATTGCGCGTCACGACACTGGTCAAAAACCTGACTCACCCTTGGGGCATGGCGTTTCTGCCCGATGGCCGTTTACTAATCACCGAGCGTGCAGGCCGTTTGCGCATCTATTCCAATGGAACGCTATCACGGCCCGTATCCGGCATACCGGCCGTTTATGCCAGCGGCCAAGGCGGCTTGCTGGATGTCGAAATTGACCCGGATTTTCGAAAAAACCAACTCGTTTATCTAACCTATGCCGAAGCCGGTGCCAACGACATGGCTGGCACTGCCGTCATGCGCGGAAAACTAAACGGCAATGCTCTGGAAAATACGCAAGTGCTTTTTCGACAATCACCTAAACTAAGCAGCGGCGCCCATTTCGGTTCACGTCTGGTATTCGATAAATCGGGCCATCTCTTCGTCACTCTTGGCGAGAACAATAACCGGATTACCGCGCAATACCTTGATCATCATCAAGGGAAAGTCGTTCGCATAATGCCCGATGGCAGCATTCCCAAAGACAATCCTTTCGTCAACAACAACAAGGTCAGGCCCGAGATTTGGTCTTATGGCCATCGCAATCCGCAAGGTGCCGCGTTGAATCCCTGGACCGGCAAGTTGTGGGTTCACGAACACGGCCCGAAAGGTGGCGATGAAATCAATATTCCGCAGACCGGAAAAAATTACGGCTGGCCCAAGATTACCTACGGCATCAATTACAACGGGCTCGATATACCCGAGGCCGTCAGCAACAAGGCAGAGGGAATGGAACAGCCCATTTACTACTGGGTACCCTCGATAGCCCCGAGCGGCATGAGCTTTTACGACATGAACAAGAAAAGCCCCTGGTACGGCAATCTTTTTGTTGGTGCGCTTGCCGGGCAAATCCTTGTTCGACTGGAACTCGATGGCGACAAAATCATCAAGGAAGAACGCTTGCTCAAGGAATTTTCTTATCGTTTTCGCGATGTGCAAACCGGCCCCGACGGAAGCCTCTATCTCATTACCGATGCCGCCGATGGCAGGCTTCTGAAAGTGGACCCGCCAAAACAGGTGGCAGAATAATTTTCTCGTTAATCAAACATGTTCAGGGCTTTCTTCCCGAGACAACAGGCACATGCCACACGGCATAATGAGGCGGCGTCTCAATCGCATGAATCAGTGAATTCATGTCGGCAACCACGGCATCCACACTACGACCCGATGCTTCCGCCAGCACCTCTGCGTAGCCATCACGCCATGCGGCGATGATGCCGGCAAACGTGGCACGCGACACTCGCAGCGTGTCAACGGTGAGGTAATCGATCGTGATATTTTCGTAACCGGCGGTTTCGAGCAATGTCGGCGAATGCCGGCCGATGCGGCCATCGCAACGGATACTATGCAGAAACTTGACCGCATGTTCGTTCCAGAATTTATCCGGATCCAGTTCGGTGACCGGAAAATGAAGCATGCCGTAGTCTTCCGACAATAAGTGCAGGACGCCGCCGGGCTTCAATACGCGGGTGAATTCCGCCAATACCAGCGGAAAATCCGGAACCGCCTGCGACATATGCCGGCAAACGAGCAAATCAATACTGGCATCGTCGAAACGCTGGGCAAACGCATCGCCTTGTTCGTAATTTACCCGTTCGGAAAATGCTTGACTAGCGCGTCTTGCGAACACCAGATTCGATTCCAGAATATCCATGCCGACAACGGTGGCTTTTCGATAGTGTTCCGCCAATCGACGGGTAATTTCGCCGGTGCCGCAGCCAACATCCACTATTCGGATGGCTCCCGAAAGAGCATAACGATCAAACAAATATTTTTCCTGCGGCCAGATGGCATCGGCCTGATGTGCCAGATTGCGCACCATGGACTCATCACCCATTTGCTCGGCCTGCGGATTTCGATCGTGCGCCATGAAATTCCCTATTTTGTTATATCGGCTAATGGCCAACGGCCCAGTTCGATATATTCCGACTTGCCGACGAGACTTTCAATGAGTACAAAATCCCGGACTGGCCATTGAATCGGCTCGGGTAAAAAAAACTTGGCCACCGGCTGCCGTGTATAAAGCAAGGTGGAGCTAGCTTTGAAATTATCGTTTAAATACTCGCCTAATCTAACCGCCAGTAAATTATTTTTCAGCAACTGCCAAAAATGCTTCAATTCGGGCGACTCATCGGCGGAGTTCAGCACAAAGGGGTATTTTCCCGTTTTACTGTCTAAACTCATGAATTGATCAAGTTTGATAGTGAACGATCTGGCTTGAATTTTACTTGCTGCCGTCATTGCCCGGCTCACCAGGTCCGAGCGCGCATCCGGGAACTGGCCTAAATGATGCAAGCTTAAATAATAACGGTCACGCCCAATCCAGCTGCCATCGATACCGTGGTTTTTTTGCAGATCATCGGCCGCCTGACACAGCTGTTCACGCACTTGGTCATCCGGGGACAGGGCAAAAAAATAATGATGCTCGTACACGGTTTTTGTGCCGGAACCAAACAAGGCCATCTGCGGCATCGAATTCTTGGAACTGGCGTGCTTGTTGATCATGGCTAAATGCAGTTTCGATGATTACCGTGTCATCGGCAAACGATATTATTCGATGAAATCGGCGATATCCGAAAGCGGTTTTCGCTCGATATCGGGAACACGGCAATCTTCCGATGGATGACCGACGACCAGAAGCAGATAAGGCACTTCGTTTTTAGGACGATCCAGAATCTCGTTGAGGAAAGCCATCGGGCTCGGCGTGTGGGTCAATGTGGCCAGCCCGGCTTTGTGCAAGGCGGCGATCAAAAACCCGGCCGCAATTCCGGCGGACTCATGCGGGTAGTAGCGCTTCGCTTTCTGTCCCGCTATTTCCGGGCCGGTGCGCTCGTAGAAAATGGCGATTAGCCACGGTGCTACTTCGAGAAACGGTTTCTTCTCATCGGTGCCCAATTGGGCTAACGCCTGCAGCCATTCATCGGGAGCGCGGTGCTCGTAGAATTCGCGCTCTTCTTTTTCGGCCGCGTCGCGAATCTTGGCCTTGACCTCCGGATTGGAAATCGCGACGAAATGCCAGGGTTGCTGGTGGGCTCCGCTAGGTGCCGTCCCCGCCGTTCTGAGGCAGGCTTCGATGACATCGCGAGGAATCGCCTTTGGTGAGTAATCGCGGACCGTGCGTCTTGTTGCCATTTCATCGGCGAACATTCTTGCGCGGGCGAGCCGCTCGCTATCGAGCGTGCCATAATGTGGCAATAAAATCGTTTTCAGGTTTTTCATGGCCACAGCATAGCCTATTAATCCAGTGAGGCCAGATTGGCGATGTGAATGGCGCCCGGTTTAACCAAGATCGACAAATGTCTTAAAACCGCCCCAAAACATGCGTTTTCCATCGAACGGCATTTTCTTCGGATCCATCATGTGGGCAAGCCGTGGATCGGACATTACCTTTTTATTGATACGATTCCTGTCTGCTTTCGATTTGTAGATGATGAAGGAAAAAACAACAGTCTCGTCATTCTTCAATTTCACGCTTTGCGGAAAAGAAGTGTACTTGCCTGGCTGCACATCATCGGCAATACATTCCTTGTAATCGATCGCACCATATTCGCGCCAAATCTTGCCGGCCAGTTTCGCCAGCTTTTTGTACTCGGCCATTTTTTCAGTCTTGACTGGCAACACAAAACCATCAACGTAACTCATACGGACTCCTGCTTTTTCGGTAACGGGGATATTAGCGTCCACCTAAAAAACATCAGCGTCAAGTGCATGGCAGGCGGATACCTCCAGGCCTCCACGGCTTTACTGTCTCCGTTTCTGACTATTTGAGAATCGCGCCAAATGTGCGATAGCGCACCGATTATTACTGCTCGAAAGCATAACTTGAACCCACCAATACAGTGGAATCAGTTTATGTCTTTCGCTCTCTATATTTTCGGTATCCTGGTGGTTCTCAGCGGAGCCATTTATGGCGCCATCCTGTTGAACGTGCCACAGCAATGGATTGTCGTCGGCTCGATCATTATCGTCGGCCTTGGAATTCTTGCTGCCGTATCTCAGACGCGCTCACGCGACAAGCCGCAGTGATGGCCAGCTTCGAACGCAGGATATTGCATCATCGCCTGCTTGAACCTAGGGCGGAAGATTTGCTGCGTCCGATTCATGAAATGTTTCGAAGCCACGCCATTACGTCTGCTTCCAAAGCAAACACTCCCGAGGTAACGCCAAAACTCGCGGTAGCCACAATTCCGAATTTTTCCGGACCGATGAAAGCCGCAGGTACCACTTCCGCAACTTAAGCCGCCCTTCGGAAGCCGCCACCCACTCGCGCACCATCCAGTGGCGCTCACTCAAACTGGGCGGTTGGCAGAGGTGTGCAGCAAAAATAACAAACGCTTTGAGAATTGTTTGTGGCGGTTCAAAGTAGGAACTACTTTGTCGATCCAGAACTGGTCACGGCCTTTGTGGCTGGTTTCCAAGCTCAAATTATCCATCCTGCTCAGCGGCTTCGTCACGTCCTTGTTGACGAATAATGGCCTCCTGTCGGGCATCTTCAATTGACATCATGATCGATTCCAGATCAGCGGTATGTTCATCGAATACAAATTTTCCGGTCAGAACGCTATCGGGTTGTAACTCGCCTTTTTCATACAAGGCCCACATTTCCTCGCCATAGTGGGATGACGAAAGCTCCGGCGCGAAACGAGCCAGGCTATCCCGTAAATTATGGACATCACGCAAGAGCATTTCACGGGCGGCATTATTTCC
>JAYWIC010000081.1:0-11990 GCA_043789195.1 Arenimonas sp. | reverse complement strand
TTCTGGTGGCCGAAGGTAATCTGGAAAGCAAGAAGCGTGAATCCGAAGGTATTGCCGTGGAAGGTACCGCACGTGCAGAAGCTGAGAAAGCGATGCAGCTTGCGCCGGTACAGGCACAAATCGTGCTTGCAAAAGAAATCGGTAATAACGAGGGTTATCAGAAGTATCTGGTGACCATCGAACAGATCAAAGCCACTCAGACAGTGGGTGTTGAACAAGCCCGTGCACTGGCGCAAGCAGATCTGAAGGTGATCGCCAACTCTGGCAATGTCGAAAACGGCATGAAGAACATCATGGATATTTTTTCGTCCAATGGCGGTACGCAAGTGGGGGCCATGCTGGAAGGTCTGGCACAGTCAGAGCAGGGCGAATCACTGCTGAAAAAAGTCGGATTGAAACCGGACGATTCAAAGAAATAATCACCGGATTTTTGTTTCAAAAAGTCCCGGGTAGTGCTTTGGTATGCCCGGGATTTTTTCCTGATTTGTTCAAATCGAGGCTAATCAACACGTCCATTGGCAGCTGATGCGCTAAAATAGCGGCAACCTTATCCAGATTGTTCCCGCAATGTCTCTGCGTATTAACGACATCAAATTGCCGCTCGATCACAACGACGCCGACTTACGGCAAGCCGTGATTGAAACACTGGGTATTTCAGCAGCCGATTTAATCGATTTCAGTGTTTATAAACGTGCCTACGATGCACGAAAAAAAACGGCGATTTGCCTGATCTACAATCTTGATGCGACTTTACTGCCAGACGCAGAAAAAACCGTTCTCGCGACATTTACCGGATCGGTCAAAGTCATGCCGAGCCCGGATACGACCTACAAATTTGTCGCGAAAGCGAATGCCGATTTTCCAGCTGGCGAGCAGCAACGCCCAGTCATTATCGGCTTCGGCCCTTGCGGCATCTTGACGGCTCTGGTGTTGGCACAAATGGGATTGAAACCCATCGTGTTGGAACGCGGGCAGGACGTTCGTGTACGAACGCAGGATACTTGGGGTTTGTGGCGTAAAAGTACGCTCAATACTGAAAGCAATGTGCAATTTGGCGAAGGTGGTGCAGGCACGTTTTCCGATGGAAAATTGTGGAGCCAAATTAAAGACCGATTTCATTACGGTCGAAAAGTGCTGACGGAGTTTGTCAAAGCCGGTGCACCCGAAGAAATTTTGTACGTCAGCAAGCCACACATAGGCACCTTCAAGCTGGTGACGATGGTGGAAAAAATGCGCGCCGACATCATTGCGCTCAGTGGCGAAATCCGGTTTGGCCAGCGTGTCGAAAAACTCCATATCGACAACGGACAAACCACCGGTGTGACGCTGGCATCGGGTGAAACTCTGCATAGCCGTCATGTTGTGCTGGCGATCGGCCATAGCGCCCGAGATACCTTCCAGATGTTGTTTGACAGTGGCGTTTACATCGAAGCAAAACCGTTTTCGATCGGCTTCCGCATCGAGCATCCGCAATCGGTGATTGATCAGGCCCGCTTCGGAAATTTTTCCGGCAATCCGATCTTGGGTGCTGCCGATTACAAATTGGTACATCACTGCAAAAATGGCCGAAGTGTTTACAGTTTCTGCATGTGCCCCGGCGGCACCGTGGTGGCGGCGACCTCGGAAGTTGGGCGCGTGGTGACGAACGGCATGAGCCAGTATTCACGCAACGAGCGCAATGCCAATTCGGCGATTGTCGTCGGCATCGATCCCGAAATGGATTATCCAGGCCATCCGCTTGCCGGCATCGATCTGCAAAGAAAACTGGAAGAGCGTGCGTATGACGTCGGAGGCAAGACGTATGATGCGCCGGCACAGCTAGTCGGTGATTTCCTGCGGGACAAGGCATCGACTGAACTGGGTAGCGTGATTCCTTCTTACAAACCCGGCATCAAGCTCTGTAATCTGACCGAAGTGCTGCCGCCATTTGCCATAGCGGCGATTCGCGAAGCCATCCCCGAATTCAATAAGCAAATTCAGGGTTTTTCGATGAATGACGCCATGCTGACCGCCGTTGAAACACGAACTTCGTCGCCGATCTGCATCAAGCGCGATAGCGTCTCGCTGCAAAGCATCAACACACAGGGTTTGTATCCAGGTGGCGAAGGTGCCGGTTATGCCGGCGGCATTTTATCGGCGGCCGTCGACGGCATCAAACTCGCCGAAGCAGTGGCGAAGGATTTGCTGGGATAAAAAAAGGAGCATTCTTCAATACTCCTTTCTGTTCCATCCCAACATGCAAATCAGATGGGTGCGCCCGGTGGAACAACGGGCAACGAACGAAGCCTGATGGACGCCGGGTCTGCCAGGTAACGCTGGATATAGCGTGTAGCTTCACGATGGCTTTCGTTTTTCGAACCGTCAAGCTTTTGCGCCAACGAGCGCAGAGATGCGGTCCATTGGGCCGCAACCGCCGGATGCAACTCGCCGCCATCAAGCGTCAATAAAGCAGCATCAAGCAACACCCAGTTACGTGTTTCGAGAATGAGTGCATCCTGCTGGTTGCCGGTGCTCTCCTGCCAAGACGCGGTGACTAAGGTATCGAATAATTGTGTCGGGGATGGAATGTCGGCATTGCGTTCGTTTTGCCATGCCAGGCGGTTAAGCCGCATAGGATGAAATGCAAGTTGTGCAACGAGTGCACTGGCGCTGGCGGTGGCCTGCAAGGGATCGAATACCGGCGACATCCGCGTACCGAAATACTCGGGACCCCGCGAATATTCATTCGACGGAGCGGTCATGACACGCAGCACCGAATCGGGAATCGAGAGCGTTTCCACTGCCAGCATGCGTCGGGTGGCAGCCAGTGCCTTGCTTTGCCTGTCACCGGTGACGGCAATCGTGTCGGGCTTGGTGTCACCAACCAGTCCGTATTGATAGGTTGATCCGCCAATCAAGCGAATGACCGCGTCGGCCTGGTAACGATGCAGCAAATATATTGGCACCAGACGGCGTTCGGCATCGCCCAGTTGCCGGTCAGGCGGGAGTGCGCCTTCGGCAAAACCTGCCAGTGCGATACGGCGAACAAGCAACATTTTTTCCAAGCCTTCCATCGCATCGCCCGGCACATCCCAAAGAACACCAGCCTGATGCGCATCACCTGGTGCCCGGGCATCGCCTTCGGAAACATAGGAGTAACCTGCGGCTGCAATGCCGCTACGAAGTTTCGCCAGTTCGGCGGCTTCCTCCGATTTGGGAAATACGGCATACCCGTGGGCAACGATAAATTTGTCCCACTCGCCGATACCGTTGCCATAGGCATGTTTCAATCGCGGCCGACCCTCGGAATCCAGTTCTATCACCGGATGCGGATAGTCGAGAACCGAACCATTACCGGTCCTGCTGGCGGCGAAGTTATGGGCAAAGCCGAGTGCATGTCCCACTTCATGTGCGGACAGTTGCCGCAATCGTTGCAGCGCCATCGCCAGCGCTTCTTTATGCAAATCAGGATCGGCACCTTTGCGATACGGTGCCAGCAGGCCTTCCGCGATAAGCAAATCCTGGCGCACTCGTTGTGAGCCCAGATTGACGTATCCCTTGATGATTTCGCCGGTACGCGGATCAATTAGGCCGCCACCGTAAGACCAGCCACGCGTGGCACGGTGCGTCCAGGTGATCGTGTTGTAACGGCTGTCGCTCATGTCCATGCCGGGCGGGGCCAGTTCGGCACGAAAAGCATCGATGAAGCCCGCTGCCTCGAATGCTTCATTCCACCAATTGGCACCTTCAAGCAAGGCGGTGCGGATAGGTTCCGGCGTTCCGCGATCAAGATAAAACACGATGGGTTTGACGACCTTACTGCGTGCGGCAGTTGGGTCCGTTTTTTCAAGACGAAAGCGTGGTTGAAAACGCATGTCCAGATTGTTGCCGATGGCTTGTGCAAAGTCGTAATGACCAATGCTGTAGGCACCCGATGCAGGATGATAAGCGCGAGGCGTAAAGCCGGGGCCGGGCAAACGGATGAAGCTCAATCGCTGCTTGACCGTCAGCGACTTTGAATCGGCGGCAATTTGCTGGACGAATTTTCCTTCGCCTGCACCGGCAAAGGTCAGCAGGGAAATGAATTCCGCATTGCCGGGGAAACTTTGTGCTTCACCGGCCAGCACCGCACTTCGACCTGCATCCAGGGTGTAATTGCCTTGCTTGGTAAGCCGCAGGCGATCGGCAATGCCGACAAAATCGCTCAGCAACAAACTGTTGATGTTGATCAGGGCGGCGCCGGGAGTTGCCGCGTTGCTGGTGACATCGCCGGCCCATAAAACCGATTCGGCAAATGCATCGCTGGCGGCCTTGGCTTCATCCGCGTCGCTGGAATTGGCAACGAAACGGGTATTGAGTTGCACCAGTAAGGCGCGTTTTCCGACGCGGCGGAATTCGACCAGCAAGGGATCATTGTTCTGCGCCCGATCCAGGCCGATATCGTTCGAGCCCAGTGCATTTTCGAGCGTTGCAATGATCAGAAATGGTTTGTCGAACGAAGCAATATCAAGGCTGACGCTGCCATTTGCTTTGCTGGAGTGCAGACTGACGAAACCGCTTTGCTTTTGATCAGCGGCCGCGGGTTTTTCGGCGGCTCGAAGAGGGAGGCTGCTTGTCGTAGCCAGAACCAGCAAACACAAGGTAATCAGGCGCATTGGACTTCCGGAAGGGATGTTGAAAGCCAAGCATAATCGAATTGAGGCGTTTTTAGATTGCCCTAGGCGGGCTGCATTCTGATGGTTGGCCTGAAAGCGACATTAGTGTCATCGCTCATCAACTGGCATTCGCCGTCCTGGATCATTGCGGTGAGGCGCATGCCGCGTTGCAGCAGTTTTGTCGCCGCTTCCACCGTCGCGCCATCAAGGTCGATCACGGTGAGATTTTTTAGTCGCGCTAATGACGCCGAATTTTTCGTCCACCAAATATCGGAAGCATTGCCGTTATAAGTGACGATCACCACTTGCTGTGCACGGCCGCAGGCTTTGCGGATTCGCGATTCATCCGGCTGCCCCAGGTCAATCCATTGTTCAATGTCGCCGGTGTAATCACGACGCCATAAATCCGGATCTTCGTCGCTGCTCAATCCGCGACCGAATTCCAGCCTTTCTTCCGCCAGCAAGGCAAACGCGATCAATCGCGCCATCAAGCGCAAATCGGTCTCGGAAGGATGTTGCGCCAGAGTAAGATTGTGAAGCGCGTAGTAGTGGCGATCCATATCGCTGACTTGCAGCTCGGCTTTGTAAACGGTTGCTTTGGGTGCCATCGGGAACGCCTGAGGTGCGATATAAGACGCGCATTGTAACTGTTTAAGCCTGTTTGCATTTGTGCAAAAAAAAGCCGGCGGGGAGCCGGCTTTTTTTCTCAAACCTTATGGCGTGGAAAGCCCAGGCATAGGCGATGCCGTAAATGATCGGATCAATATTGACGGTGCCAATATCGGCGCCATTTAGTTTAACGTCGGCATCGATGGATTATTTATAATTTTCGTGAAAACAGAAAAAACCCCGCCATGCCAAAGCAAAAAAGTGCGCCAAATAATTTCATCAACAGACTGGTCAGCGTTGCGCCGGGCTGCAGCACGGATTGATCCGGATCGTCCGGGTTGTAGTACACAGTTAGAGTATCGCCGACGTTGTATTGGCTGCGGATTTTCTTCTTGCTGGCCTTGTCATCCTGGAAATTGACTCGCGAGTTCTTGTAGGTGACGTCTTTGACCCGGTATTCATAGGAAATATGCACTCGCTTCTTTTTTCGTGCTGACATCGACTCTCCCGCCAGATTGCCCTGAACGGAAGGCCAGCTTTCACTTTGCTTGCCCAGCGAGTGGTTTCGAATGCCGATCCCGATAAAGAGTATCCCCATCACCAAGGGAAAAACGATCAGTAAGAATTTCAACAGCAAACGTCGCATGGAAACGCACCGGAGTATTGTGTCAGTCGGTTTATAGTAACGAATGCGAGACCGATATTCGGACAGTTGAGCCCGGTAATCCGGTTTTTTTGTATGTCACCGTTCAGGGGTGGAACCAAGCTTTTGGCCTCTCGATTAGTACTTAGCCGTATTCCTGATAGGTAAGCCAGTTTGTCAGGCAGGGAACGGCCAAACCAAAAACGTAAGGAATCGACATGTATTTATCCTGTCTACGAGCTGCCAGCCTGTTTTTATTTTGCATTGCCGGGCTGTTCGCGGTCGCGCCGGTAAACGCTTCCGAGTTTGGTGATTGCAATGATCCGGCTTATCTCGTCAAATTCGATGCAAGACTGGGCCGCGACTCCGACTTTCTCTGCGTCGAAACAGGACGTACGCCGGTCACTTCCGATGCCGGAACGACGCATATTCGCATCGTGCAACATCTGGTGGCCGACTGGGCGACGCGGCCAGGTGCAATGCGTTCATTCAAACAAGGTGTTGATGCTTCCGCAACGGCGATGTCGTCGTTGGGAAGCTTCCGTATTTCCGATGTCACCATCTTGCTTGTCGACGGCTATGCTCCCGGTGGCGGTAGCGAAAATTTTGGTGACATAGCAGCGTGGACCAACTTTACGCCCGGCGGTGAATGCCGTATCACGATTTGGTTGTTGGGCTCTGGTGCTACTGCAAGTTATGGTGCATCGGTTGTTTCACATGAATTATTCCATTGCGTGCAGCGTTCGAGTCTGACCACAACGCAATTAAATTCTGCCGCCACTTTGGGTGCGGCCGGTGGTGGCACCTGGTGGCAGGAAGGGTCGGCAGACTGGTTTTCTACGGTAGCTGTTTCTCCTCCGCGTTATATGAGTGATCGAGTCAGTATTTTTGACAGAGACTCGCCAAACAAAGCATTGAACCGCATGACTTATGATGCCTACGTGTTTTTTGCCTGGATGGGCGGTGCGCGCGGTCGTGAAAGCTTGATGCCGTTTCTTCGCGCGATGGCATCAAGTGCGAGTGAATCTGCACAGCGCAGTGCGATGACCGCTGCCTTGCCTGCTGACCAATGGTTGCGATTTGCCAAGGATTACCTCGATCGTCGCATTCGCGATGGTCGTGGTGGGTCGATTGGATCAACGCCACAAACAGGCGACACCTATGATTGGACAAATACACGTACGCAGCGAATAGATCTTGCACCGTTCGTTTTGAAACGGGCAAATATTACCTTTAGATGCGGGCGCTGGCGTGTTGATCCCAGGCCGAGGAAATTTCATGCCGCCAAAGCCGGTGGCTCCGAAACCTGGGCAGATTTTCCTGCCACCATCGATGCGTTGGATGGCAACGTCCGTGAATTCCGCTTTGCTGGCATGGCGGCCAGTGCAAGCGCGGTCGCCTTGCAGTTGACTGGAACGCGCGAAGTGGCTTGTCTGGAATGTGCCGCCATTCGGGAGATAGATCGCTGCATGATCGGTACCTGGCAAATGACCGTGGATGGCATGCAGCAATGGATGCGTGAACACATAAGCCAGGTTCGCGTTACCAGTGCATCACTTGCAGGCAATACGATGACGCTCAACGAGGATCGCAGCTTCAGTACGGGCGAGTCGCAAGTTTCGGCTCATTTGGAGACGGTGAGAAGCGATCCACGCGCCACCGGTAGTGGCACCTTGCATGGTCAGATCACCGGGCGTTGGTCTGCAGCGGGAGGGCAGTTCAATCTTTGCCCGGATGCGGGAGATATGGATGGAACGATTAAAGTAAACATACATGGACGCACGATCACGAGACCCATGCCGGCTACTCGACTGCAACCGAGCTCGCGCCCATATGTATGTGCCGGAAATTCATTGAGGATAACGACTTCGATGGGTAGCGCAGGGACGGCTACTTCGGTGTACACAAAAGTTTCCGGACCGCGATGATTATCTGAAGTAAAATATTTTCGATGTTCTATGCGTCATAAACCATTTCCGGAGTCTGCTTTGCCATGAATCAATCTGCGTATAGTCATCCCGATGCTCCGGTGCGTCATTCCTATCCACTGGTCATCGAGCAGGCAGGCTTTGCAACGGCTTTCGGACTGATGATGAAGACCTTGCCCTATGCAATGACGCGTTATGCGATCTTGCTGGCTTATTCCGTTATCACCATAGTCTGGTTGATCGCCACCTTTGGGGTCGGCGCTTTTCTTGGCAATGCCGTCCATCCATGGATGGGATTAGCCTGGATGGTCGGTGGGCTGGGGCTGTATGGCTATCTCTGGTGGTTTATGGTCCGTTATTTTTTGTACCTGCTCAAAGCGGGCCATATCGCGGTACTTACCGAGCTCATTACCAAAGGCAGTATCGGCAATGGTCAGGAAGGCATGTTCAGTTATGGCAAGCGCATTGTTACGAATCGATTTGGCGAGGTGAACATTTCATTTGCGGTGGATGCCTTGATCAAAGGCGTCGTGAACATGTTCAACCGTACGCTCGATTTTATTGCGAACTTATTGCCTATTCCCGGCCTGAATTCACTGGCGGCTATTGTCAGGGCCGTGATGCGTGCGGCTACCAGCTATGTCGATGAAACCATTTTTTCCTATAACCTGGCACGCGGTGATGAAAATCCCTGGCGCAGTTCGAAGGACGCATTGATTTATTACGCGCAGAACAGCAATGAAATCCTCAAAACGGCTGTCTATGTCGTGATTCTCGATAAGGTACTGACGGCATTTGTGTGGGTGGTAATGTTGGCTCCGGCATTCCTGCTGCTGAAAATCTTGCCGGAATCCTGGGCTCCGGGCGGTTTTATTGCTGCCTTTGTCATATCCGCGCTGTTAGCTTCCAATGTCCGTCAGGCTTTTTTGAAGCCGATGTTCCTTGTCATGGTCATGACCAAATTCCATGTCATCGTGCGTAACCAGGCCATCAATATGGAATGGGACAGCCGGCTTTCGGGCATCAGCGCCAAGTTCCAGACGATGAAGGATAAAATGCTTGCCTACAAGGCGCCGCAATCGGCTACCTGATGGTGCTGCAGCCGGTGTGCCCGAGCTCCGCAATTTGCTAAGCTAAGGCATGCGCCCGTTCCTGATATTGCTCGTGGTGACCCTGGCCATGACTGCACCGGTCATAGGTGCAGCGCAAGAAGACTATGTTGCCAGCCCGCGGCAGTTGCTGGCACAGGCGAGTGAAATCGAAAATACCGATCCCAAAGCCGCTACCGAGATAATCGGGCGCGCGTTGCAGGCTCTGCAGAATACTGAAGATGCGCCGTTAAAACTTGAAGCACAAATGCATTTGTGCAGGATAACGCTCGCGTTCGATCCCGCTGCTGCCTTGTCGATCGCGGGGCAGAGTCTGGCACTTGCACGTGCGGAAAATGATGCCAAAGCGGAGTCAAGAGTGCTGCTTTGTGAAGGGAATGCCCATGAAAAGCTTGGGGATATGGAAGCGGCTTCCGTGGCATACAGCTCCGGCTTGGCCGTGGCGGAAAAAGCTGGCGACAGGGAATTTCTTTCGGAAAATATTCTTCGGCCGCTCGTCAATTTTCACGAAATTCAAGCCCGAAAATTTTACCAGCTTGGCGATTTTCAAAAAGCCTATGAAGCAGGAAACCAGTTGCGAGCGCTACAACGGCAGTTGGATAAACGCCTGCTTGAAGCTCAGGCAGCGAAGTCTAATCATGAACTTGAAGCAATGAAAAAAAAGCTCTTACGGGTAGAGAGCGAAAGGCATATCGAGTCACAAACCCATGAGAAAAAGCAACGAAACTTAGCGTGGCAGGCCATCAGTTTGGGCTCAGCACTGCTGGCATTACTGCTACTACTTAGCGTGCGGCAGTTTTACAGAAAACGGCGAGTTCGCATTTTGGCCATGACCGATGAATTAACCAAATTGCCCAATCGTCAGCACATTCTCACTTTTCTGGGTGATCAGGCCAAGAATGCCTACGAGGAAGAACAACCGCTGAGCGTGATTGCATTTGATATCGATAATTTCAAGCTGATCAATGATAAAAATGGCCACGATGGCGGTGATTTAGTCATCAAGGCCGTTGCCGATATTGCCAGCCAGGCATTGCGACGCGGCGATCGGGTGGGCCGACTCGGCGGCGAGGAGTTTCTGGTCGTTTTGCCAGGCTCTTCCAGAAAGCCTGCTTTTGATGTCGCCGAACGCTTGCGTCGGTCGATAGAAGTCACCGAGGACTATAAATTACCAAATGCACAACAAGTAACGATAAGCATAGGTGTTTGCGAATGGAATGCCGGCCATGAAAGCATTGATGCATTATTGAAGCGTACACACAGTGCACTGGTAGAGGCTAAGAATAATGGACGAAATCGCGTGGTCGAGAAATAAAGTGCCGCAATAAAAAGGGCCCTCGCAGGCCCTTTCCATTTTATTGACGCTACAAATTAACGATTGCCGTAGCGGACATTTTCTTCCTGTAAACGGACATTCACGGTGACGCGAATGGTACGGCCAGGACGGTAGTCGGTCATTGCCGTGTAAGTTTGACCAGCATAACGGTAAGTCACTTTGTAAGAGTCATAATTACCATATCGACTGCTGTTGTTATCGTCATACACAGTACGGCAGCGACGCACGGTATTGTTGTCATCACGATACTCATATTGCTTGCTGTCGACTGCAACTTTGCTGCCAATGACACCACCAATCACAGCGCCGGCGACAGTGGCAGCATCGCGGCCATCACCCTTGCCAACCTGGTTGCCCAGTGCGCCACCGACAATAGCGCCTACAACGACACCGGTTTTGCTGTTGCGGTCATCACCGCGGTATAAGCGGCCGTAATCATCACGATAATAACCATCGTCGTAATCGCGTGTTTGTTCGTTCCAGCATTCCTGGCGTTGATAGGCGCCGTAGGGATTGTTCAAGCGTTCTACGCGAATCACTTGTGCAAGGTCGTTACGACGATTGCTGACGCGGCGGTTTTCGTAACGATCGTCATAGCGATCATCGTAATTACTATCGTTATAGCGGGAATCATTGCGATATTCCTGTGGGGCTGCCAAGGCACCGCCCGCAGCAGCGGTTATGGCCAAAGTAAGCATACTGATTGCGATACGTTTCATGTCTGTCACTCCAAACGCCAAGTTGGCGCGTTGAGTAACGGTACGCTGTCGTACCTTAACGTAAGCCTCGTCAATGTCTAATTCAGTAATGCTGTTAATGAACGCTACAGGAAAATATAGAAATATCATTTTATAAGTGTGCCAGCACACATAATATTTTCTATTAGTAGACCTGCTTTCAAATGAAAAACTTCAATACGGTCGCAGCTTCCAATCGAGGGTCGTCTCAAAGAATACCTCTGGCCAATTGTCATTGCATAAAGGTGGAAGTGTTTTTCAACAGCGAAGTGGGGCAATCCAGAAAGCTTCAGGTCACTGGGTTCCCGCCGACGCGAGAATGACGGTTTTATGCTTACTCAGCGCCTGCCAATGAAGGTTTAGGTGGTTATTTATAGGCGGCAAATAGGGGATAATGGCGGCTCTTGAATCGAATGCGTTTAACCATTAAATGAAAACCCCGAAAGGCCTGCAAGCTCTCATCGATGACGGCGTCATCGATGAAGTGATGCGGCCACTCAAAAGCGGAAAAGAAGCTTCGGTGTATGTCGTACGCTCGGGTGATGAAATTCTTTGTGCCAAGGTTTACAAGGACATGGCACAACGCAGTTTCCAGGCGCGGGTGCAATATCAGGAAGGGCGCAAGGTCCGTGGCAGCCGGCAAGCGCGTGCCATGAGCAAGGCGACCAAGTTCGGTCGCAAGGAACAGGAAACTGCCTGGAAGAATACCGAAGTCGATGCGCTATACCAATTGATCGAAGCCGGTGTCTGCGTACCAAAGCCGCATGGCTATTTTCACGGCGTGTTACTCATGGAATTAGTGACAGATGAAGCCGGCCATAGTGCGCCGCGTCTTGGTGAAGTCCAGCTCACCCATGAAGAAGCCCAATGGTTCCATGGCGAGCTGATTGGCGATGTCGTGCGGATGCTTTGTATCGGCATGATTCATGGCGACTTGTCGGAATACAACGTGCTGGTGGCGCCCTTCGGCCCGGTGATCATCGATTTTCCGCAG
>JAYWIC010000080.1:0-12246 GCA_043789195.1 Arenimonas sp. | reverse complement strand
TGGAAAGGTCCGATTTTCCGCGCTGTTTGGAACGGCACCACCAAGAGCCAGACCGTGATTGGTGAAGCACAGATTACTGTCACCGGCACCAACACGTTTGATTTCCATTACAACCTGGATGGTCAAACCGGTTCCGAACCAATGTCGGCGTATCTCACCGGTTGCCCGCAATTCAATGGCAGCAACCTCGACATTAGTTCGCACTGGTATAACCCGGCCGAATCGGGCTTTGGTTACAGCTTCCAGGTGTATCCAAATTACGAGTTTGTCGCCAACTTCCTCTACGACGGCCAAGGTATATCGCGCTTCCTCGTAGCCGAGCGTGCCGGCACTTATCCGAATGCTTCGGAAACCTTTAATCTCGACCAGATTGGCGGCTTCTGTCCTTTGTGCACGGCTGTCGCAACCACGAGAACCACCGTAGGGGCATTCTCGCGTACGTATTCGACCAATAACATTTCAAGCGTCGGTACCAGCGTGAACTTCGCCAATGGTGTTACGGGTAGCTGGAATAAAACCTCGTCCGTCGCAGCATTGACCGAAACCCAAGGCTGCGCACCTTAATCATTTCAAGATGTGAAGAACAAGGCGCGAATTGAAAAATTCGCGCCTTTTTTCTTTACGCCACCCGGCAAATACGCATAATGTAAAGCGATCAAGATAAATTCCCGACATGAACCTCAATACCAAATTACCGAAAGTTGAAACCACCATTTTTACCGTGATGACCCAGTTGGCGATGGAACATCAGGCGGTGAACCTGGGGCAGGGATTCCCCGATTTTGATGTGCCGACGCGTCTTGTAGATGCGTTGGCGAAAGCCATGCAGCAAGGTAAAAATCAATATGCGCCCATGCACGGTATTCCGGCGCTTAGGCAAGCGATTGCTGATAAAACATTTCGTTGCTACGGCATGAAGGTGAATATCGATTCCGAAATAACGGTGACCAGCGGCGCCAGCGAAGCGATATTCGACGCCGTACTTGCCGTCGTGCATCCGGGCGATGAAGTGATCGTGCTGGACCCTTGCTATGACTGTTACGAACCGGCCATTGATCTGGCGGGAGCGAAAGCAATACATGTTGCATTGGAGCCCGATACATTTGCGGTAGATTGGGACAAGGTGAAATCTGCCGTTTCTCCACGCACACGCATGATTTTCATCAATACGCCACACAATCCGTCGGGTGCAATGCTGACGGCTGACGACATGCATGCGTTATACGAGATCGTCAAAGATACCGACATCCTGATTTTGTCCGATGAGGTCTACGAACACATTATTTTCGATGGTCGCCGACATGAAAGTGTATTGCGCTATCCGGAATTGGCAGCACGCAGTTTCGTGATTTCCAGTTTCGGTAAAACCTACCATTGCACAGGCTGGAAAGTTGGCTATTGCATCGCACCGCCGGCGTTGACCAAAGAATTTCGCAAAGTGCATCAATATAATACGTTTTGTACTTTTGCCCCGGCGCAATGGGCTTTCGCGGAAATGATTCAGCAAGAACCCGAACATTACGATGATTTGGGCGATTTTTATCAGGCCAAACGCGATGCTTTCAAAACCCAATTACTGGGCACGCGGTTCCGGCCACTCGCCGTGCCGGGCGGATATTTCCAGTTGGTCGATTATTCCGAGATTAGCGACATGGCGGACCTTGAATTTTGCCAATGGCTGACGATTAAAAAGGGAGTAACAGCGATTCCACTTTCCCCTTTTTACGAAAAACCGCCAGAGGGTCAGCGATTGATCCGCTTATGTTTTGCCAAAAACTCGAACACTCTCGACGCTGCGATTGAGCGTCTGGCGAAAGTTTGATGCAAGATCAACTCACTATCACTCTGGTGCAGGGCAATACCCGTTGGCATGATCCGCAGGCGAACCGCGAGTATTACGGCGATTTATTGAGACGTGAAACAGCAAAGACCGATATTTTTATCTTGCCGGAAACTTTTACCTCGGGGTTCAGTAATCAAGCCATTGCCGATGCCGAAACCATGCAAGGTCAGACCTTGGCCTGGATGCTGGAACGGGCACGTGAACACGATGCCGTTGTCACCGGCAGTGTACAAATACGCGAAGACTCGAAGGTGTTTAATCGACTGATCTGGGCACAGCCGGACGGCGAATTTAAACACTACGACAAGCGCCATTTATTCCGCATGGCCAACGAACATCAACGCTATGCCGCAGGTGCCGAACGCCTTGTAATTGATTACAAAGGCTGGCGAATCTGCCCGTTGGTTTGTTACGACTTGCGGTTTCCGGTGTTTTCCAGAAACCGTTTTAATCACGATGCAGAAAACCGTTTTGATTATGACGTGCTTTTGTATGTCGCCAACTGGCCCGCGGCTCGCCGACACGCTTGGAATAGCTTGCTGCCCGCACGCGCTATCGAAAATCTGGCTTATGTGGCAGGTGTGAATCGTGTTGGTCTCGATGGCAATTCAATCGACTACTCGGGCGATAGTGTTTTACTGGATTATCTGGGACAGGCAATGGTCACAGGCGGAATGAATGATGAAGTGATGACCGGCGCATTATCTGCCACTGAACTGATGGCTTTTAGAGAAAAATTTCCCGCTTATCTGGATGCCGATACATTTGAAATTATTTGAGTGCAGCCACTTTAAAAAAAACAGGGGAATGGCTTGTTGCTGATCCGCATAATGGCTTTCTTGATTGTGTTGCTCGGCACTGTTGCAGCGCTGGCTGAAGAGCTGCCTGTCTATCTTCGTTCAACCCGTGTCTGGGATAGCAGTAATGGTCTGCCGCATAACACCGCACAATCAATCGCCCAAACGCCCGATGGTTATATCTGGGTAGCCACTTGGGAGGGATTAGCTCGTTTCAACGGTCGTGAATGGAAAGTTTTCGATCGTAATGCGATTCCGGGGCTGTCTGATAACGGCATTCGCGCTTTGCTGTCGGCAAAGGACGGCCGATTGTGGGTAGGTTCGGCCCGTGATGGCTTATTGAGTTATTTCAAGGGGCAGTGGACAGCCATCCCTTATCAAAACGAGCCTGACCAGTCGCAAATTACGGCGCTATTTGAAGATAGTGACGGAAGAATCTGGATTGCCGCGGCATCCAAAATCATCATGTCGCTTGAGCCCGATGGAAGCCTGAAGCGTTACCCGGTGCAATTGCCGGATGCTAAAAATAGCGCGCTCGGTTTCGAGCAAGATGGGCAAGGAAATATATGGCTGGCAACACGTGTCGGTTTAGCCAGGTTGAATAAAGGCCGCTTTGAATTAGTGCCGGTTTTTTCCGAGCCCATCAAATCACTGGCGGCCATTGCAAAAGATCTTGATGGCAAGCTGCTGGCAGTGACGGATCGGGGTTTATTCAAGCAAAACAATGAAATTTTTTTACCCGTGCCCGGTGGTGAAGATATTGGCGGACGCCATCAGGTCGAATCTATCCTGGTGGAAACGCCCAAACGCCTGATGTTTGGTACACAAAGCGAAGGGCTTTATTGTCTTTGCAATGGCAACCTGGAACATTTCGATACAAAAAACGGCTTAGTCAACAACCGTATTGCAACGATGTTTCTTGACCGTGAAAAAAGCTTGTGGATCGGCACCAATCTTGGCGTAACGCGTATCAGGACTGAGCAGATAACCCGTTATGCAAGACACAATGGCTTGAGCGACGATTATGTCCGTGCCGTGATGAAAGATGTCGATGGCAGTACCTGGGTCGGTACGAGTGCCGGGCTGAACCACATCAAGAACAATGAAATACAACAGTGGAATCGAACTCAGGGTTTGGCCAGCGATAGTATTTATTCCCTGATGCAACGCAAGCCCGATGAGTTGTGGATTGGTACCGCCGATGCCGGTATCAGTATTTTACAGGGAGGTAAATTTCGCCAAATCACCCGAAATCAGGGCTTGCCATCCAATCAGGTTCGCGGCTTGGTGGCCGATGGTGATCGTGTGTGGGCTGGGTTGGGAGCGAGAGCCGGTGGGGGCGTTGCGCTAATTGAAAACGAGAAGGTTACCAGGTTATTCGGTAGTGAACTTGCCGTGCGTGCCTTGTTTCTGGACTCGAAAAAACGGCTCTGGATTGGCTCGACGGCGGGAATTTTCTATATCGAAAACGATGCGATAAAGGCCTGGAAAAACGACAGTGTCAACTTGCAGTATGCCTTTGCATTTTACGAAGATGAGCGCGGTGTTTTATGGGCCGCTGCCGACAATGGCCTATATCGAATAGAAAATGACCAAGTCACTTCCATCGGCATTTCCCGCGGGATACCCAACGTGCCGATTCTTGGCGTAACCGGTCATAACGAAACCTTGTGGATTTGCACCAATAAAGGTGTTGTACGATTGAGCAGAAAACAGCTCGATGGTATTGCCATGGGCACGGAAAAAGAGCTTTCCATTAGCGGCATCGATCAATCACAGGGACCGCTATCACGTCTGCAGTGCAATGGCGGCGGCAGTCCGGTCATGCTGCTAGATTCGAATTATTTGTGGTACTCGACCTCCAGCGGGCTGGCTCTGCTGGACCTGAAAAAACCGCAGCCGATCAATTCAAAGCCGGAAACATTGATCGAATCCATCAGCATCGATGGCATTCCTGTATTGGATACAGGTAAAAGTCTATTTGGTCCCGGTGTTCGGCGAATCGATTTTTCTTTTTCAGCGCCTACTTTCATAGCGCCCGAGCAGGTTCAATATCGCGTTCGTCTGGATGGCTTCGATGATGTATGGCAATCAGCCAGTTCGCTAAATCACGTGTCATATACCAATCTGGCACCTGCGAAATATGTATTGAATATCGAAGCCGACGATGGTTTTGGCAGATGGTCGGGAAATGTAATTCGCTATCCTTTTTCAATCAGGCCTTATCTATGGCAACGGCTGGGTTTCTGGTTGTTATTGGTGACATTGTTTGCTCTGGGTGTAATTGCGGCCTATCGGTATGCCGTCAACTCGGCACGTTCGCGTGAGCGTGTACTGGAAAAAGTCGTGACAGAGCGAACGGCGGAAATTCAGAATTATACGAATAACCTGGAAAAGATCAGTCAGGAGCGTCAGGATTTACTGGGCGTATTGCAAAAGCAAACCGATGGCCTGGCAAAGCTGGCAAGCGAAGATGCCTTGACCGGCTTGGCTAACCGCCGAAGTCTTGATCTGAGTTACAAGCAGTTGTTTGAACAAACGCGATCGGAAGGACGTCCCCTAAGTGTTGCGGTGGCTGATATTGATTTATTTAAATCGATCAATGACAGTCTGGGCCACCATGCCGGTGACGACGTCATCCGCACAATTGCCTTGAAACTCAAACAAGTTACTCGTGGCCGCGATTTGGTAGCTCGGGTCGGGGGTGACGAGTTTGTCCTGATTTTCCCGGCCATGTCGGCTCAGGCGGCCGCTGAAATATGCGAGCGCTTATGCCGAGATATAGCCGCACTCGAGTTTGGCGTTCCGTTCAACCACCTGAAGGTCACCATGAGTATCGGCGTTAGTGACTTCCCGGATGCCGCTAGTCTGGAGCGCTTGATAGCGGATGCAGATCGGGCATTATATGAAGCAAAGAATTCTGGCAGGAACCGTGTAGTTGTGCGGCAAGGTTAGATGTCCTGTAACATCGGGTTTATCCGTTAAAAGTGTCATCAATCGTTGAGTAAAATAATTATGAATATCAAATACCTGGCACTGTTTTCGATCATGGCTTTTGGTGCTGCCAGCGGCTTGGCGGCCAAGGAAAAAGCAGTTGCGAAGCCCGCAGGGGGCGGCTCTTCAAAACCCGTTATTGCCGTTGCCGACTTTAAAAATGAAACACAGGCCCGATGGTGGAGTAGCAGTGTCGGCAAGGATTTGGCTGGCTTGTTAAGCAACGAATTGGCCGCGACAAACGAATTTCGTGTGGTTGAGCGCCAGAAAATGGATGCCATTATTCAGGAACAAAACCTGATGGCGTCAGGCCGGGCTAAATTGAGCAATGCTGCCCAGATGGGTAAATTATTCGGTGCGCAATATCTTGTCATGGGAACCGTGTCCTCCTATGAAGAAGAGGCAAAGAGCAGTGGTTCAGGTTTAAGCTTCGGTGGTATTTCTGTCGGTGGAAAATCAGCTCAGGCCTATGTCGCGGTGGATATTCGAGTAGTTGATACCACCACTGGTGAAATTACTTTCGTCCGCACAATTGAGGGTAACTCCAAGAGCGGCGGCAGCAATATGAATTTTTCCAAATTCGGTGCCAGTGGTGGTTTTCAGAACGAGGATAATAAACCAGCCGGTAAAGCGATTCGGGCTGCCATCATTATGGTGAGCGATTATCTTGAATGTGTCATGGTGTTGAAAGATGGTTGTGAATCGGGTTTTGAACAGCAGGAAAAACGCCGCAGAAAGAAAACATCTGAGACGCTTGATCTGGATTGAAATAGGTTCTCAAATTTATAAAAAAAGGCCGCATCTGCGGCCTTTTTTATGACATGTTAATCAGCCATCAATCATTGGCTATCATTCCCACGTTGGAAGTCGACTTTTGAATAATCTGGTTTTGTGGAAATCGTCCAAAAACCTTGGCCTTGCCGATATTGATAATGCCAGCCAGTTGGGATGGGTTCAATTCGGGGTCAATGTCATTGGCGTCAACGCTCAAACCATTTATTTTGATATCGCCGAAATTCAATGCAACGAGGGCAAATGAGAGCGGGTTATTGTGCTGTCGGATGGTATTGCTGTGAATTTTCGAAAATGACAGGCTGAGTTCGCCATGATTGACGATGACGCCGGCATCGTGGGCTCTCACCGGCATCTGGTTGTAGGCGAGTTCGGAATTGCTGAGACTAAGTCGACCGTAATTGGTGATAATTGCCTGTGCTTTGCCTGAAGTGGAATCGACTACTTTCACCTGATCGAGCAATAAATCGCCGTAATTCAATACGGCACCTTCACTGCCTTCGGCAAGTATCAATTGCCGCAACACGATATTGCTTTTCTTTTCGGTCGAAGCCAGCGCGACCGAGGCACTGGTATAGCGGCGGATTTCAGCGCCGTTGCCGTTGATCGTTAATGTATTTTTGAACGTAGGAAGCAAGCTGGTGCGCGAGGCCGGGGTGCTGATTGCATAAAGCCCCTTTTTGGCCAGTGTGATGGTATCTGCTTCGGGGCTTTGATTGGATTCTGTGATGGCCTTCAACAAATTTATGTTGTCGCCGTTGGCAATGGTGAAATCTTTAGCACCACAAGGCAGCGTAATGAGCAGCAATGATGAATATATTAAACAATGGCCGAGTTTCATGAGGTGCTCCGTATTGGGTCGACAGAGACACCATCCTTGGTTTTTCTAGAGCGTGTGCTCCAGCGATATTTGCAAGTCTACTCGTCTGCTTTGTCTAGCGATAAGCCGCCAGCATCGCGCGCTTACGGTAACGTAATTGCTCGTAGCCATCGGCGGGCACCGGCAAAACTTCAACTCGCGAAAATCCGATTTTTTCCAAAATCCAGATCAAGCCATCAAGATTGGGAATCAGGCAAATGCCCTGTGTCGAAGCCTCCGAGCCATGGGTCTCGTGGGTTTCATCGATTACCACAAAGCTGGCCTCAATCTGCTTGACGAAACGATAACTGCCGTAATCCACCATGCCACTTTGACCGGGTGCAATCTGGGTTTCAATCAAGCAAACATTTTTGCAAAGCTCAAATGCTTTTCGCAATGCACCGATCGGATTTTCCAGATGGTAGATAAGTCCGAAGCACAATACCAAATCAAATTTTCCCAGTGCAGTGGTGTCCAGTGAATGCACATCCGATTGCAGGGTTCGAATTTCTCCGGATTGATCGAGTGCATTGAAAATCAATCGTGCATCGGCAATATGCGTGTCGCGAGCGTCGGTGGCCAGCACCTTGTCGAAACCAAGTGTTACCAGTTGCGAACTGAACCATCCCTGGTGACAGGCAAGGTCAATCGCTTCAAGTTTTTTGTCGTCGAGTGATCCGAAATGCCGATGAATAAAATCATTCATCATTTGCGTGCGAGTATCGTGAATCAAATCAAGTTGATGCTGGTGCGTACTGGGCACGGTTTGTCCATTAGGGAGAACGAATGGATAAAACCATTCTTTCGCAAGACAGGCGTTTTGAAAATCAGTCATGGTTAAAAAAACTCACGGCGTTTAAGCCGTGAGTTTGTTTGGTTTGACGTTTGATATCAATGATCGCGTCATCAATCGTCCGAGGGCAAACCTTCCGGACGTTTACGGAATGGTGGGCGAGGGCCGCCTTGTGGACGGTCCCCTTGTGAAGTGCCGCCCTGCGGGCGTGGACCACGGTTCTGATTCGGACGATCACCTTGGGGGCGAGGGGCACGGTTTGGGTCACGATTTTGATACGGCGGTCGGTCGCCTTGAGGACGATCACCTTGCGGACGCGGGCCACGATTTTGATAGGGTGCACGGTCGCCTTGTGGGCGATCCCCCTGCGGGCGCGGGCCTCGGTTTTGGAATGGTGGACGGTCACCCTGTGGTCGGTCACCCTGAGGGCGATCGCCTTGAGGACGTGGACCACGATTTTGATACGGTGGACGCTCGCCTTGTGGACGGTCTCCCTGAGGGCGCGGACCACGATTTTGGTACGGACGCTCGCCTTGCGGGTTTGGACCGCGTGGCGGGGCTACGCGTGAGCCGGTATCGACGCCATCGGGCACATACCAGCTGCGGAATTCAGCTGGGTTCGCATCTGGAGCGCGGGGTGGACGCGGGCCACGGTTTTGATAGGGTGCGCGGTCACCTTGTGGGCGATCTCCCTGCGGACGCGGGCCACGATTTTGATAGGGCGGACGATCACCTTGTGGACGATCCCCTTGAGGGCGCGGACCCCGATTTTGAAATGGTGGACGATCCCCTTGTGGGCGATCTCCGGCAGGACGTGGTGTACGAGGACCTTCCGCACGGTTGCCGAAATTGTCATCGCGTGGGCCAGCGTTGTAGGGACGTTTTTCACCGAAGGCCGGACGAGCATTGCCACGCGGCGTGCGAGTGCCTGGATGAGCTGCATCGGCACCCATTGGGCCGCTGAACGGTTTGCCTTTCGGCTTGAAACCACCGGGTTTTGGACGTCCGGCACCTGCGCCGGGACGAGCACGGCCGCCACGCGGGCGGTCTTCGCGAACATGATCGAAACGACGCAACTCGCGTGCTTCATCATTGACGGCGCCATTGACATAATTGTTTTGAACACGATCTTTGCCGACGCGAATTTCGGTCGGACGTGATTTGCGCTGTCCAATCACCGATTGTAAGGTCAGCACCGGTGCATTTTGTTCGAGTTTGAATTCTGCTCGCAGGGCTTCAACGGCTGCCTGATCCAGTTCGCTGCAATTGCCGCGTTTCAATAGACGGGGCAGCGTGATGTTGCCGTAGCGCACGCGTTTCAGGCGACTGACTTGAAAGCCTTGCGATTCCCACAAACGACGAACTTCTCGATTGCGACCTTCATTTAGCACGACCGTGAACCACGCATGCGAATCACTTGAACCGATGCGTTCGATTTTGTCGAATTTGGCAGGGCCGTCTTCCAGTGCCACGCCACGCGCCAATCGATCAACGATATTGTCTGGCACTTCACCCTGAATGCGGACAACATATTCGCGTTCAATCGAATTCGAGGGATGCATCAAGGCATTCGCCAATTCACCATCGGTGGTCAGCAACAACAAACCGGTGGTATTGATATCCAGACGGCCGACGGCAATCCAGCGCGCGCCTTTCAGACGAGGCAGCGATTCAAATACCGTGGGGCGACCTTCCGGATCTTCGTTGGTGGTGACCTGACCTTCAGGCTTGTTGTAGATAAGCACGCTGGCAGGTTCGGTGAGTGCGGTGGCAACAAACGTCTTGCCATCGAGCTCGATGCGATCACCACTGTGGACAGATTGTCCGACGATGGCGACTTCGCCATTCACCTTGACGATGCCTTGGGCAATGCGTTCTTCCAGCGCGCGGCGCGAACCTAAACCGGCCTGCGCCAATACCTTATGTAAACGCTCTTCCGCTTTCGGCGCAATTTCTTCGCCTTCACGTTTAAGCGATAGTGTTTTGCGATTGTTGTCGCTGGTTTCCTTACTCATTTTTATACTCCGGCTCGGCGATGCCGTTGGCCTCTTTATTTTGTGGTTCGTGTGATTCATCAGATGTCATCTCGACAGCCTTTAATTCTTCGTTTGTATCCGTATCGTCTTCGGAATTTTCTTCCGAAATTTCTTTTGATTCTTCTTCGGAGTTTTCTTCTGCATTCATCATCGCGGCCGAAGCCACTTGCGGCACGCGATCAAACGGCAATTGCGGATCAAGTTCCGGAATTTCTTTTAGTTCTGCCAACGGCGGCAATGCATCCAGACTCTTCAAGCCGAAGTAATCCAGAAAGCCTTTGGTGGTACCGAATAAAGCGGGTTTTCCGGGGACATCACGATGGCCGACCACACGGATCCATTCGCGGTCTTCCAGAGCCTTCACCATTTGCGCATTGACGGCAACGCCGCGAATTTGTTCGATTTCACCGCGCGTAATGGGTTGGCGATAGGCAATCAATGCCAATGTTTCCAAAGTTGCGCGGGTGTATTTGCTTTGACGTTCTGTCCAAAGACGGGCGACCCAGTTATGCACTTCGTTTTTGACCTGGAAGCGAAAACCTGAAGCCACTTCAATCAATTCGACACCGCGTTCATCGCAGCTTTGCTGCAACTCGCTGATCGCCCGCTCGACGCTACCGACCGGGGCAGGTTCGTCATCGGGAAACAAGGCGTAAATTTGCGTGATGCTGAGAGGCTGGGGCGCCGCCATGATGGCCGCTTCAACAATGCGGCCAATAAAGGGTTGGTCCAAATGGTGTTCTAAATCGTGATCCATGAATAAAGTCATTGTCTGTTGGAAGGTGGGGAGTTCGAAGGAGTGTCAAACTCCGATTCGGGAATAACGGGTTCGTTGGCAGCGTCACTATCGGAGGCAGCCAGTGATTTGACATAGATAGGTGCCATCGCAGCTTCTTGCACAATTTCCAGCAATTGTTCTTTCGCCAATTCCAGAATCGAAAGAAAAGTCACGACAACACCGAGCTTACCTTCTTCGACTGTGAACATGGTTTCAAAGGCATGGAATTTACCGTCGCTGAGTCGCCCCAGCACTTCGCCCATGCGCTGCCTTACCGACAAAGTTTCACGTTTGATGGCGTGATGGGTGAATAACTCGGCACGCTTGATGACATCGCGCAGCGCCAGTAACATTTCACGTAGATCGACCGGCGGCGGGACCTTGACGGTTGCGCGTTCCGGAACATGGGCGTTTACCACATGGGTGTCGCGATCCAGCCGGTCCAACTGGTCGATATCTTCGGCAGCTTTCTTGAAGCGTTCGTATTCCTGCAAACGCCGAACCAGTTCGGCACGAGGATCGGCCTCCAAGCCTTCTTCGGAAGGTGGGCGCGGCAGCAGCATGCGGGACTTTATTTCGGCCAGCATGGCTGCCATCACCAGATACTCGGCAGCAAGGTCGAAACGTAAATCCTCCATCACACCGATATATTCGACGTATTGACGGGTGATTTCGGCGACCGGGATATCCAGAATATTCAGGTTTTGTCGGCGAATCAGATACAGCAGTAAATCCAACGGGCCTTCGAAGGCTTCAAGAATGACTTCAAGAGCATCGGGCGGAATATAGAGGTCTTGCGGCATCTGCAGCACAGGTTGCCCCAATACCATCGCCAGCGGCATTTCCTGCTGTTGTGGCAATACGGGGAAAATGGTGCTGGTGTCTTCGGTCGCGATTGGCGCGGGGTCGTTAGTCATTAAATAGGCTTATGGTTATACGAGAACATCGTTTTTCGGCAGCGTTCTCAAATTGAAACTTCGTGAAACCCTTGTCGTAGGATTTCTGGTGTTTCGCTAGTGCAATCTATTACGGTGGTAGGGCCCGGATCGCAATCGCCTGCGTCCAACAGCACGTCTACCCAACGCAAACACCGCTCAATGACAGCTTCAATTTCATGGCTGGCCAGATCATCTTCCTCCGGCAACACCACGCTGGTACTGAGTAGCGGTTCCCCCATCAATTCGAGCAGGGAGTTCATCACCGAATGTTTCGGTAAACGAACGCCAATTTCGCGGCGCTTACTGCGGCCACTATGCTTTAAACGACGGGGTAATTCTGGGGAGGCCGGTAATATGAACGTCACAGGCCCTGGGCAGTGTGTACGCATCAGCCGGAAGGCTGAATCCTCTAGCCG
>JAYWIC010000079.1:0-49536 GCA_043789195.1 Arenimonas sp. | reverse complement strand
ATTTCAACGCCTTCAGGCAAGCTGGCACGAACGCTTTCCAAACGAATTTTGACGGCATCGATTACTGCTTTTGCGTTTTCACCATCGCGCATCACGACGATGCCACCGACGGCTTCACCTTCACCGTTGAGTTCGGTGATGCCGTTGCGCGGCGCGGGGCCAAAGCGTAATTCGGCGACATCGCGAATTAATATGGCCTTGCCGTTTTTCATCACCCCCGTGGGCACGGCACCCAAGTCTTCCAGTGAACGGATATAACCGACACCACGCACGATGTATTCGCTCTCGGCCATTTCCAGGCGTGCGCCGCTGGTTTCACTATTGGCTGCCCGAATCGCTGCAATTAATTGATTAAAGCCAATGCCATAAGCCTGCAATCTTCTTGGATCGACCACCGCTTCGTACTGCCGAACAAAACCTCCGACACTGGCGACTTCAGCAACACCGGGCACTCGTTGTAATTCAAATCGCAAACGCCAGTCTTGCAGCGAACGCAATTCCGCCAGGTCATGTTTTCCGGTTTTATCTATCAGGGCATATTGGTAAATCCAACCGACACCGGTGGCGTCGGGTCCCAGTTGCGGTTCGACGCCTTCGGGTAATTCACTGCGGACTTGTGAGAGATATTCCAGCACGCGCGAACGTGCCCAATACAAATCGGTTCCATCTTCAAACAGGATGTAGACGAAGGAATCGCCGTACATCGAAAAGCCGCGTACGGCTTTCGCCTTTGGCACCGCCAGCATACGGGTGGTGATCGGATAGGTGACCTGATCTTCGATAATTTGCGGCGCTTGTCCGGCATAGGGTGTGCGAATAATCACTTGCACATCTGACAAATCCGGAATCGCATCCAGTGGCAATTGCCGAACCGAAATAATGCTGGCAATCGTTAACAGCACCGCCACCGTCAACACCAGAGCACGATGGGCGATCGACCAATGAATCAGACGCTCAATCATGGCTGGGATCCTTTCTTCGTATCGGCCTCATCGACTTCCATGCGACTCAAGCCCGATTGCAGATTGGCTTCGGCATCCAGTAGAAATTGACCCGAGGTGACCACGCGATCGGTAATTGTGATGCCTTCAATAATTTCCAATTCATTGCCATAGCGCTGCCCAATTTTTACCGGCATCGCCATGAAGCGATTCTTCCCGTGTTGCACCATCACCCGATCACCTTGTGCAGTACGAATCACCGCAGAGGCCGGGAGCAGTAAAACAGCCGAGCGCGATGCACCCTCGATTTCTCCATCAAGCACCGTGCCCAGTGGCAAATCGTCGCTGTTGTTGATGGAAAAACGTACCGCCAATGTTTGCGTGACTGGATCAAGCACGGGAACGGCGGCGCCTTGTTCACTGGTCCATTCGCGACCCGGCAAGCCTGGCAAGGTAAAACGTGCGCGCATCGTATTTCCCAGGCTGATTTTCTGGGCCGCAAAAAACTGCGCCTCGATCCACACCGCGCTGCGAGCCGACAAATCCAAAATGATCGTATCGGGGGTCACGCTAGAACCTTCGCGAACACCGAGTTCGGTGACGACGCCACCGACCGTTGCACGAATCGGTAGTCGACGCGACGCCTTGCCAGCACGGCGCACCGCTTGAATATCGACATCGGGAATACCGAATCGACGCAAGCGTTCTGCGGCAGGGCCGGCGGTCTCTGCGCCTAATAACATTTCTTCCTGTGCCTGAATCAACTCCGGCGAATAGATATCGGCGACAACGGTGCCGGCAGAAATCTGTTGGCCAACCGCACGAACATATAAACGCTCGATCCAGCCGCTGACACGAGCTTGTACACGCGCTTGACCACGGGCATCGGCCACCACTCGCGCCGGAACGCGAATGGTCGTGCGAACATCCCTTCGCACCGGATTGGCAGTGCGAACACCCAAACTTTGGACGATGGATGCACTTACCGAAATGCCGTCATCGGCACTGGCATTTGCCTCCGCGTATTTAGGAACGAGTTGCATATCCATGAAAGGCGAGGGGCCCGGTTTGTCGAAATGTTCCTCCGGCCGCATTGGATCGTAGTAGTACAAAACGCGCTTCGTGTTGGCGCCATCGGACTTCATTTCAGAGTCTTTCATCTGCTTATCAGACGACGGTTCTGCGGCCGGCGTGGTTACCGCTTTCTTGACAAGTGTCATCCCGCAAATGGGGCATTTGCCGGGGCCGTGCTGCTGGATGTGGGGATGCATCGGACACACATAAAGCACATTGGTTGCTTTGGCTTTGCTGTCAGCAGCATCCTTGGTAGTAGCGGTCTGCGACGCATCGACATTCATGGGCTTGTCGCGGTCGCAAGCTGCCAACAAAAACAAGGCCAGCACAGACACCGACAGCCATAACGCTATCCGCCGCGAAGCGGTCGATATAGTAAGTTTCATGCTTATTCCTGATAAAACGTAAACACACGCGTGCGCAAAGCGCCGCGAACTAAGTGTTAAACGTCAGGAATAAATAGGCGGGCGTAAGTCAGGGCCGAATTCGGCCAAAGAGTGCTCGCATATTGTTAGCCGAGGCGGTGGGGTGGTAATTAAACCACTCGAAGCGAAGGTTAGCGGAGTAGACACAAGGGCGTTGGCAGTCATGCAGCGCGCCATGCATTGATCGTCACAACCCGCATGCGGGGACTTGGCACCTTCGTCACAGTGAGAAATGGATTTCCCATGCCCCGTCATCTCGGCACAGCAATCCTTCTTGGCATCCATCGTATGCGCGTGTGCCAAGCCAATGCCGTTGCACAGAATCGCCATCATTACCAGCAGGGAAGCCAGTAAGCGAAAACGTCTTGAACGAAACTGGCGAAGGGCTTTGGGCATGTCAGTCCTTATACTACACCTTGGGACACCGCAATCAAGCCAAATGGTTCATGGATCGGAGCATTGGCGACAGACTTTTCCTGCTTCCTTTTCCTCCGTTACAGCATTAGTTTAAGACCATCAGGAACCATAAGCCGTAGGCAGGGAATCATGATTCATGGTTGGCTGCCCTTGTCCGGGGTCTGCGATTCATCCGGTGATTTTGAATCCTCGCCACGACCATGGTGATCGCCATGTTTATGGCCGTGATGCATAAACATGTGCATCAACGGACAGGAAAGTAACAACAGTATTGGCAGTGCGCCGAAAAAATGGGCTCGATGCTCGGTCAGCAAAAAATACAAGGCAATGCCGCCAAAAACTAGAAGCCCGATCGAATAACGTGAGCCCCAGAAGGGGTTGGGCCGGGCATCATGCTGCGAATGGTCAGGTTGCATTAAGTACCTCGTTGCAGTTTCACGTTTTCAACGTGCCAGGCGGTTAGTTACCCAGGCAAAAAAGCCGCCTGCAAGCAGCGCCCATAGACTCAACACGGACAGTGCCATCAGAAAACCGGGCCAGGAAAACGGGCCTGCCTTGACAAGACTACTGAAGTCCATGCCGTGGAAAAGATTATTCATGAAGCCCAGAAAGGGCTCGGGGGCAATCGCCCAGGCAACAGTGCATAACGCATAGAACACTGCGACGGTAAAGGCGAATGCGATGCCGGTCCGAAGAATGTTCATGAGGCAGCTCCTTTATTTTGCGGGTGGGTCCGAGAGGCGATCCATCATCATCTGCATCATGGCTTGCATCATTTCCATGCGTTTTTCCATCATCTTGTGATGTTCTGCCATGTCTTCCATCATCGGTTTTTTGCCATCGGCAGGCACGCCTTGCTTCATGTCCATCCCGGCCATGCCTTGCGAGGACATTTTGCTCATCGTATTCATACCGTCCTGCATGACTTTCATATGGTCGGCCATTAGGGCACTGCGTTCCTTGGGAGTCTTGGCCTTCATCATCTTGTCGTGCATTTCCCGCATGCGCTTCATCTGAGAGTCCATGCCTGCCATCTGATCACCCGCGGTTCCCGCTTTAACGCTATTGGCGACGATTGGTGCCGGCTTTGGAGTGGCGGCGGCAGGGGCCGGGTGGTGGTCTTTGTGCTCATCGGATTGTTGGGCTGCCATGCCCGGGGCCGCAAAAGCGAGAAGTATGGTGGCAGTTGAAAGGCAATAATTGAGTTTCATGCGGAGCTCCTGAAGTCGATTCGCGATGGCCAGTTTTCTTTGCAAATACCGTAAATTCTGGTCGTGTGTTCCAGAATTTGACTTAAGTACAGACTAACCATACGCGCCACAGGCGCAACCGCCTTGATCGAAATCAAATGGAGATCAAATGCCATCGCATCGGGGGTACTCAATTGCCCCCGATTCACCCAGGTGCGTTATTTGGATTCCGGTATCGGTTTTTTTGCCGATTTTATCCACTGATCGAGTACGGCGATTTCTTTTTTCTGTGCCGCAATAATGTTTATTGCCAATGAACGCAGCTTTGGACTTTTGCCCTTTTTTAGCTGCACTTGCGACATGTCGACAGCCATTTGATGATGCGTGCGCATATTGACCGCAAAATCATAATCAACGTCGCCAGTCATCGACATTCCCTCCGTGTGCTTCATGCCATTCATCCCGGCCATTTTTGACTGAGCCATCGGCTCTGCCGACATGGTTTTGCTGTCGGTCTTTGGCATTTCATGGGCATTAACGGCTTGTGCAGGCAGCATGATGGATATCGCGAACAGTGCAGCGGTACTGGCCGATAAAATGAAGCGATTAGGTCTGGTTGTATTGATTGGATATGACATCGTATTTCTCCTGTTAAAAGCAGCCAATGGCAGATGCATTTTTTGATATTAAATTAGTGTTGGACCTTTGCCATTTTGCGGCAGCTTTCCGCACATTCGCGACACGCCTTGACACAGTCTTCCATGCCACCGACCTGTTCGCAGCTTGTGGCGCAGGCTTCGCATACATCAGCGCAAACGCTGCAAATGTTTTGGCTAAAAGCCGAATTGCTAAGCATGAAATTACTTGCGGTTTGGCATATCTCCGCACAATTGATCATTAATCTGAAATGTCCTGCTTCAACATTTTTACCGCCAGCCTCGAGACAATATGTCATTGCCGTCTGCAGGCAGGTTTGATGACATTTTCTGCATGAATCAATGCATGCTTGAAGGTTTTGGTGTGTGGCAGCGTCGTGGCTGGTATTGGCATGACTCATCAGTGTTTCTCCATCAATTTATAGGCGAGTAACCGTCAGCGATTTCTGACGGTAAGCCATAATGAAATGGCATGCCTAGAATGCGACTCGAGCCTCAATCAGTCAGTGCGGTAGAACGCATTGTGCGCTCCGGTTGACTTCGACCCCGGTCATTCTCCACGCAAGTCATGACGCAGCTCAGGTTTGGAATGCCTAGATTTGGCTGGGTATTCAACTGTTGTCATCCACCCGTAATTTGCCGCATTGCTCGATCATGGCTTCACGAAACACCCGACATTGGATAAAAGTGCGCAACCGCACGGATGTTTCTATACGACACGCCTATCATCGCTTCAACTCTGGTGCAGCCTGAATGACAAAGACCACTAATACGAACTTTTATGAGATTGACTGATGAGTATTGAGATCGCACCCACCGAAGACATTGAGTCTCCAGCTCCAATCGGCAGAGATATAACATCCTGGTTCAATAGACGATCGCCATTCGATGACGAAACTCCAGTGAGTTCGGGAATAAGTAACTCTGCTCATATCGACAATAGTAATTTTGACGGGGCGTCATTGGAAGATACGCATCCTGCATAAAATCCTGAAGGCAAAGTTTCGAAGCCTAGTCCTATGTCTTGTCTATTTGTTGAGATCCTATAGTCATGGAGCCAATAAGTACCGGATCATTCGAGAGTTATTTATTGTGAAACACGACATTTCAAAATATTGCCCTCAACCACGTCTTCCCGGTAATCATCAAGCAATTTAATGACATTTGACGTTGTTAATCTCAGGAGATAACTTTGTCCAATCACTTGTCGTCCGAGCTATTAAAAAAAATGCATGCCTATTGGCGCGCAGCAAATTACTTATCGGTGGGGCAGATATATTTGCAGGGCAATCCCTTACTCGAAGTTCCGCTGACGCTTGAACATATCAAGCCACGCTTGCTTGGGCATTGGGGCACCACGCCGGGGTTGAACTTGATCTATGTACATTTGAATCGTTTAATCAAACAAAACAGTTTGAATATGATGGTCGTCGTTGGGCCTGGGCACGGCGGCCCGGGTATTGTGGCCAATACTTATTTGGAAGGTTCTTATACTGAACACTATCCTGCGATTGAGCAAAATCGAAACGGAATTGAGCGTTTATTTCGTCAATTCTCTTGGCCCAATGGCATTCCCAGTCATGTTTCACCCGAAACGCCTGGCTCAATTCACGAAGGTGGTGAATTAGGCTATTCATTGGCACACGCATTCGGTGCCGCGTTTGATAATCGGGATTTAATAGTGGCCTGCATTGTGGGCGATGGCGAAGCTGAAACCGGCGCGTTGGCCGCCAGTTGGCACTCGAATAAATTTTTAAATCCTGCCCGTGATGGTGCGGTAATTCCAATTCTGCATTTAAATGGTTTCAAAATTGCCAACCCAGCGGTGTTGGCGCGCATTAGCCATGAAGAACTCAATGATCTAATGCGTGGCTACGGCTATGAGCCCTATTTTGTAGAAGGTGACGATCCTGATTTGGTGCATCAATGTCTTGCTGAAACACTGGATATTGTCCTGGCAAAGATTCAAAAGATTCAAACCGATGCGCGTGCTCTCGATATTCAGCAAACACCGGAGCGCCCGCGTTGGCCAATGATTATTTTGCGAACCCCAAAAGGTTGGACCGGGCCAAAATTTGTCGATGACAAGCCTGTAGAAGGAACGTGGCGTTCACACCAGGTTCCGATTGCCGATTTCAGGAATCCAAAACATTTGGAACAACTGGAACACTGGTTGAAAAGCTATCGACCGCAAGAACTTTTCGATGTGCAAGGGAAATTCCGCGAGGAATTTGCCATGCTGGCACCGACTGGCAAACATCGCATGGGCTCGAACCCGCACGCCAATGGCGGGGAATTATTACAACCATTAACCATGCCGCATTTTTATGATTATGCGGTCTCTGTTACGCGTCCCGGGGATTGTAAAGCCGAGGCAACACAAGTGCTTGGTAGTTTTTTGCGTGATGTGATGAAGCTGAATCTGGATAAAAAGAATTTCCGATTATTTGGCCCCGATGAAACGGCATCGAACCGTTTGCAGGCAGTTTATGAAGTGTCCGGCAAAGAATGGATGGCTGACACCGAGGTGAACGATACCAACCTCAGTGCTGATGGCCGCGTCATGGAAGTACTGAGCGAGCATTTATGCGAAGGCTGGCTTGAAGGCTATTTATTGACCGGCCGCCATGGACTGTTTTCCTGTTACGAGGCCTTTATCCATATTATTGATTCGATGTTCAATCAGCACGCGAAGTGGCTAAAAGTATGTGGGAAAATTCCGTGGCGAAAACCCATTGCATCACTAAATTATTTGTTGACTTCGCATGTATGGCGGCAAGACCACAATGGCTATTCGCATCAAGACCCGGGTTTTATCGATATTGTGGGCAACAAAAAATCCGATGTCGTGCGCATTTATTTGCCACCCGATGCCAATTGTTTGTTATCGGTCGCCGACCATTGCCTGCGTAGCCGGAATTACGTCAACCTGATCATCGCGGGCAAGCAGCCTGAATGGCAATGGCTGGATATCGATGCGGCCGTTCGTCATTGCACGGCAGGGGCGGGAGTCTGGCAGTGGGCCAGTAATGATGGCGGTGAGCCGGATGTTGTGATGGCCTGCGCCGGCGATGTTCCGACACTGGAAACGCTGGCAGCCGTTTCGCTTTTACGAAGTTACTTGCCGGGCATACGGATCCGCGTAGTGAACGTTGTCGACTTGATGGTATTGCAACCGCAAAGCGAGCACCCGCATGGCATGGAAGACCATGATTTCGACGAGTTATTTACTGTCGACAAACCTGTAATATTTGCCTTTCATGGCTATCCGGCCATGATCCACAAGTTGACCTATCGCAGGAATAACCACGCCAACATCCATGTGCGCGGTTTCAAGGAAGAGGGCACCACCACTACACCGTTCGATATGGTGGTGTTGAACAATCTCGACCGCTACCAACTTGCACTCGATGCCATTCGCAGAATTCCGCGCTTCAGCGACCAGGTCGATATTGCGACAGCCCGTTATTGGGCCACCATCGAGCGTCACAAGCGTTACATTACCGAACACGGCGAAGACATGCCGGAAGTGCTCGACTGGCAGTGGAATTCGTGAAGACGATGAATATTCTGGCACTCAATAGTGGCTCGTCTTCGCTGAAATTCGGATTATTCCAGGCTGATGATTTGAGTTGCGAGATGGTATTTTCCGGCGAGATTGAATCCATTGGTGATGATAAAAGCAGATTCCTGTTACGTGATTCGCTCGAAAATACATTACTGTCCGAGGCTATTACGGTTGCCAGTCATAGCGAAGCGATCATCCGGATAGAAAAACTATTCGCCGAAGGCCAATTGCCAATGCCGGACGCGATCGGGCATCGCATCGTGCATGGCGGGCCACGACTACGTAACCACTGCCTCATTGATAAAGACGTCTTGCACGAACTGGAAGCGGCGGTTGCATTTGCACCCTTGCATACACCAGCTTCATTGTCGGTAATTCGTTATTGCAGGGAGCGCTTTCCGGAGCTGCCACAGGTGGCTTGTTTCGACACCACTTTTCATAATGATTTGCCCGAGGTATCGCGTGTATTGCCGATAGCACGGGAATTGCAGCTGGAAGGCATTCAACGCTATGGTTTTCACGGCTTGTCCTGTGAATCGATTCTGCGGCAATTGGAAGCCAATATGCCGGCACGATTAATCGTTGCGCATCTCGGCAATGGTGCCAGCGTGACTGCAATCGAAGATGGAAAATCGGTTGATACCAGTATGGGTCTGACGCCAGCGGGTGGGCTGATGATGGGCACACGAAGCGGTGATCTTGATCCTGGTGTGCTGCTTTATCTTTTGAAGGAGAAGAAGATTGATGCAGACACACTGGAAGACTTGCTCAATCACCAATCGGGTCTGCTGGGAATTTCCGGCATTAGCAGTGATATGCGGGTATTGCATGAAGCCGCAGCGAGCAAAAAAGAAGCAAAGCTGGCGATAAAGATGTTTTGCTATTTTGTGCGAAAGGAAATTGCCGGAATGATTGCCGCGATGGAAGGGATCGATATGCTGGTTTTCACTGGTGGCATTGGCGAAAAAGATGCAGTGGTGCGTGACGAGATTTGCTCGGGTCTGTCATGGATTGGCATACTGCTCGATGAAGCCAGCAACGAGGCGTGTAGCAATCCGATTCATAAGCTTACTTCGAGCTGTGCCGTGCATGTGCTGGCTTCACAGGAAGACAGGCAAATTGCACTGCACACACATGATTTGTGTTGGCGGCAAAATAGGTAGCCAGCGTTCTGGCTCAAAGTGATGTAGGACAAGGTGCGTTCAAGCGCGCCTTGCCTTACTCTCAACATCCAGGATGGCCGCAGCGGCCTCCTGTAAAGCAAAGGGGGCAGCATGGAACTTGGCATGATTGGCTTGGGACGCATGGGCGCCAATATGGTGCAGCGTTTGGTGCTTGATAAGCATCGCGTGGTCGGGTTTGATCCAAATCACGAAACGAGGGCAAGCGTCGAGAGTAAAGGAATCGAGACTGCCGATTCCCTGGCTGCACTTGTACAAAAACTATCAGGCCCGCGTGCCGTGTGGCTGATGGTCCCGGCCGGCGATATTGTCGACAAAACGATTGACACGCTCATACCGATGTTGTCACCCGGCGATACGCTGATTGATGGCGGCAATTCGAATTATAAAGACAGCCAGCGTCGGGCAAAAATGCTCGCCGATAAAAATATTCATTACATTGATTGCGGCACCAGTGGTGGTGTCTGGGGTTTGGCAGAAGGCTACAGCCTGATGATTGGTGGCGATAAAAGTGCTGTTGAACGTTTACGACCGGTCTTTGAAACCTTGGCGCCGGCAAAAGACCGTGGTTGGGGCCATGTCGGGCCGAGTGGAGCAGGGCATTTCAGCAAGATGGTGCATAACGGTATCGAGTACGGATTAATGCAAGCTTATGCAGAAGGTTTTTCCATCATGCAGCACAAAACCGAACTGAATCTGGATTTGCATCAGGTCGCGGAGATTTGGCGACACGGCAGTGTCGTGCGTTCGTGGTTGCTTGATCTGACATCGAGCGCACTTGAAAAAAATCCGGCGATGACGGGTATCGCTGCCTATGTCGAAGATTCCGGTGAAGGGCGCTGGACGGTAGCAGAAGCGATTGACCTGAACGTATCTGCCCCGGTGATTACGCTCTCGCTGCTTGAACGATTGCGCTCGCGTGATCCGGATTCATACAGTGACAAATTATTGGCTGCCATGAGGCAGCAGTTTGGTGGTCATGCCATCAAGAAAGAATGAGTTCAACAACCATGCACAACGCCGACAGTTCTGGAGTGCCGCGATGGATCAGGGTTGCCGATGCATCGGAATTGCAACAACTTGCTTATCAACGAATTCTTGACGCCGGCAATCGCGCAATAGATAAGCGCGGTCAATTTCACATCGTGCTTGCAGGTGGAAACACACCTCGTGCAATTTATCAAATGCTATCCGGCGCAAATGCAGACTGGGGACGTTGGCATATCTATTTTGGTGACGAGCGTTGTCTTCCGGTAGATGACATCAATCGCAATAGCAAGATGGCATCGGACAGTTGGCTTGATGCTGTCGCCATTCCTGCAAATCAAATACATGTGATTCCCGCTGAGCTTGGCGCCGAGGTTGCATCGGTTCTGTACGCAAAAATGCTGCATGCAGTTCCGGATTTCGATCTGGTATTGCTGGGTCTGGGTGAGGATGGCCACACTGCGAGTTTATTTCCCGGCCATGATTTGGGTGTAACGCCAATGGCGGCAGACGCGCTTGCAGTATTTGATGCCCCGAAGTTACCAGCACATAGAGTGACGATGAGCGCGCAGCGCTTGAGCCGCACGCGCGAGGTTCTATTCATGGTGCAAGGCGATAGTAAACGCGATGCCGTAAGCCAATGGCGAGCTGGAGCCGCGCTTCCTGCCCGGGCCGTGCGGCCGGAAGCCGGTGTCGATGTATTGATTGAATCGCAATTATTAATGACCTGACCGATCATTGCTTGAGGATAAACTAATCCCCAATAGTCTGATTCACCAGTCTGGCGGTATTCCGTTCGTTCCAGATTTCCAGCAATACCATCGTGATGGTCAGCACTATCGGGCCGAGAATAAGACCCGAAGGTCCGAACAAGACCAGGCCACCAACGACTGAAATAAAGGCAAGCACGGTATGAAGTTTCAACCGATTGCCTACCAGTATCGGACGCAGCAGATTGTCGATCGTACCGACGACCAATACACCCCAAATCAGCAGGATGAGCGCCTTGCCCCAACTGCCTTCCAGGGCAAGAAATACGACAGCTGGCACCCAGACGACAAACGCACCCAAAATCGGAACGACTGCCAATACCGCCATCACCACACCCCATAAGAAGGGTGCCGACAAACCCAGAAGCCAGAACATCAAACCACCCAGCAAACCTTGTACCGAAGACACCGCGAGCGTGCCGTAAATGGTCGCAAAAATGGTGTCGTGAACACGGCTGAACATCTGGCTAAGTTCTGCTTTCGAAAGCGGCAAGAGTGATCCAAGCGATTGCAACGCGCTGCGACCATCGCGAAGAAAGAAGAATAGAAGATAAAAAGTCAGGGCAACGCCAATTATCTGGAATACCGATCCTTTGACGATCAAGCCTGCCGCGGCACTAAACCAGGACGTGAGGTCCTTTACGGTTTCCGGCAAATCAAGTTGCTGGTCGATTTGCCGGATTATCGGCGCCACTCGCGGCTGTGCTTCAAGCGCGTGACGCCATTCACCAGAGCTGACTTTGGTCTGTACCAGTTCGGCTCCCTTTGCTGCCTCTACGACAAGTCGCTGCCCGACAAACACACTAGGGACCACTACGATCAAACCGATCAGCAAAATTGAAATGAATGCCGCCAGATTCGGACGTTTGAGTTTTCTCTCAAGCCAGCGCTGCATGGGCGTGAACAGCACCGCCAGTGCCAATGCTGCCGTGAGTGCCGGCATAAATGGCGCGGTCATGCGATAGCAAAGATAAATGCCAAGTGCGGTAGCGACCACCAATACCAGAGTCTGGACGTGGCTTGGCGTTTCCGAACTACCGGAGGTCGTTTTCTCAGTGCCGGAATTATTCATTCAATACTCAACGCCGAATCCACGATGTTTTGTGCATCCTGGAAAATCCTGCGCAAATGTATTTCATCGCGAAAGCTTTCGGCATAAATTTTATAGATATCTTCGGTGCCGGAAGGGCGTGCCGCAAACCAGCCGTGTTCCGACATTACCTTGATGCCGCCAATGGCCGCATTGTTGCCTGGCGCATGATCAATTACGTCTTCGATTTTGTCGCCAGCCAACAAAGTGCTGTGAATTTGTCTTGGCGACAGTTTCGACAAGCGGGCTTTCTGCTCGACACTCGCATGTGCGTCCTGGCGATCGGAAACCGTGCCGCCCAACTCAAGGTTTAGTGCATGATATAGCTCACCCGGATCTCGACCAGAACGCGCAGTCATTTCCGCCGATAGCAATGCAGCCGTAATGCCGTCTTTGTCGGTGGTCCACACCGAGCCGTCGATACGGCTGAATGCCGCGCCGGCACTTTCTTCACCGGCAAAGCCAAGCGAACCATCAAACAAGCCGTCGACATACCATTTGAAGCCGACCGGCACTTCATACAGTTTGCGCTCAAGTCGTTCTGCGACACGGTCAATGATGGCACTACTGACGACGGTTTTTCCTATTGCCTTGTCGGGGCTCCAGAGTGGGCGATGGCGAAACAGATAATCAATGGCAACCGCCAGAAAATGATTCGACGGCATCAGGCCGATACTGGGTGCCACAATGCCGTGCCGGTCGTGATCGGTATCGCAGGCGAAACTGATATCGAATTTGTCTTTCATCGCAATCAGTCTTTGCATGGCGTATGCCGAGGAAGGGTCCATCCGGATCCTTCCATCCCAATCCAGACTCATGAAGGAAAAGGTTGGGTCAACTACATCGCTGACAATGGTGAGATCGAGCTTATAGTGCTCGGCAATGCGTGCCCAATAATGCACACCGGCACCGCCGAGGGGATCGACGCCCATCCGTATTTTGGACTCGCGAATAATGTCGAAATCGAGCACGTGCACAAGGTCGGTAACATAATTGCCCAAATAATTATGTTCGCAGGTCGTATTGGCACGGCGGGCAAGTGCGAACGGAACCCGTTTTACATCGCCCAGGCCTTTCTCGATCAGGTGATTGGCCCGTTGCTCGATCCATTTCGTGACGGCGGTATCGGCAGGGCCGCCATTTGGCGAATTGTATTTATAGCCACCGCTTTCTGGCGGATTATGCGAGGGCGTCAATACGATGCCATCGCCAATGCCCCTCTTGCGATTTCGGTTATGGCACAGAATCGCATGTGATACTGCCGGCGTCGGTGTGTATTCATCGCTTGCCGCAATAAATGTAACGACTCCGTTGGCGGCAAGCACCTCCAGCGCTGTTTCGAATGCCGGTTGCGACAAAGCATGGGTGTCAATGCCGAGAAACAGCGGTCCATCAATATTCTGCATTTTCCGGTAATCGCAAATCGCTTGCGTGATGGCTAATACATGCCATTCGTTGAAACTGCGATCAAGCGAACTGCCGCGATGACCTGAAGTTCCGAAGCCCACCCGATGTGATTGCACACTCGGGTCCGGTTGCAAATCGGAGTAGGCCGCGAGCAATGCCGGCACATTAAGCAGAAGTGCGTCGGAAACAGGTTTTCCCGCCAATGGATTTCTTTTGATCGTCATGTTGAGACTACCGCACTTTTGTGCGCGATACGTTGCAGTAATTGTTGCCAGGACTTTACGAATGCCTCGGTACCCTCGTGTTGTAATTGTTCGGCGAGCGAATGGATATCGATTCCGTTCTGTGCAAAGGTCGCCAGCACGGTGATGGCGTCGTCGCCATCACAATTCATCGCATCGGCGGGAGCGCCGTGTTCGGCGTAGGCATGCAGGGTTTTTTCCGGCATGGTGTTGATGGTGTCAGGTGCCGCCAAAGCCTCTACGTAGAGGGTTTCAGAAATACTGCTGTCTTTGGTGCCAGTGCTTGCCCAAAGCAAACGTTGCGGACGCGCGCCTGCCTGCGCCAATTTCTTCCATCGTTCCGACGCCAATAATTCGCAATAGGCTTGATAGGTTTTCTTTCCGATCGCTATGCCGAGCTGGTTACGAAGTTCCGTCGGCACTTTGGAGTTGACGGCAGAATCCCAGCGGCTAATGAACAGCGAAGCTACCGAAGAAACGCGAGGATCAAGGCCCGCTTCTATACGACGCTCAATGCCACGCAAATAGGCTTCTGCGGCCGCGAGATAGTGTTCAGGCGAAAAGAGCAAAGTGACGTTGATCGGTATGCCGAAGAAAATCAATTCTTCAATCGCAAGAATCCCTTCGGGCGTGCCGGGAATTTTCACAAACAGATTTGCGCGATTCGCCTGCTGGTGAATCTGCCGGGCAGCTTTTATGCTCGCATTGGTGTCGCTCACCAGCATAGGCGAAACTTCCATCGAGACCCAGCCGTCAACATTGTCGGTTGCGATAAAAGCCGGGCGTAGTAGATCGGCAGCGCGACGCAAGTCTTCCAATGCCAGTTCGATAAAAATGCTTTCACCCGATTTCCCGGTGCGATTTTTTTCCTGTATCGGCAAGTCGTAAACATGTCCATTGCCAATGGCATTATCGAAAATGGTCGGATTCGAGGTCAGTCCGGTGACCGAGAAATTTTCGATGTAGCGACGCAGATTGCCATTATCGATTAATTCACGGGTGATGTTGTCGAGCCAGATACTCTGGCCCAGATTTTGCAATTGTTGAGTCGGTTTCATTTGAGGCCTTGTGCCGGCAACATGAAGTCCGGCAGCTTTTTGGTAAGTAGGTCGCCGATGCATTCGATCACCAGATCGGGTGCCGGTGAAATGGGCGGGTCGAACGATTCATTGGCGTAATGGCCCTGGCGAACAAATACCGTGGTCAATTTATCGCCCAGTGTTTTTTTCATTGCGGCCAGCAGTTTTGGTTTGTCGTCAATCATCACGTAGTGCGTTGCCGGGAATCTGGCTTGCATCGCATCCAGACTTTGTTCCTTGTGCAGATAAAGCAGAACGCGACCCTCAACCAGATCCCAGATGCCCGAGCGCTGAATCTTGCGAGGCTGAAATACCATTTCACCATCCGATAAAATCACCGTGGTTCCAAAGTCATTCAAGTGCTTGATCGCAGCGATGGCATCCGGGTAGTAACGCTCACCGAATGGATAATCCAGCAGGAAGGAAGACATTTGCAGTAAGGCCAATTCGTTATCGCTGTCGGCGCGAAATAATTGCAGAGTAGCGAGATAATCGGCGTAGCCAAGGCTAATGCGTAACTGGTCGTAAATGTTCCAGTAGTGTTTGCGCTCTGGTTCACCAAATGCATGGTCGAGGTGCTGGCTCAGGTCGGCCGAGAAGCGATCGGTATCGAGCAGGGTGTTATCGACGTCAATCAGAAATACCAGACTTAGCATGGTGGCAGTTTTTCCGGTTTTGGATCGTGCCAGACATCGTTTTCTTCAACGATTTTTATCGCAGACTCCGGCCCCCAGGTGCCTGGCTCGTATTCACTGATGGGACCAAAATCGGCATACAACACCGGGTCGATAACGCGCCAGGCCGCTTCGACACTATCGTCTCGCGTGAATAGCGTCGGGTCACCCTGGATGGCATCGCGCAATAATCGTTCGTAGGGCAGGGTTTCGCTTCTTGCCTGATGGCGTGCAACTAACTCGACCGGATCGCCACGCATCTCGGTGCCGTGTTGCTTGACTCGGGCACCGGCAGAAATAATGACTTCAGGGCTTAAGCGGAAACGAAAGTAATTGGCAGTGGCATGGCTGATGTCATCGAAAATCGCCAGGGGTGGGCATTTCAGTTTTACCACCACTTCGGTCGCGGTAATCGGCAGGAATTTTCCGGCTCGAATATAAAATGGCACACCGGCCCAGCGCCAGGTGTCGATATGTAAACGTAATGCGGCAAAGGTTTCCACCTGCGAATCCGCAGCGACACCAGCTTCATCGCGATAGCCGCGAAATTGCCCTCGCATAACCTCGGCCGGATCAAGCGGGCGCATAGCACGAAACAAACGTAATTTTTCGGTACGCATGGCTTCGGCATCGCGTCCGACCGGTGCATCCATCGCCAGCAAGGCAATCACCTGCAGCAAATGGTTCTGCACGACGTCACGAATCGTGCCGACTTCTTCATAAAAAGCACCGCGGCCTTGCACGCCGAAATTTTCCGCCATGGTTATTTGCACATTATCGACATAATCCCGATTCCAGATCGGCTCGAGAAATGCATTGGCGAAACGGAAATACAGCAGATTCTGCACGGCTTCCTTGCCAAGATAGTGATCGATCCGGAATATCGAGGCTTCATCAAATACCGCATGCAGGGTTCGATTAAGCGCTTTTGCCGACGCCAGGTCACGCCCGAAAGGCTTTTCGACAACCACGCGTGCGTCGGTTGCGCATCCGGAAGCGGCCAAACCTTGCACGACCGGACCGAATAAACTGGGAGGAATGGCGAGATAGTGCAAGGGGCGTTTGGCTTCGCCCAGTTCTTGTTTAAGGCGGGCGTAAGTCGCGGCATCCTGATAATCGCCGTCAACGTAATGCAATTGCGCCGATAGTCTTGCAAACGCGGCCTCATCCACGCCGCCATTGTTTTTCAGGCTGTCGTAGGCTCGTTCGCGCAATTTCTCAAGCGTCCAGCCGGCGCGCGCCATCCCGATAATCGGTATGCCTAACTCGCCTCGCTTGATCATTGCCTGTAGCGCAGGAAATATTTTCTTGTACGCCAAATCACCTGTTGCACCAAAAAAAACCAGGGCATCGGAATGGGCTAGGGTCATGTCAGGTCACTTTCTGCGGAAGAACGAAGTCGGCTAATGCTGACTTCAATCTTGTGTTCCCGGTAATCGTCCAATAATTTAATGGCATGATCGCTTTGAACCACACCGTCGAGTGAAATTGTTGTTGCCACGGCTTTTCCATACTCGGTGTGCAATGTCTGGATAAACGCGATCTTGTAGCTGCTGTTGCCAAATCGGTAGCTCATGGAATAGCTCGTCCAGTCTTTCGGAATGCAGGGGGAGAAACTCAGAGTGTTGCCTTCGCGTTTCAAGCCGAGCAATGATTCCAACATCAACCGGTACATCCAGCTTGCCGATCCGGTGTACCAGGTCCAACCACCACGTCCGGTATGAGGTGCTTGTCCATAGACATCGGCAGCCATCACATAGGGTTCGGTTTTATAAGTTGCAACGCCATCGGCATCGAGCGCGTGATTGACCGGATTGATCAGGTTCAACAATTCCCACGCTTTCTCGCTGTCGCCCATCTTGGCAAATGCCATCGTTGCCCAGATGGCGGCATGCGTGTATTGGCCACCATTCTCGCGCACGCCAGGCACATAACCCTTGATGTAACCCGGATTCATGTCTGCTTTGTCGAAAGGTGGATCGAGCAATTGAATCAGACCGGAATTGCGACGAACCAGATACTTATCGAGCGAGTTCATTGCGATGCGCGAGTGTTCCGGATCGCTCATGCCAGACAACACCGACCAGCTTTGCGAAATAGAGTCGATCATGCATTCGGGATTTATTTTTGATCCCAGCGGCGAGCCATCATCGAAATAGGCGCGGCGATACCATTCACCATCCCAGGCATGGGCTTCGATGTTCTGTCGAAGTTTGGCAACTTCCATTCGGCAGCTTTCCGCAAATACATCGTCATGTCGCGTCGTCGCCAAATGGGCAAAGGATGAAAGTACTTCAATCATGAAAAATGCCAGCCAGACACTTTCGCCTTTGCCGTGAATCCCGACCAGATTCATCCCGTCGTTCCAGTCGCCCGAACCCATCAAGGGAAGACCGTGTTCGCCAAACCTCAAGCCATGTTGAATGGCGCGTACGCAATGCTCGTACAAAGTGGCTGCTTCTTCCGAGCGGCCGGGCAAGTCGTAATAGGATTCCTCATCCGAATTGAGCAGGCGGCCACTGAGGAAATGGCGAGTTTCATCAAGCACACTGCTATCACCCGTGCTTAGAACATAACGACAGGTCGCCAGCGGCAACCACAGATAATCATCCGAGCAACGCGTGCGTACGCCGCGTCCGGCCGGTGGGTGCCACCAATGTTGCACATCGCCTTCGGGATACTGGTGTTCCGTGCAACGCAATAGATGTTCGCGTGCCAGTGTCGGCTCCGCATGCACCAGTGCCATCACATCCTGAAGCTGATCACGAAAACCGAACGCACCGCCGGATTGATAAAATCCGCTACGGGCCCAGATACGACATGCCAATGTCTGATAAATCAGCCAACCATTTGCCAATACATCCAGCGCCGGCTCCGGTGTTGTTACCTGCACGGCTCCAAGCGTTTGTTGCCAGTATTGCTGCAGTTTTTCGAAGGATGCGCGCGCAGAACCCGGCTTGCGCAGCCGCGCTGCGAGTTTGCGGGCTTGTTCCAGATCGCGCCCGGCACCCATGCGAAAGATGATTTGTTTTTCCTGGCCATCGGCAAGTTCGAATGGAACCTGGATGGCACCACATGGATCCAGGCCGGCCCCCAGGCGACCGGAAAGTCTTGTCCGCGACATGGCCTCGGGGTTTTTCAACGAACCGTTGCGACCGAGAAATTCGGTGCGATCACCGGTTACGCTGCGCGATACGTCATCGACATCAAAAAATGCAACGCGACCGGGGAATTCGCTGTTGTAGGCATTGCAGGCGAACAGCGCACCACTGGCAGCATCGATTTCCGTTACGACATGCATTGCGGATTTCGTGCGCAAATCTCCCAGTACCCACTCCACATAACCAGTCGCGGACAATCGACGCGCACGACCTGAGCCATTACGAATTTTCAGCATTGAATATTTGACCGAGTCTTCCAGATCGACATAAATCCAGAGTTGCGAATGAATTCCACCACTCGTGTGTTCGAACACGCTGTAGCCAAAACCATGGCGTGTGACATAGGGCATCGATCCGCTGCAAGGTTGCGGCGTTGGCGACCAGAAATGTCCGGTTTCTTCATCACGCAAATAGATCGCTTCGCCGCCCGACGCTCCAACCGGATCATCACTCCAGGGTGTCAGGCGAAATTCGTGCGCGTTCTCGCTCCAGGTGTAGGACAATCCGCTCTCAGTGATCACGGCACCAAAATCTGGATTGGCGAGTACGTTAACCCAAGGCAGCGGCGTCATATGCGCTTGCGCCGTGTTGATGATGTATTCGTTGCCGTCGGCGCTGAAGCCGCCAAAATTATTTGCCAGCAGCAGGTCTTCGCGCGGCGCATCAGGCCCAGAAGGGGGTTCATGGCGATGAGTTCGCGTTGGACTAAGCCGTGCAACGCGCTTGTCAATGACTGCACGGCGATTGAATTGTTCAGACAGGCTGCCATTGCGATCGGCAACAATTACGCGTGCTACCGATTGCAGCAGGATGCGATCCTCGTTCGAAATCTGTTCGAACGAGCGAACGAAAATGCCTCCAGGACGATCGATGGTCAAGGCTTCGCTGCCGGTCGCGATCATTCCCATGATCTGGTCCTGCAGTTGCTGACGGTAGCCAACGTGATCTTCATTCCAGATGACAAGATCAACCACGAGACCTTTCAGGCGCCAGTACGCATGGCATTGAATCATTTGCCGGGCCAGATCGATATTGGCGGTGTCGGCAATTTTCAAAAGTACGATCGGTAAATCGCCGGAAATCGCATAACCCCATAGACCGGACTGTCCGCGTCGATTTTGTATCAGCAGACCAGGGTCGGCGCGAAGTGAGGGATTGGCGTAAATCACCGAACCGGCAAGGCGTCGGTAAAGTTGCGCGTCGATGTCGCTCGCGTTGATTTGTTTGAGCGTCACTCCACTATGGGTCCAGGCCAGATCGAAAACCCGATCTGCCATATGCCGGTCCTGGTATTTATCCACCATCGCCAGGCAGGCATCGCGGCTATCGGCGGCACCGGTAACAAAATCAATGGTGGCAGATTGTTCCGGCTCCAGTGTCATGCGGCAGCGAATAGCGACAATCGGATCGAGCACCGAACCTTCGGTACCGGATAAGGCGTTGATACTGTCGCTCAATGCCTTCGGTGCGGCGAGCGTTTGTCCGCGGCCGATGAATTGCATACGATTGGTTTCGTAGGATAGATTGAAAATATCGGTTCCGCTAACCGCTAGCAGATGAAACATCCATGGCGTTTGTTCCTCGGCCGAACGTGGTCGACGCGTGCACAATATGGCCCGGCGTTCGCCGACAATTTCGGTTTGCACAAACAGGTTGCCAAACGAGGGTTGCGTCATGTCAGCAGCAGGCGCGGCCAAAACAACTTCTGCATAACTCGTGAGTTCTATCGTGCGGCGCGTGTTCGAACGGTTGGTGATGCGAACCCGCCTGATTTCAATATCGTCTTCGGGCGAGACCACGATTTCCGAATAGGTTTCGATGTCGTTATCGCAGCGGCGAAACTCGGCGCGTCCTTCAGAGAACATCGCTTCGTAGCTCTGGCCGCGCTTGAGTGTCGGTTGGTGTGTGGCCGACCAGAATTCGCCACTACCGATATCACGCAGATAAATGAAGCTGCCCCAGTTGTCGCAGGTGCTGTCTTCGCGCCAGCGCGTGACTGCCAATTCTTTCCAGCGACTGTAGCCACCACCGGCATTGGTAACCATGACCTGATAACGGCCGTTCGATAGCAGTTGTACTTCCGGTGTTGCCGTATTGGCAACCATCGGTGCATGCATGGAGGTTTCCGAAATATCGTAGAAAGCGGCAATTTCGATATCTTCAACACCTGTGTTTTGCACGATGGTGTTTTTCGGAATGCGTTCCTGCAGCAGCAATAATGTGGCCTGGAATGAGAGGTCGGATTCAAAACGCTTTTGCATGGGTCGATCGAGCAGCAAATACGCCAACGACAACAAACTCATGCCCTGGTGATGTGCCATGAATGAGCGCACGATAACGCTCGACTCACTATTTATTTTTGTGCTGCCTGATGAAGCGTCTATGCGAGGCAAGCGCGATGGCGTGTAGTCTATCGCTTCGTAAAAACCATACTCGGCTTCCATCCCGCAAGCTGACAGGCGTTGCAGATTCGAGCATGCTGCTTCGGCATTCACCATCAGTGCCAGCGCAGTTGCATAAGGTGCAATCACCAAATCATCGGCCAAGCCGCGTTTAAGTCCGAGCCCGGGCACACCGAACGCATGATATTGATAATTGAGGTTGGCATCGACGGTGTTGTAACCCGACTCCGATACACCCCACGGTAATCCGCGTTGATTGCCGTAAGCGATTTGCCTCGACACGGCAGCTTGATAGGTTTGATCCAATAGCGTGCCATCGTAGGTTGGCATCACCAATAGTGGCATCAGGTACTCGAACATCGAGCCACTCCACGACACCAAAATCGGCTCGCCGCCTGCACTTGTTTGCAAACGGCCGAGGGCGAACCAACTTTCCTGTGGCAGTTGTCCTTGTGCAATCGCGATAAAACTGCAAAGCCTGGCTTCCGAAGCCAGCAAATCGTAAAAGCTCACATCGCGCCGGAATTCATCAACGTTATAGCCAATTGCCAGCAGGTGACGTGTCTGGTCATACAGAAACTGGTATTCCATGGTCGCCAGTTCACTGGCCTGCAAGACTAAAACTTCGATCTGCGTCATTCTTGCTTTTGCCCGCAGGGCACCGAGTTCAATTTTCTGTTGGTATTCGTCAAGCCATAAATCCCGAGCAGTCGTAAAATCTTCTGCCGGTGTTGTGCCTGTTCTGTCTTTATGACGTGATGTGTTGTTCGCCAGATCATTCAGTGTTGGAATTGAGTTGAAGCTTTCACTAAATACATGACTTGATTCAACATAGACTGGCGAGCCAGTTAATGGAAGCCAGGGAGCGAGGAAGTCCAGCTCTTCCAACATGGTTCTGCATTGGTATTCCAGTGCGAACGCCCAAGGTGTTCCGGCACCGGGCCCGCTTTTTATATCAAGCTGTTCGACACTCAAAACCAGCGTAGTCGCACTATCGAGTATTTCAACGAGCGCTCGTCTTGTTGTCGACAGATTTTCCGGAAGAAATGTACATGCGGCGCCGATCAATACTTGAAGTTGGATTATCGTTGCGTCGCCCGGATTCTGATGGGCGTCAATAAGCACATCGAGCGTGTCCTGCAGTCCTTCAAACAGGCGTGACGGAACAATTTTCTGATCGGGCAGGGCAAGCAGGCCCGCGCGCAGTGTCAACAAATGGCCGGCAAGATTGCCACTATCCACTGACGAGATATAACGCGGCGGCAATGGCTGCAGGGTTTGCGTGTCATACCAATTGTAGAAATGACCGTGGTGTCGCTCCAGCAACGTCATCGTGCCGAACGTATTGGAAGTGCGTTCGAGCAGGGATCTGGTTGGAATATAGGCAAAGTCCCAGGCCGATAAATTTGCCAGCAATGCCATGCCGATATTCGTCGGCGAAGTCCGGTGCGCGATTATCGGACCGGGTTGCTCCTGGAAATTATCAGGCGGCAGCCAATTGTCTTCAGTACCCACGAAGCGTTCAAAAAACGACCAGGTCTTGCGGGCGATCCTGTGCAAAAATCGGTTTTGTTCATCACTGAGTCTGGTTTCATTACGGACTAGTGGTTCACTGATCCACCATGTAATGGCGGGTGCCGCAAGCCAGGCAAGAAGCATCGGAAATGCGATGACAAAAGCATTCGCATTGAAATAGACGAGAATTGCGGCTGTGCCGACGGACAACGCCGGTGCAATCCACATGGAACGATACGAAGCTGCCAGCTTGTTCGCTTTTTCATCCGAATCTGGGCCATTGGCCGTACTGGTCAACTTTGGTTTGTTGGGCGAAGCCACTGCCCATTCGAGTAATCTGCGATGCGATATTAGTAATCGCCAGGTGGTGCGCAGGACAGCATCCAGGGTGTAAACAGCTTCGTACGGCAGGCAAATAATCTTGAATCCCGCTTGCGCCAAATTCTGCTGCAGCGTGCGCCATATATCTGACCAATGCTGGCTTAGACGAACATCCCTGGGCCAGCGTAGCGTATCGGACAAAAAGCCAAGCAACGTTGGCAGCAATACAATGCCCAAAAGGCTGGCTGTCCATGCAAAAGCCTGTGGTAGTAGAGTCCAGCCGATCAGGAATGACAAAAGCAGTGCCGGTGTGGCGAGACTGCGGCACAAGTTGTCGAAAATTTTCCAGCGTGACAAATTCGAAAGCGGATTGTGGCCTGCACGACCATCGGGTCCTGGTACAACGGGAAACAGCCAATCGGCGATTTGCCAATCGCCACGTATCCAGCGCTTTTGCCGGCTGACATCGTCCTGATAACGTGCTGGATATTCTTCGTACAGATGAACATCGCTGATCAATCCCGAGCGTGCATAACAGCCTTCAAGAAGATCGTGGCTGAGAATGCGATTGTCCGGGAAACGTCCCTTCAACGCATGCTCGAAAGCATCGACATCATAAATGCCCTTGCCGATAAACGAGCCTTCTCCGAATAGGTCCTGGTAAACATCCGAGACAGAGCGGGTGTAAGGATCGATACCCGGTTCGTTGCCGAACAATTGTGCATAGCGCGAGCGATTTGCGCCGGACAGGCTCGCCGCCATCCGCGGTTGCAGAATGCCGTATCCGCCACTGACGCGTTGCCGGCTTTCATCAAAACGCGGCCGATTTAATGGATGCGCCATCGCAGCGACAAATTCGCGTGCCGAGTCACGCGGTAATAACGTATCGGTGTCTAGCGTGATGACGTATTTTATTTTTGGTAAATCATCTTCATTGCCGACGATCAGTGAAAAGCGATCAAGTCCTTGTCCACGAAGCAAACAATTCAGATCTGACAACTTGCCGCGCTTACGTTCGCGGCCCATCCAGACACGCTCTGTTTGATTCCATAAGCGTGGGCGATGCAGAAGAAAGAATCTGTCATTGCCGGCGCTTTGATATTTTTCATTGAGCTTGGTGATTCCGGCCTGCGCCAGACTTTGCAGCAATTCGTCTTCGGCGAGGACTTCCTGTTCTGCGTCACGCAAGTCTGTGAGCAGGGCAAAATGCAAATGCTTATCCTGATTTCCGAGGAAGCGAACTTCCAGTGCTTCCAACAGTTCTTCAATCCCGGCAATACTCGTCAGAAGGGTAGGGACGACGACAAGTGATGTCATGGGTTCTGGCAAGCCGCGTGAATAATCCATTCGCGGCAATGGCTGCGGTTTTACCAGCATGGTGGAAAATCTATTCGTCAATGTGGATGCAAGCTGGCTTGTAGCCAGGGAAATCAAGCCGCCCAGTGCGACCAGTTGCCATCCATCAACGCCATGGGCATATGCCAGTAACAGCAAATATCCAGAAAAAAATCCGGTGATCAGAAAAATGCTGCCTAGATAGATGCTCAGGGGTGATTGCCCGAACCAGCGGCGGACAATTTCACCGGTCCGGAGTCTCGCATTGACGGCACGCTCCAGCTCCGGCAGGCCCTTATCCACCAGATAAAAGCCCACATGCGCCGAAAAATCTTTTCCGTCATGGTTGGCAGCGCTCCAATGCGCCAATTGAATTGCTTCCTGGGCAATCACGGTTTCGGAAAGCTCGCTTCGTTTTGCCAGTTTGTCGATAACATGCCGATAGCGGTCGCGCGTGGCAAAGTCCATCTTTCCGTAAATGCCATTAATGTCCCGCAACAACACTTGTTCGACGTGACTCATGGTTTCGACAAATATTTTCCAGTCCATCGCGCCGAGAAAACGCAGACTACCGATGGTGTTGCTGATCGACACCTGGTCGGCCGCCTGTTGCTGGTTTTCTGAAAGCACCATTCGCTCAATGGTCAAACTGGATTCTGCAAGCCGCTGCTCAATCCAGGTGAGCGGTAATGCCAAAGCCTGACCGTGCCCCTGCAAACGGCGTGCAAGTTCGGCTACAAACGGACTCACCATTGGAGGATTCGAACGCGCCATATCGGCGATGACCAGAATAAGATTTTTTGGATCGCTGTCCGCCATTTCCATCATTAGGTCAGCCCATTCCTGGGCCTGGTTCACGTGAATTCTGGCGTCGGTGATACGTGTGCCGACGCGTCGAAGATTTTCAATCAATGCGAGACGCAACATAATGGGGAATGCCCATAATTCGCCCAGTGTCAGAGGCGTAACGGTTTGATATGAGGCTACAAAGCGCAGCAGTGATTCCGAATCCACGCGGCCATCGCCATGGGAAATAGCCTCCAGTGCCAGATCGTAAACACGCGGCAGGTTTTGCGATGGACCCTTTGCTAGTCGCGGCAATTCACGACTATAGGCGTTCGGCAAGTGTTGCTTGGCGATGCGTATATGCTCTTCAATCAGATAAAAATTGTCGAGCAGCCATTCGCCTGCCGGTGTAATAGGCAGTTTGTCTTTGAGAGCGCTGGTTAAAAGACTTCGTGTCCCCTGCAATATCTGCTGGTTTTCATCTAGTCGTTTCAGCAGTCGATTCTTCGCGCCGGATCTTTGGGTAACGTGACGGGCTGCCAATACCTTCCCGTGCTGCTCCATCTGGTCGGCGCTGTACAATTCCGCACGCAGGGGAGTTTGGTCATTGGGGGAACCAAAGCCCAAGCGATCCCGCCACCAAGTGCGAAACCGCATTGCAGTTATCCGATAGAAAATCTTCAACGACTTTTTGCGAGTCATGGTAAGACTGCGTGAAGCGTCGAGTCATGCCGAACCAATGTCACATGCGGTATTCCATTGGGGCTGCTCCTGGCAGGATTGCCGTAATGGCTGGATACAAGCCAGAGATGTTTTGATGCCTGACTGGATGCTACTCGGTTGCAAAGTAAATCTATGTGCGCTCACGTACAGAAGAAATGCAAAACTAACCTGATGCGACACATGAATTTGCGACAGATCGTGGTGTCGACAGTCTTGCGAAGAGCACCAAGTTCCGGCGTTCATGGCGACTCCGGCTTACAGGCAATATGCAGCCAGAACACGCAGCAACGATGCGCTGATCCGTAATGGGAAAAGGTTTCAGGGCTTTTGAAGCCTTGCCGTAGCGGCGTACAGGGCTATCAGTGACTTCGCATAATGTATAGCTATGAGAGTGTTTTTTCATTGGAAATTCTTTCCTCGATTGAGTAAAAAAAAGCGGGTCAGCAGGAGAGGGTGCGAACTCACGTCGCCACCTTCCCAGCGTTACCGCTTCGACTCAGAGCATCGGATAAGCTCCCAGCCAATGAAGCCACAGCGGCACATCCATGTGCCTTAATCGCAGGTCTCCGACCTGCACCGGCGTGGCTTTTTATATTTTTTGATTCCCACGCCGCACGTTGCATTTCACGCCGCCAAAAGAGAATCGCTTCTTCAATTTGTGTTTTCACTCTGACATAAGCCAGCAATTCGTCCAGTCCTGCATTCTGAGGTGGGTCTTGTACAAGGGACTTGTACATATCGCCAAATGCACCGAGCAGGTTAGAAGCAGTCGTGCGCCGTTCTCTTGCCGGTATACGGTGGAACTTGTCCAGATCAACGTTAATAAGTTCGTTTTTCATCGTGCACCACCTGCAAATTCTGAGTGATGCATATTTTTTAAATTAAATTCTATACACCCCGTATTACTAGACGGGGTTCTATAAACAACGCTACGCACCCCCTCGTGCGGGGGGTGGTGGGGTTCATCGTTGCATTTTTGTTCCCGATTGACCGCTGGAATCGTCACAGAATCGGCCTGCCTTGAACGTAGCACGGTGCCGACAGGAAATGCAATATGCGCGGCCTTGCTCCGATTCTCGACTGTCGCTGGCGCTCCATTCTCGATTCGGCGCTGAGCCTGCGCAGCTTTCGATTGCCGTCGATATTCGTGCGCCATGCAAACCGTCAATGACCACCAGCGAGCATCCGCCGCTTTAAACGGAAGATTTTCCGGCGACCACAACGTGTCACCAATCAGGCGATATCCTTTCCATGCATCGCCAGGCAATTCATAACCACGAAGGATACGAATCAGTTTGTAGGCAGCGTAAGGAATGCGAACACGGCCAGCTTCCCAATTATGTAAAGTGCGTTCGGATACCCGCAATAATTTCGCAGCTTGTTCGATGGTCAGCATGCAACCAGAACGGGCAGCAGCGAAGCGCTGAGCCGTAATGGGAAAGGGTTTCAGGGCTTTTGAAGTCTTGGCATATCGCTTGATACGGATACCAGTGACTTCGCATAATGTATATTATGTAGATACCCGAGCGAGTCATGAGCCTCTATAGCGGCTCCTCTAAATCATCCTGATTTTGTAGAGCATTGTCTTCCCTGCGCAGGCAGAGACCCAGCGTCCTTGGTTGATGCATGAAGTCACTGGGTCCCCGACAAAAGCATTCGGGGATGACGAATTTGATTTTGTGGGGATGACGTTTTTGATTTTGTAATGACGGAGCTTTTTGCCGATCATAGGATTATTTAAATCATAGGAGTATTTAAATCATAGGATTATTTAAAAGGCCAGCTATAGATTAAAGCGGTAAATCCGCCCCAGCGCTTGATCATGATAGCTATGGTCTACTTCAATTCGCTTTTTGAACACAACAGCACCTCATCGAGAGTCTCCATGAACTCATCAACTTTGATGGGTTTTGTGAGATACCGGAAGAACCCGGCCTCCAAACCTTGCTCAATATCGCGTGGCATTGCATTAGCGCTGAGTGCGATCACCGGGATATCTGCGGTTGCAGCGTTTGCAGCCAGAATTTTCATCGCGGTGATACCACTAATGCCCGGCAGATTGATGTCCATCAAAATTACGTCGGGCAAGGCCGTGCGAGCAATTTCAATTCCGTGAGTACCATCGCGTGCCGTGAGCAGTTTGATATTAAGCCGGCGTGAGATTAGCTCCTCAATCAACATTAAATTAGCCGGATTGTCTTCTACATAAAGCAAAGTGTATGGCGCTTGTTCACTTTGAAGTAGCAACGAATCAATCGCCTTTGATGCGATAGCAATGTTATCAAGTTGCGCTTCCGTTGTGAGGTTCAGTTCGATCCAAAAAACACTGCCTTCTGCAACAACACTCTCGACGCCGATAATGCCGCCCATTAGCTCGACGAGTTGTTTACATACCACCAAACCGATGCCTGTGCCCTCCTCGTCATTCGACTCTTGTCCTAGACGATTGAAAGGCTGAAAAAGCTGTGCCAATTTTTCGGGCGATAAGCCATGCCCACTGTCTTTGACACAAATACGAATACGTTCAGGCGTTATCACGTTATAACTGACCTCGACGGTTCCGTTCGCCCTGTTATATTTCATCGCATTGGAGAGCAGATTAATGAGAGCCTGTTTCAATCGGGTTCGATCAGCCTGAACAAAGTAACTTGTTTCAAACGGCGGAAAGATTACGCTGATCCCACGCTTTTGCGTCTGATTAGCGATCATGCTTTGGCATTCATGAAATACCGTGGCCAAGGATACCGGCTCAAGTGAAAGCGACAACTTGCCGGACTCGATCAAAGCAAGATCCAGAATTTCATTGATGAGATCCAACAAGTACCAACCTGCCTGAAGAATCTGCTGAATGCCGCGCTTTTGCGGTGGCGTCGGGATAGGGGTGCCGGAATCGATTAGTTGGGCAAACCCCAGAATCGCGTTAAGTGGCGTACGGAGTTCATGGCTCATATTGGAAAGAAAATCGGATTTAGCGAGGTTGGCTTTTTCAGCCGCTGATTTGGCAGCGACGAGCGCGATGTTGGTTTCTTCCAGCGAGTGATCAAGTAGTTTGCGCTCTGTTATATCGCGTGCAGCAGCGAACACTCCTTGCAAAGTCCTTTCGCGATCATAGAAAGTGCTCGCGTTAAAGGACACCACGGTTTCTTTGCCGTCCCAGGCGCGTGCTGTGAGCTCGTAATTGGTGATCTTGTTTTCACTCAGCACACGCTTGATACCGGCCTGTGCTCGCTCTGCATCGGTGAAGAAATTCTTGAAAGGCGCTCCAATTAACTCGTCACGTGTGCAGCCGGTCAGTATCTCCATCTGCTTGTTGACGTCGGTAATAATGCCTGAAGGGTTGGTGGTTGTAAGAGCGTCGATATTGGATTCGATCAGCGAGCGCGTATAGAACTGCTGGTCCCGCAGACGTTGGTCAAGCTTTCTTTGTTCGGCTTCAATTTGCTTGCGTGCGGTGTTGTCGGTGCCGATCAACAAATATCCGATGATGTTTTCCTGTTCATCGCGAAGTGCGGTGACCGACACCACGGCCGGGAAACGGCTGCCATCTCGACGAATATAAGTCAGCTCGTAAATATCTTCGATGCCGCGCGAAGCCTTGAACACCAATGCTTCGAACCCTGGCGTAATCGGTGTGCCCAGTTCGCGACTTAAAGCATCGGCACGTGCGATCACTTCATCGGGATCAGAAATGTCGGCTGGCGTGATCTTGTTCATCACATCGGCCGCCGCATAGCCAAGCATGTGCTCGGCACCCACGTTGAAAATTTGAATGACGCCTTTGGCGTCGGTGGCAATGCTCGAAAAATTGGCGCTATTGAAAATCGCGCTCTGCAAGGCACCGGCTTTTTGCAGTGCCGCTTCTGCCTGTTTTCGTGCAGTGTTGTCGGTGCCAATCAAAAGATACCCGATAATACTTTCTTGCTCATCGCGTAGAGCTGTGACGGAGACCACGGCCGGAAAACGGGTACCATCCTTACGAATATAAGTCAGCTCGTAAATGTCTTCGATACCGCGGGATGCCTTGAATACCAGCGCTTCAAAACCCGGCGCAATTGATGTGGAAAGCTCTACGCTCAAAGCTTCCGCACGCGTGATGACTTCTTGCGGATCGGATATATCGGCGGGCGTGATTTTGTTCATCACATCCGCCGCGGCGTAGCCGAGCATGCGTTCAGCACCGACATTGAAAATCTGAATGACGCCTTTGGCGTCAGTGGCAATGCTCGAAAAATTGGCGCTATTGAAAATGGCGCTCTGCAAGGCGCCCGCTTTATGCATTTCCATTTCTGATTGTTTACGCAGGCTACTGTCGCGCAAAATACCGGTGAAGTAACGCTCCCCCCCCAGCATCATTTCGCTGACCGCAATTTCCATTGGGAAAATACTGCCATCCTTGCGTCTGCCATTCACTTCGCGCACTAAACCGCTAGCACGCGCTTCATCGCTGGCTTTGTAGTTTTCGAGTAAACCATCAAGCTGATCTTGGTCAAGCTCTGGGATCAATGTACTGAAACTGATCCCGGAAAATTCCGCTGCCGTATAACCAAACATTTGTTCTGCCGCCGGATTCACTTTTTCAACAATGCCACCCCGCGCACGCACAGTAACAATGCCGTCTGCCACGGTGTTAAGAACCGTTTGAACCATTGCGGAACTATCTTGCAAGGCCTGGTGTATTGCATACTCGTTAGTCACATCCCGGAACACCAATACGGCGCCAATGACCCGGCCCTCGCGATCACGTATGGGGGCGCAGCTATCGGCTATGTCTCGTTCGGTGCCATCCTGGCTTATCAATACAGTGTGATTGGCCAAGCCTACGATGGTGCCGTTCTCTAATGTTTCCTTGACCGGAATAGTGGCAGCGTGACGGGTTTCTTTATTGATGATGTTGAAGACCTCATCGATTCGACGACCGCTGGCTTGTGCCTGGGTCCACCCGGTGAGCTGTTCCGCAATAGGATTGAGCAATGTCACGTAGCCATGGGCATCCGTGGCGATAACAGCATCACCAATCGAGTGGAGCGTCACCGCCAGTTTTTCCTCTCTATCAAGCAACATGATGTTCGCTTGCATCAACTGGTTACTGGTCTGCTCTTGTTTCTCAAGCAATTTTACAGTTTCGAGATGAACCAGATTCTTTAGACGTAGCTGGCTACGTTGGAAGTTCGTATAAATGAAAGCGATCGCAAATAACACGCATAAAGAAGCCGTCGCTATGACGACATTGAACAGATAGCGCATTCTTTTTTTAAGCGTTGCGTCACGCTCTGCGATGCTTGCTTGCTGTATCGAGACAAAAGCACGCATCTCGGAGCGAATGGAATCCATCAAGCGCTTGCCTTCTCCACTTTTTACGGTAGCGATTGCACCCGCAATGTCCTGACTGCGCCTTAACTCAATGCCACGCGCTAAATGTTTCAATTTGGCGACTATCAGTGGTTCCACGGCTGCCAAATGTATTTGCGCTGAGGGAATCGCGGTAATTTGTCGCAATGATTTCAGACGGTCAGGAATGTTATCGCGGACAGCAAGATAGTCCTCTAGAAAGCGTTCATCACCCGTCAACAAATAGCCACGGGAACCTGTTTCAGCGTCTTTCAATTCTGATAGCAACGCTTCGGCACCGTTTAGCACATTAACCGTATGTCGGTGCGCATCCGTGGCTTGCTCAAGCTGCCTAAACGATACAGTTGCCAGGGTGCCGCCGATGATTACCATCAGTGCCACCAAAACGAGCGAGACAAGAATGGTATGATTGGCTTTCATGGAAGGTTTACTCCCCGGCTGAAGGAAATCCGGTCACTGCCGGTTTCAACCAACACTAATCGCAGCCGTAATTCGGAAATGACTTTTGCTTTACGAGCATTGTCCCCAAGGGTGAAACCGTTACCAATTGTAGGCACTGTCAGTTTCCAAAAAAGAATCTAGCAATCTAGAGGCTATACCCACGCCAAGCGCGGTATCAACACAAGCGCAACGCAGTACTGGCTATGTTATACAGGAAAACAGCTTGCTCAATTTTGGATTAACTGCTTGTCTTCACGACACTTGAATCAAGTGCCTGTTCAGGAACGACGGTTTTCGGAATCCTGATTTCAAAGTAAACGCCTTTTTCGACGCCACTATCGCAGCGGATGCTGCCCCGTAAAAGCTGCGTGACCTGATTGAATACGATGTGCATGCCTAATCCGGTACCACCTTGGCCGCGCTTGGTCGTGAAGAATGGATCGAATACCCGTTTGCGGGAATCCACTGTCATGCCTCGGCCATCGTCTCGGTAATGGATGATTACATGATCGTGGGTTGCCGCGGCTGAAATACTGATCGTGCCGTTTTCTCTACCATCAAATCCATGCAATAAAGAGTTGAAGACCAGATTGGAAATGGCTTGATAAATCGCACCGGGATACGTCATTAGTCGGATTCCCGGATCAACGTCCAACACCACGCGGTGCCCGGTATTCTTAATTTTTGGATTTAACGACATTAAAATTTCATCCAGGTAATCCTTGAGCGAAATTTCCCGGATTTTTTCGGATGATTGATCCACGGCAACCTGCTTGAAACTCTTTACCAGCTTGTCGGCCCGGTCAAGATTGCGAAGGATCATTTGCGCGCTCTGCATCAGCGTATTGCCGTAGTCGAGGATCACGGGCATATCCAAGCTGCTCTCATTGAGCTTCGTCTGCATTTTACCCATGGCATCTTGCAAATAAGAGGCAGCGGTAACGCTGACTCCCAGCGGTGTATTGATTTCATGTGCGATGCCGGCCACAAGCGAACCGAGTGACGACATTTTTTCCGATTCGACCAGTTGCGCCTGTGTGTCGCTTAATCGCACGAGAGTTTGCGTGAGCTCCTGATTACTGTGCTGCAAATCGGCCGTTCGCCGAGCCACGCGCTCTTCGAGCTCATCGTTTAAGCGACGTAGCTCATCTTCAGCCCGCTTGATTTCGGAGATGTCTTGCAGAGTGCCGAGCATTCTCACCGCCCAGCCATTGGCGTCACGCTCGGATACCCGACCACGTGCCAACACCCAACGCCAATCGTTGTTAACGTCGCGAACGCGATATTGTGCTTCGAATGCACTTTCATTGCCTTTGGCATGCTCGATCATCGCGTGCTTGAGTGCTGCCCTGTCCTCTTCGTACACGGTTAGGATGAGCTTTGAAAACAGAACACGGTCGTCGGACAAGGCCAGGTGTTCCAGTTTGGATTCACGGGCGATTAGTCCGCTGGTCATTTCGACATCCCATAACTCGGCACAACTGCCCCAGAGCGATAAACGCAGCCGTTCTTCGGTTTCCTTCACCGGCGTAACATCACGTGTCGTTCCCAACACCCTTCTTGGATGTCCGTTCTGGTCGAAATTCAATCCCCTTCCCTGCGAAAACACCCAGGAATAGCGGCCATCATTTCTCCGCAGGCGATAGATTTCGCTGAATTGCTCGTTGACGCCGGTCATTACCGCCAAGTATTGCTGGGTAATATGATCAATATCGTCGGGGTGCAACAATGCACCGAACTCTTTTCGCGTCGAACGGTAATCACCAGAACTGTAGGCAATATCGACCAAGGGATTCTCGCGACAAATTTCACCGGTGTCACGGTCCATTTCCCATAACTCTTCGCCTGCAGCCTTCAAGGCGAATTCGAGTCGCTCCTCATTATTTTTAAGCGAGGTAATGTCGCGAGTAGTGCCGACAATGCGCGTAATCTTTCCATTGGGCGAACGCGACACGGCACGACCACGGGAATGCAACCAGACCCAGACGTTTGATTTCATCCGTACCCGATAGGAGAGTTCGGCAAATTCCTGATCGCCACTCGAAACCTGCTGCAATCTATTGATGACATCCTGTCGGTCATCCGGATGCACTGTCGTGAGAAATGCTGCCACCGTACTGTCGGGACCATTGTCTACACGCTTCAAGCCCGGAATCTGCCCGGTTCGAGTAAAATGCCCTTCGACAAGATTGATATCCCATAGCTCTTCCCCGCTGGCCCACAACGCTAGATCCAGCTTGCTGTCGACCTGCAATGCATCGTTTACGGGCTTGTTGTTCATAGGAGAAATGCCACCTAACCGGAAATGGAAGTCGGAAACACGATTGTTGTTGCGGTGCCATTGCCCGGCGAACTCTGTACTTCAATTTTGCCGTTCAAAGCCTGGGTAACCAGGTTGTAAACGATGTGCATGCCAAGCCCCGTTCCTCCACGACCTCGACGTGTTGTAAAGAACGGATCGAAAATCTGGGAGCGAGTCTCCTCGGTCATGCCACAGCCATTATCCGAGTAGTGGATATTTACCCGGTTATCTCCAACCGAAACATCGATATTGATTGCACCGGCTTCAATATTCTCGAAGCCATGGATAAGCGAATTCATGACCAGATTGACCAGAATTTGATACATAGCCGCCGGATAAGTATCGAGAACGATATCGTCCGGGCATTGAATATGCACTTGATGCCTGGTGTGTCTGAATTTTGGCTGCAGGGAAAGCATGACCTCGTCGATATATTCTTTGAGTCCGAAACGCCGTTTTTGATCGGTGGATTGATCAACGGCCACTTGTTTGAAAATACGAATCAATTCATCGGCACGTTTAAGGTTGCGAAGCACCATCGCTGAACCTTCAGCGGCTATCGGCTCGAATCTGTCTAAATCAGTTGCTGCCAATTTTCCGGACAGACGCAATGTCGAGATTTTTCTGACCTCATCTTCCAGGTGGGAAGCTGCCGTGATGGCAACCCCGATCGGGGTGTTGATTTCATGAGCAACGCCGGCGACCAATGCGCCGAGTGATGCCAGTTTTTCCTTTCTGACCAGTTCGTCCTGTGCCAGTTGCAGATCTTCAAGTGTCAATTGCAGTTCACTGTTTTTTTCACTAAGTGAATCGTCAATTTGTTTTCTCACCAATGCGGCAGCGATATGTTCGGCAACGAAAGTGAGGACACCGAGGTCATCGTCGTCGTAATGGATACTTGAGTCGTAACTCTGCAGGATAATCACGCCTAATAATCGATCCTGATAAATCATCGGCGCGCCGATCAGCGAATGAAAATCCACGCTGCCCAAAGTACTGTGCAAAACACCCTGCTCCACCAACGATTGGTAGCGATCCTGGTCGACCCGTTGCGGGTGCCGACTCATAAGAATAAACCCAGAAAATCCATGCCCCGGTGGCCGTCTGAAGTCACGTGGCGGGGCCAGATCTTTCTCGTCCGCAAAGTACGGGAAACTGATCTCGTCATCGGCTTCGTGATAAATCGCCACGATCATGTTTTTGGCGTACAGCAGGCCACCCATAATCGTATGCAATGCAAGATAAAAAGCATCGAGGTCAATACCCCTCGCCGATAATGCCGAAATCTCGAATAAAGCTCTCTGCAAGGTTTCACCACGTCGACGCTCAGCCACTTCTCGTTCCAGGCTTTGCGTACGTTCCGTGATAGCGCGTTCAAGTCTGCTGGTGAACTGCACTTGTTCGATGGCATGTGCAATATGATTGGAAATTAGTTCAAAAAGGGCGATGTCCTCTTCGGAATAGCGGCTGCCCTGTGTATAAATTTGAATAACAACGGCTCCGAAAGTATTGCCGTCGTCATCAATCAAGGGCATGCCTAGCCAATGTTCGGCATTGGTGCCACGGCCCCATTCCTGACCTGCCGCTTCCCGCTGGGCGAAGTCTTCGACGGTCACGTTTAACGGTTTTCCAGAGCGCATCACACAGGCAGTCGGTGATTCGTCACCCGTCAACAACGGTACTAGTTCGTCGGGATTGATGGTTAAATCTTTTTCGTCGACATCATAAACATATCGAAAAAAATCATGCTTGCCTTCGCGCAGTGCTATGTAGAAATTGCGGGCGTACATGATGCGCCCTACTTCCGCGTGTACCGCACGGAAAAAAGCATTCAAATCGTGGCAGCCAGCCGAACGCCGACTTATGTCGAGCACTACGCTCAAGACAGTCTCAAGTCGAGCCAAGCGTTCTGCAGACGCTTCGGTGTTCATTGAACTCCTTTTCCGCCACGCCACTGCATTGTGAGTAATTACTGGCGAAGGGTCAATGCAGCCCGAAATGTCGGATTTATAGCAGCCAGCGGTACATGACTTATAATTGGCCACTCTGAAAGAAAGACCACTTTTGATGGATGCCCCGCTAGCGCTGCTCCTCCGACTGGATACGCCCTTGCACAAGTTCCTGCTGCAAGTGCTGATAGTTCTGGCGATTGCCAAAATTGCCGGGCGCTGCATGAAATTGTTGAATCAACCTGCCGTCATCGGCGAAATGATCGCCGGCATCCTGCTTGGTCCGTCATTGTTCGGGTTGCTGATGCCGTCCGCTCACGATTGGTTGTTTCCCGTTGACGGTTTATCGAGTCTGGGCCATGTCAGCCAGTTGGGCGTGTTGATTTTCATGTTCACTGCGGGTGCCGAATGGGACATGTCGAGACTTCGTGAGCGATTTAAATCCACTGTATTCATTAGCCAATCGGGAATGGTGATTCCGTTTCTGATCGGGCTTGCATTAGCCAGCTACCTCTTTGCCGACTACGCACCGGATGGCGTGAGTGAATTTGATTTCAGTCTGTTTATCGGCATTTCCTTGTGCGTGACGGCATTTCCGGTACTACTCAGGATAATCGATGACCGTGGATATAAAGGCAGCCAGATTGCGACAGTAGCGATCGCCTGCGCAGCAATTGCCGATGCCAGCGCCTGGGCTCTTTTGGGAATCATCATTGCGACCGTGCAATCCCAAAGTATCGCAAGTGCTGTCGCCTGCGCATTGACCGCCCTCGCCTACGCCTGGCTGCTGATCGTTCCAGGACGACGTTTTATCGCAAAGCAAACCATGAACGAGCAAAACTACTCGCGTTGGTTGGTGGTTCTGGTTATTGCGGTACTTGCTAGCGCGATGTTTACCGAACTCATTGGACTGCACCTGCTGTTCGGCGCATTCCTCGCAGGCATAGCCGTGTCTTCCAATCAGGTCTTGCGCACTATCATCGAAGAAAAGATCGAGCCGTTTGCCGGCGCCTTGTTATTACCTCTGTTCTTTGCACAGACGGGATTGAATACCCGCATCGATATGCTGAGTGGGCAGGAATGGCTACTTTGCCTATTGATTACCTGTCTGGCCACGATTGGCAAACTTGGCGGCACGACCATCGCTGCAAGAATGACTGGTTTAACCAATCCCGATGCATGGCGCCTGGGCATCTTGATGAATACCCGCGGTCTGATGGAATTGATTGTCTTGGCCATCGGTTTACAGTTGGGCCTAATCAGTCAAAGCCTGTATGCCATTTTGGTGATCGTTGCGATCGTCACAACAATGATGACAGGGCCGTTGCTGGGCTTGATTGATCGGTTATGCAAACCGGTACCGCAGCCTGTCAATTAGCGGAAATATTGTTCCAGCAGAGTTTTTCTACCGGTTCGCATAAGCCAAATGTATTGATATCGCGGTTTGGTTCACCCGCCATCGCGAGTACATATTCGGGACACTGCCAGCTGAATATCGAAGCTTCGGCCGGTTCTGCAGCGGCTATAAACGATTGCGACCGCGACACTTCAAACTTCAGGCCGGCGCCATATTGTTTGGCAACGGATTCCTTCAGCGTCCAATGCAAATAAAATTGCCGCGTCAATTGATCGGGTGCAAGCGTCTTCAGGAAACGGGTTTCGGATTCGGAAAATACGTGACTGGCAATCGCGATGAAATCCCGTTGCTTGCTATAGGTTTCGATATCGATGCCGATGGCGGCCCCGGAAATGCCGGCGGCAATCCAGTCACCCGAGTGGCTCAGGGAAACGCATGCCATTGGAATTTCGGACTGGGTACATTTCAGGCGACGCTGGTTATCGGCATCGACAAAATAAATCCAGTCATCGATGTGATTGGCGTACAAGCAGCTAGCCATTTTTCTGACTAAATAATGTCCCGCAAGAAACTGCATTTTTCTGCCTGCAGAAGAAATCGATTGATAACGGGTTAATTCGTCTTCCGTTAGCCAGCCCGACTTGTCGGGATTTAATCCAAGCGCCGGGTCGCACTTGTGCACGACCTCAATCCGGGTTTGCATTGGCACCCTACTGGACAAATTATTTCCCGGAAAGTTTGGCGTAGCGGCCCTTGAGCGCAACGCCGGAAATCATGTTGCCGGCATGGCATTCATACTGGCTGACACTTTTATATTCGACGCGTTTGTAATAACTGGTTATTCCAATAACGGCATTGGCACCACGTGCTTTTGCGCTTTCCTGCAGCGCCATCAAGGCAGACAGCATGACCCACTTGCAGGCATCTTCCTTTCTTTTACCAAACGCATTGGATTTTTTATTGGTCACGTCCTCCTGAAGTGTTTTCAGTACTTTTGGCGTGCTTTGACCGGCAAAATAAAACTTTACACTACCATCTAGTTTTCCGCTCGAAAAACTCGGGTCAAGCACTTCCTTTACATCGAGATACAGAACCTTATCGGCAGCTATAGCATTGAGACTGGTTGCAGCAAGTAAAACGAACAAGCAATGGATGCCTTTGTTTTTGATATTGAATGAAAACATTTTTATAGCCCTGGATGAGTTTATTGCCAACGCTTGAAGATAAGTGAAGTATTGATTCCACCGAACGCGAAATTATTGCTCATGACATATTCGGCCTCCAGGTCGCGCCCTGCCCCGGTGATGTAATCCAGTGCGCCGCAGCGTGGATCAACTTCTTCGAGATTAACGGTTGGGTGGAACCAGTTGGCACGCATCATTTCAATACTGACCCAGGCTTCGAGCGCACCGCAGGCACCAAGCGTATGACCGGTATAACTTTTCAGCGAGCTGATCGGCATGCGTTCGCCAAAGACTGAATGCGTCGCCGTGGTTTCCGCGATATCGCCGTGATCCGTTGCAGTGCCATGGGCATTCACGTAGGCAATCGCATCGGGTGACAAATTGGCATCCTTCAATGAAAGCTTCATCGCGATGGCCATCGTTTCGGCATTTGGCTGGGTGACATGCTTGCCATCGCTATTGGTGCCGAATCCTACGAGCTCGGCATAAATTTTTGCTCCGCGTGCCAATGCATGTTCAAGCTCTTCCAGCACCAGCGTACTGGCACCTTCGCCTATGACAAGACCATCGCGATTTTTATCGAATGGACGTGGCGTCAGGTGCGGATTGTCGTTATTGGTACTGGTGGCGAATAAAGTATCGAACACGGTGGCACCGGTCACATCGAGCTCTTCCGAGCCGCCTGCCAGCATGACGTCCTGATGCCCGGCCTTGATGGCTTCATAGGCATAACCAACGCCCTGGCTGCCGGATGTGCAGGCGCTCGATGTGGTGATGATTCGACCGGTAAGGCCAAAAAATACGCCGACATTGACCGGTGCGGTATGGCTCATCATTTTGATGTAAGTCGTGGCATTGATGTATTGGGTATTTTTTTCCGACAAGGTGCGTCCGAAATCACTCATCGATTCCGGAGTACCGGCAGACGAACCATACGAAATGCCGACGCGTCCGCTTTTCAGAACGGGATCGTTCAACAAGCCTGCATCGATAAGCGCCAATTCGGTTGCCCGCGTCGCCATCAGCGCGACGCGGCCCATACTGCGTGTGGATTTGCGGTTGTAATGTTCCGGCAACTCATAAGGCGCGACCGGAACGCCAAGACGGGTATTCAGGCCTTTGTATTCCGACCATTCGGGAAATTGGCACACCGCATTTCGCTTTTCGCGCAGTCGGGTCTGCACGGTTTCCCAATCATGTCCCAACGGACTTAAATTTCCGGCTCCGGTAATTACGACACGACGCATTAGACTACCCCTCCGTTGATGGAAATCACTTGTCGCGTGATGTAGGCCGCTTGATCTGAAATAAGGAATGACACCAGGGCTGCGACCTCATCTGCCTGCCCCATGCGACGCAAGGGAATCATCTTGATGGCTTCATCGGCCAATTCCTGGCTAACCATGTCTGTTTCGATTAAACCTGGAGCCACGCAATTCACCGTGATGTCGCGCTTGGCCAATTCAAGTGCCAACGATTTCGATGCCGCCATGATGCCCGCTTTGGCAGCACTGTAATTGGTTTGTCCACGATTGCCGGAAATACCCGATACCGATGCCAAGGTAACGATGCGGCCAGGCTTTCGACGACGCACCATCGGCATCACCAATGGCTGCAAGACATTGTAAAAACCATCGAGATTGGTGTGGATCACACTATCCCATTCATCGCCGGTCATGGCAGGAAAGGCATTGTCCTTTGCGATACCTGCATTGCAGACGACGCCATAATAGGCGCCATGGAGCTCGACATCTTGCAGCAAACATTTTGCACAATCTGCGCGGTCGGCGATGTCGAAACGCAAGCTGCGGGCTTGAACTCCAAGACTTCTAATTTCCGTGCAAAGTTGTTCCGCTTCTTCAATGCGGCTTCGGCAATGGACAACAATATTGAAGCCGTCTTTCGCCAAACGCAATGCAATTGCCCTGCCGATGCCGCGGCTGGCGCCGGTCACTAGTACGGTGAGATCTTTCATGCAGGATTACTCGTTAAAAATTCTGAGGCATTGGGTGGTTCGTAAACCGATAAGTTGGCAGTCGCAATTTGGGTGTCGCCATCCAGTATTTTGCAGCTAAACATTCCAAGGCCATTGTCTGCAAATAGTTCGCAATATGCATGAATCACCAAACGCTGGCCGATGGTGAAATATTCATTCAGGCATTCGTATTTTCGCGTGCCCAAAAGAAATCCGATTTTGATCGGCTCTTTTTTCGCCATTGCCTGACAACCTGCCCAGGTAGCAATTGCCTGCGCCATGTATTCGATGCCGGCCCAGGCAGGCACACCTTCATCAACGGCTAGCACATGGCTTTCGCGAACGACAGCTTCCACTACGACAAGATTATCATCGTGGCTGAGTAAACGGTCGAGCCATCGCATGGTGTCACGATGTGGCAGAACCTGATCAAGGGTAATGATCTGTTTTTCCATCATGCTCGTCCAAGACAGATGGCAGCATTGCTGCCACCGAAAGCAAAACTTTGGCTGACGATGTATTGCATTGGGCGCACTGCTTTTTGGCCCGGCTGGACTAATTGAATATTCGGTAGTGATGTATCGGTTTCGCCATCAAACCAATTCACCGGAAGTATGTTTTCCGGATTTTGCACCAGACATAACCAGCACAACGCCGCTTCAATGGCACCGGCCGCACCGAGTGTATGACCGGTCATCGATTTGGTAGAGCTTGCCGGCACTGAATCGCCGAATATTTGATGAACGATACGTGCTTCCATCGCATCGTTTTGCAGTGTCGCGGTACCATGCAAATTAATGTAGTCAATTTGATGCGATTGCAGATTTGCACTTTGCAGGGTTTGCGACAGTGCACTGCCCGCCCCTGCCCCGCTGGGTTCAGGTGCCGACATATGGTGTGCATCGGAACTCTCGCCCCAACCCAATAATTGCACCACGCCCGGCTCGCGGGTCATCACGAATAATGCAGCACCTTCGCCGATATTAATGCCTTTGCGATTTGCCGAAAATGGATTGCAACGATCGCTTGATAGCGATTCCAGCGAACCAAATCCTGCCAGAGTGAATGCACATAGTGAATCGGCACCACCGACAATCACCGCGTCGGCCAATCCCGCATTCAATAAACGCGCACCGGATGCCATCGCTTTCGCACTTGACGAGCAGGCGGTCGAAATCACATGACTCGGCCCGGCAATTCCAAGTAAGTGACTCAGGAATAAGGCCGGCGTTCCGGTTTCCTGTTGCATGTAATGGAATTGCTCAGGCCATTCCGACTGTAAAAGCTTGTGTACGTGCGCCTGCTCACTCTCGCCAACACCGGATGTGCTGGTGCCGAGAACAACAGCAATTCGATGGGCACCATGAAGATGGATCAATGCATCCACCGCAGGTTTTATTTGCTCCGCAGCGGCCGCAATCAATTGATTATTGCGGCTATGCCATTTTTTTTCCAAATGCGAAAGATCGGGTAGTTCGCTATTTACGCTGCCGATGAAATTAGGACGCCCAACGGAATATTGTTCGCTGAAGGTCAGCGTGTCAGGCATTATTACGCTGAACAAGCTTTTAGCGACTTGTTCTTTATTGGCGCCCATCGAACATACGATGCCCAGTTCATTTAGAAAAAAATTGTTCATTCAGCCTTCCGAACACAATTCCACCAAGACACCCAGACGGCGCTTGGTTTCAGCCACGTACGGGTTTTTCAGATCCCAGGCATAACCGGCTAGAATCGAACAAATCATTTCACGCACTTCGGGCGATTGCTTTTCGTGGAAAATGATTTTCTGGAATCCGCCTTCATACCAGGCTTCGACGAAGCCGCGGAAGGTGTCAACGCCAGCACGCAAGGGCGAGCCATAGTCTTTTTGCCAATCCACGACCTCACCGGCGAATTGGCGTTTCAGGCATGCAGACGCGAGACTTGCCGATTTAAAGGCAATGGTAACGCCGGACGAAAATACCGGATCCAGAAATTCACCGGCATTGCCCAACAGTGCGTAGTTTTTGCCCCAGAGAGAATCGACATTGGCGGAGTAGCCGATAATCTGGCGAGCCGGCGTATCCCATACGGCATTTTTAAGTAATGACGACAAACTTGGGGCTTCACCAACGATGGCTTGCAAACGTTCGGTTTCTGTTCCTTCGTACTGCGACAGGAATTCGGTTTTTGCCACTACACCCTGAGAGACACGGCCATTCGAGAATGGAATCGTCCAATACCAGACATCGCAATGTTCCGGATGCACGGTGACCAGGATTTTATTTCGGTCAAAACTGCCAATTGGCATATTGTCTTGGACGTGGGTAAAGATCGCACCACGAGTCGGAAAATTAGACGGCTTTTCGAGTTTCAATAAACGCGGAAGTATCCGCCCGAAGCCACTGGCATCAAGCAGGAACTGCGCCCGCACCTGATAAATTTCACCATCGGGTGATTTGACCGTGACACTGGGTTTTTCGGACTCGACATCAATGGCAATGACTTCATGCCGATAGCGTACTTCGGCACCTGCTTTTTCGGCGCAATCGGCAAGGACTTTATCGAAGTCGGCACGTTGCACCTGGTAGGTAGTGCCCCAGCCTTCCGAGAATTTTTTGCGGAAATCGAAGCTGGTGTGTTTATCACCACGAGCGAAGGCGGCGCCATTTTTGTACTGGAATCCGGCTTCAACGACGGCTTGCAACATGCCGGCAGCCTCGATGTATTCCATGCTTTGCGGCAACAGGCTTTCACCGATCGAGAAACGCGGAAACTGTTCCTTCTCAATAATCAGCACTTTCCTGTCCTGCTGCCGTAAAAATCCGGCAGCAACAGATCCGGCAGGGCCTGCTCCGATAATCAGAATTTCAGTCGTTTCAATACGCATATTCAATCTCTCAGTGAACCAATGTCATGTCTGCATCGGCAGACAAGCGAAAACAAGGTGATAACAACCACGACAAACCGACGCCAAACAGCATCGACAATCCAAACGTGTGCAAAGCCGGTGTTGCGGATAAGGCCAGCAAGCCGAACGCAAGCAAGGTGCTGGCAGCGCCGAGGCATACAGCTAACCATGCAGACGGATCGGTGTGATGTTCAAGCAGAAAAATACCGTAATCCACGCCGGTTCCCAGAATCAGAAAGTGTGCCAGTACGGTAAATAATTGCACCGGTTCGCCCAGCCATGCCGAAGCCGAGAGGCTGGCAAGCGCGGCAATGATGGTAGGCAGCATGGCTCGCCAAGCTTGTGACTTGTAGCGATGAAACAAGGCAAATGCGACAAGCAGATAACCGACGAATAGCAGAACCGTCATTTTGCTTCGGTAATGGGTCAGCAGACTTGAAATTTCGCCGGAGCGATCAATCATTTTCACGCCGGAAATCGAAGCAATCGCTTGCGTAAGATGTGCAAGCGATTCCTGGGAATTCAGGCCATTGACCATGACCACACTGCCCCACTCGCCATTTGCCTCGCCCAGATACTGGGCATGCATTGCATGAGTGGCTTTCAGTGGCATCCAATCTGCAAATGTAAAACCTGACTCACTAGATGGCTGTCTTTCTAGTTGCTCGCCAAGCGTTTCAGAAACACCTGCCAGCACTTTTTTCTCGGAGTTTGTCACCAATGCCCGGTTTTCAGATTGCCGTTTATTGGAAGGCACCCAATCGCTGATGGCGTTGTAGGAGCGGATAGTTTTTTCTTCCACCCGCTTATCGAGCACGGGTTTCAACGTCTCCTCGGTCTGCAGCAGTGCTTCTTCACTTGATGCAGTGACCAATAGGTATTGAGCCGGACTGGGTAAGCCGAGAAGTTCCGAAACATCTTTTTGCTGTTTCACCAGCTGCTCAGGTGAGCTTTGCAATTGCCCCAAGCCATCTTCGGTATGCAGTCTGGCAAGCCCGAAACCGACAAACAGCAGGAACATCACGGCAAATGATTTATGCGAGTTTTTCTTCCAATCCCATCTCGGCCATTTTTTCAGCGAACCGGAAATTTTCTCCGACAGCCAGCTCCGTTTAGGCGCCTGCTTATCCAGATATGGAAACCAGCACACAACCGTGAGAAATGCCGCCAGCAAACCGGTCGCGGAAAACACGGCCATTTGTTGCAAGCCTGGCAAAGGCGCCATGCCGAGCACCAGATAAGCCAGAGCACTGGTAATAAACGCCAACCACATGCCGGGCATCAGATACCGCATCATCGGGAAGGGTTTTGTATCGGGATTGCCCTGCCTGCTTGAAAAATAATGGATGCCGTAATCTTCCGCCACACCCACCAGACTTGCGCCGAACACCAAAGTCATCAAGTGCACTTTTCCGAAGATCAGCGCCGTGACACTGATGCCGGCTGCCAAACCAATTAACAGGGAACCGGACACCAGAAATAATGGCCGGAATTTCATGAACGCGAAAAAAACCAGCACCATCACGGCAAGCATTGATCCGGTGCCGATCGTATTGATTTCCCAATTGGCACGTACGGCTGCGGCTTCTGCATGCAAGGGCACGCCGGCATTCAGAATTTCAATCTCCGGATGCGAACGTTTGGCATCGCTGCCGGCAGAATCGAGCAGTTCTTGAATGTGGGCAACACCATCCAGTTGAAAAGCTGATAACTCGCTTTCGTATTGCAGCACCACCCAGGTCTTGTCTCTGGATTGCGTGAGGACGAAACCGTCTTCCTGTGACATTCCTTCGCCGAGTCTCGATTGCCACCACTCGGTAGACAGGGCAAGAGGATCAGATATCCAGTTACTTAGTCCAGCTGAAGCACCCACGCCGTAAAGGCGCTGCATACTCGATGCCAGCAGTTCTTCATCGCTGCTCTGTTCCAGGGACTGCTTCTGTGACGTCGTTAAAACCCGATCGCGATAGCGGGAATAAAAATCGAGTGCAGCATCGGTATCTTTCTCGGAAGTCACCTGAGGGCGCAACAAGCCTTTGGTTTTCTCAATGCGCGTGTCAAACATGGCAGCCGCTGATTTGGCGATTTCCGAATCACTGCTTCCGATCAGGATAACGACATCACGCGTGGCCGCCTTCGCAATGTTTTCGTTTGCCCGTGTGACCAGGGCATCGTGCTTGGTGTCTGGCAACAGGGCCATCACATCGCTATCGAGATTATTCGAACGCCAGAATTGGATCTGGTGAAAACACAGGGCAAGAACGAGTACCGACCAGGTAATGGCCATGAATAACTCGAGTCGTTGCCTTGCTGATGTCATTTGAAATACTTCATCTCGTCGGCACTCAGGGAATCGGGCATTTCGCTAACGGCAGAAAATCTTATTTCAGTTTTGTCGCCGCTTTTTTCTTCCATCACGACTTTATGAATATAACGATCGCCGTTCATTTCGACCCGGGAAAACACCCGTGCCATGCCGCCTTTCGGCTGCAATTGTAATGTCCAGATGCCTTTGCTTTCAGTGCGCTGGATGGTGAAATGTTTCGCCATCTCCGCCTGATTGCCCGACAGCATCGCCAACATGATCTTGCTCATCGCAGCGTTCGGCTTGTTCGCTTTTTTCCTGGCCGTGGTTTTTGGTTGATCCAGATTAACGATGGCACCGGAATTCCTTATCAAGATTCGCGACGGGAAAGGCTTGACGCCTTGCCAAACCACACCGTGGGATTTCGACACCAAAAAAAGGCCTTCGGATTTCAGCGGATTCTTGAAGCCTTTCAGGGTGCGGACTTGTTCAAAGTCGCCACGCAGAATGTTCACTTCCGGAATCAATGGAGTGCTTTTCACCTGAGCATGGCTTTCTCCCGTCAGTACGGGTGTCATGGCAAGCAAGAAGAAAGCAAACCAGCCGATGATCCTGTTTGTAATCATGAATGGATTCCCAGTTTTTCCATCAGGATGGCTGGCGAAGCAAAACACATCTCTTCGGTCTTGATATCGACGGCTACCTGGATGGAATAGGCACGGGTCAATGCCTTGCCAGATTCTGCATCGGTTACCAGATATTCGATCTTCAGGCGAAATTCCCATTCGGTAATTTTGGCGCGAACTTTAATTTTCTGACCGTAGCGGACCGGGCCGACATATTTGCTGCGCATATCCACGATGGGCCAGGCAAAACCCGAGTCACGCATTTGCGGATAGTCGTAATCGAATTTCTGCAGCAAGGCACAGCGGGCCAGCTCGAAATATTTGATGTAGTGCCCATGCCAAACTACCGCCATCGGATCCAGATCATGGAACGCGGGATACAGTTCGATTTCGGCCGACCACTCAGGCTTCATACAAGCTCCAGGAATCGGAACGTATTTCGTCCAGCAAGGCACGAAGCTCTTTGTCGAGGGCACGATCTTCTACAATAAACGGAATCGAGGTACTTAAACGTTCATGCATCTCGGTAAGCACCGGGCTCAACTTCACTTCGGCATCCATTCCCATGCGCAGCTCGATCGCCTGTCTTACCGTGATCAACAATGCGGCAGCCACTTGTTCGGTTAATTCGATGATGCGCAAACAATCGCGGGCTGCAATAGTGCCCATGCTGACCTTATCCTGATTGTGGCATTCGGTGGAGCGCGAGAAAACCGATGCCGGCATCGTTAGTTTGAGTGCCTCTGCCGTCCATGCTGACGCACTGATCTGCAAGGCTTTCAAACCATGATTCAGTGCTTTTCGTTCACCTTGTGCACCGGTCAAATTAGATGGCAACCCGTGGTTGTAACGCTCATCGACCAACAAAGCCATTTGCCTGTCCATCAGATCGGCAAGATTGGCGACGGTGTTTTTCATCGAATCCATCACGAAGGCAATATGACCACCGTAGAAATGGCCACCGTGCAACACCATTTCCTGTTCGGCATCGATGATCGGATTGTCATTTGCACTATTGAGCTCGTTTTCGATGGTTTGCTTGAACCACGGCAATGCATCTTCCAGCACGCCGATAACGTGCGGCGCACAGCGTAACGAGTAGCGATCCTGTAAACGTTTTTCGTTACGTGGCGGACGATCAGATGCCAGATCTGCACGCAAACGTGCAGCAATCCGTTGCTGACCGGCATGCGGCTTGACCGAGAAAAGCGTTTCGTCGAAATGATGTGCGTTACCTGCACTGCCTATCACTGCATACGCGGTAATGCGCGTGCTGAGACGCGAAAGATAATCTGCTCGCTTCCATGCCAGGCAGGCCAATGCCGTCATGACGGCCGTGCCATTCATGATGGCGAGGCCTTCTTTCGGGCGCAATTGAATCGGCGCCATTCCGGCAGCACGTAGAGCATCGGAGGCCGATTTTATTTCAGTATTCACCATCACTTCGCGATCGCCGCAAAGTACAGCGGCAACATAAGACAGAGGCGTCAGATCACCACTGGCGCCGACTGATCCTTCTGCCGGAATGCGGGGAAGAATATCGTTATGTAGCAAGCCGGTAATTTGCTGCAGTAAGCCATAGCTGACACCCGAAACACCTTTTGAAAGCGACACCAATCGCGAAACAAGAATCGCGCGGGTTTCAACTTCATCAAAAAAACGGCCAAGCCCGCAGCCATGATAGGTGTAGAGATGCGCTGGCAGTTCCGAAATCATGGAAGGCGGAATCGTTACCGTGCAGGAGTCGCCGTAACCCGTACTGACACCATAAACAACACCGTCTTCGGCGATCAGCCGATCAACGAATTCCGCACCGCGAGTAATGCGGGTACGGAAGCTATCCTGATCGGATAGTGTCAATGCACAGTTGCGGGTAGCAACGGCAATAACGTCTTCGATCGAAATGTCCGTGCCTTCAATGAGAACGGAACCGTTTTTTATTTCATTACTTTTCATCACGCACTGCCTGATCCCAAAACGGGAAAAAATTAAACCAATCGAAAGGTGATTCCGCTACACGTTGTTCAAGCCAGCCGGCATAGGTTCTTGCCTGCTCTTCAATCATTGCATTTCGCCGGCTACGGGGCGTCGCTACGCCATCGGCCAGTTTTTCCGCTTTCATGGCATAACCAGAATCATTCCGGATACATGCCATCGCATAGGCAGGGCACGCCAGCAGCGAGGCAATCAAGTACGGGCCAGCGGGAAATGGAGCCTGCTTTCCGAGAAACTCGGCATTGACGATGCGATCACCCGTAGTGGGGATACGATCGCCGGCAATCGCAATCACTTCGCCTGCGGCGATGCGATCCGCCAACATCATCGCGGTCGGCGCGTTGAAGGCGGTCACTTGCAAGAAATTCACCCCGGTATCCGGATTGATGCGGTTAAGAATGCGATTGAAGCTGGTGGCATGTGCCGTGTGTACAAGAACGTTTACCTTGAAGCCTTTCTTCCAGGTGGAAGCTGATTGCATCAGTTCAACGCAACCCATGTGGGCGGTCACAATGAGGCATCCCTTTCCGGTCGCCAAATCTTTCCAGATAATTTCATGCCCCGTAAAACTGACTTTATCGGTTGGATAATTGCCACCGATTGCCAGAAGCTTATCGAGCAAGGTTTCGCCAAACTGGATGAAATGCATGTATCCCTGCCACCAGCCCGGCGGCTTGGAGAACACATTCTTAGAGGCATGAAGCTGCTGCAAATATTCCATCGACGAGCGGCGTGCGACCGGACGGGACAGCCAGTAGTAACTCACCACCGGATACAGAAAAAATCGGAAAGGCAGTCGTCCCAGAATGCGATAGACCCAGTAAAGGAACCAGATTCCGGTGACGAAAGTGCTTTCGCCAAAATCGGCCCAGTGATTCCTCTTCATGCGCGTGTCCAGCGCCGGTAAAGAATGGCAGGCCACGTGACCGCCATGAGGAAGAAAAATTTCGTGTGCATTTTTGAAATACGGATATTGTCGTGAAGCGCATCGAAATGCGAAACGCCATCTTCCGGATACGTCACCCGCGTCGGATGATTGCGAACCCGGATGCCGCTCCAGTGTGCACGCACCATGATGTCGATATCGAAATCCATCCGCTTGCCGATGTTGTAGCGATCAAGCACTAGCATGATGCGGTTTAGCGGATAGACGCGAAACCCGCACATCGAATCACGGATTTCAAACGACAGCGTGTTTATCCAGACCCAGATATGC
>JAYWIC010000078.1:0-3411 GCA_043789195.1 Arenimonas sp. | reverse complement strand
TGCTATGTTTCGGCCATGCATCTTCGACAGCCACTGCTGAGTATTGGCCATCTTTTCCTGGCTCTGGCATTTTTGTTTACGCCAATCGTCGACAATATGCATGCCATCAAAATGCTGGGTTCTGTGCCGGCCGATTTGCAAAGCAATGTCACCTCGATGCAAGCCGTACCAAGCGTCACGAGCCTCGCTCCCTGCCACGAAGCCATGTTGGTCTCGTCGGAGACGGCTTTGCCTGGTCCTTTATCGGCTTCCGATACAGACAACAGACAACCCTGCTGCCCTTACGATGAATGCTCACCCGACAATTGCCTGATGCATATGGCAATGGCATCCGTATCCACCTTTGAAATGCTTCCGCATTCACTGCTGGACCAGCGTACGTTTCTACTGACAGACACCTATCCTGTCCCGATGCCTTTTACCGAGCGACTCCGGCCTCCCATCGCCTGATCTAATGAACCGGGCACTGCCGCCTACACTCAGCTTTGCTGATGTCTGTAATATCAAAAAGTTGATGCTTGAATGGGCCGAACACGGATTCGCATCGCCCGTACGTGTGAGAACAACATCGCACAGGCATCTCATCTGAAGAAGAAATTGAAATGATAAAGTTTCCAAGCACAAAAATACTGGCCATATGCATTGCCATGTCGTTGACAGGCTGCGCCAGCCTGCGTACCCAGCCGCCGGATTCAAACATCAATGCGCTGCTGCAAGAACGCGGCGGACCATCGGTGCAATGGTCGCAATACCAAAATTCACCTGGCGACTCCACCAAGATCAATGAATGGCTCGAGTCTCCCATCGGCCCCGACACCGCCATCCGCATTGCCATGCTGCGCAGCCCAAAATTGCAGCAGGAATATGCACGTCTGGGACTCGCGCGTGCCGAGGTACTTGAAGCGGTCGAGATCAGCAATCCGCGCATCTCATTGCTGAGGCAAAACATTGATCCCGGCAACGGCGTGCAACGGGGTCTGGAACTTTCAATGCCGCTGATCGATTTAATTCTGCTGCCCTCCAGAACAAAACTGGCGCATGCCGATTTTGAACGGGCCCGTTTTGATACCGCCAAGGCGGTGCTGGATGTGGCGCTGGATGTCGAATCGGCTTGGTATGGCTATGTAGGCGCACAACAAGTGGCCGATATGCGTAATGCAGTTGCCAATGCAGCCAATGTATCAGCAGAGCTGGCCGAACGTTTTTACGCAGCTGGCAATATCAGCGAACTACAACTTAATCAGGAGCTTGCTGCTGCCAGCGAAGCGCGGTTGGAAGCGGGTGCTGCGATGGTCGATGCAGCACAACACCGATTGGCACTGACCAACCTGATGGGTCTGGATAGCAATGAATCGCCTTGGTCCGCCCTTGATCGCCTTCCGCTGCCGGTGGCTGAAGAAGATGAGGCGGAAGATTTAGTCGCCATCGCGCGTGAAAAAAATCTCGAATTACTCGCAGCTCGGCAACAGGTTCTGGTGATGCAGGCCTCCTACAAATCCACGCGAAACTGGCGTTGGCTGGGAGGTTCTGAAATTGGCTACGAACGCGAGAAAGAATCCGACGGCAGCCGCAAAAGCGGTCCATCGCTCGCGCTTGAACTTCCGATTTTCAATCAGGGTCAAGCCAAGCTGAGTCGAGCGCAGGCCATGATTGCCGATGCCGTGGCTCGTTTACGTGCAGCCGAATTGGCCATTGAAAACACCATTCGCACCAATGCCAATGCCGTTCGCGCGCATAGTGAAGCCGTCGAAATTTTCCGGAACTCGCTCATCCCGCAACGTGAAAAAGTGCTGGCTCGCAGCCAGCAGGAACAGAATTTCATGCTGATCGGCGTCTTCGAATTAATCCAGGCCAAGGCGAAAGAATACGACGCCTACCAGGGTTATCTCGAAGCCGTGCGTGACTACTGGCAGGCCCGTGTCGAACTCACACGCAGCGTGGGCGAACGCTTGCCGAGTGACAAAGTAAAAACGGAAAACACGCCGAGTGTCGAAGATATTTTGACACCGAAAGGCGGGATGCAGGGAATGGAAGGCATGGATCATTCCAAAATGCAGGGCATGGAGGATTCCAAAACATCCGACTCGATGGAAGGTATGGATCATTCAAAAATGCAGAGCATGGAAGAGACCAATACATCGAGCGAAGTCGATCCGAGAGCCGAAGCTTCTGAAAAAGCGGCAGCAGAAATAGATGCCAAGGACGAAATAGAAAAGCAGGAAGAACCTGAAACAAATGAGCATCAACATAAAGGAGCGCAGCCATGAAAATTTCTCGTCGTAATATGTTGATCAGTGCCGGCTTGGCGAGCACAGCGGCCATTCCTTTTGTTCGTGCACAGGCTCAAGAAGGTCACGACATGTCAAAGATGCCGGGCATGGACATGCCTCAGGAAAAGACAGCTCCCTCCGCTGCACGCACAAATACACGAGCAGGCAAAGTCCGCACCTTGAATGGCTGGACCCTGCCCTATCGAATGAATAATGGCGTCAAGGAATTTCATTTGGTTGCCGAAGAAATTGAACATGAATTCGCACCTGGCTCTAAAGCCATTTGCTGGGGCTACAACGGCTCCACACCGGGCCCGACTATTGAAGCGACCGAAGGTGATCGCGTAAGAATTTACGTCACCAATCGCCTGAAAGAAGCCACCTCCGTACATTGGCATGGCCTGTTGTTGCCGAGCGGCATGGACGGCGTTGGCGGGCTTTCGCAGCCGCATATCAAACCGGGCGAAACCTTCGCTTATGAATTTACCTTGCGGCAACACGGCACGCATATGTATCACCCGCATGCCGACGAGATGACGCAAATGGCGTTGGGCATGATGGGCTTGTTCATCATCCATCCGAAAGCCGGTGAAGCCGTTGCGATCGATCGGGATTACGCGTTCATTTTGCATAATTTCGCGTTACATCCAGGCACCCGTCGCCCCGATCCGTCGGTCATGCAGGATTTTGATTTGTGGACCTTCAACAGCAAGACATTTCCGGCGATTGATCCCTTGGTCGCACGCACTGGCGAGCGTGTGCGTGTGCGCGTCGGAAATCTATCGATGTGGAACCATCCGATTCATATGCACGGCGTGCAATTCCTAGTCACCGGCGGCGACGGTGGACGGTGGCCGCGTTCACAATGGCGAAGTGAAGTCACTGAAATTGTCGGCGTTGGACAAATGCGCGATATCGAATTTATTGCCGTTCCGGGCGACTGGGCGTTTCATTGTCATATGTCGCACCACACCATGGGCCCGATGGGCCACGAAATTCCCAATACGCTGGGTGTGAATCAAAAAGGTCTGGAAGAAAAAGTCCGCGAAATGTTGCCCGGTTATATGGCCATGGGTGAAAACGGCATGGCCGAACATCAGGACCATACCGATAGCGGCCATATGCAAGGTCCGCCCAACAC
>JAYWIC010000077.1:0-12333 GCA_043789195.1 Arenimonas sp. | reverse complement strand
GGAAGAATTCACGCATCGTTGCAATAAGTTCTAGCACGCTTATGCCCTCACCAAGCTAAGGCCAGCGGTCGCGGAAAGCGGCGCGGTAACTTCATAACCCGATTCAATCCAGACGGCGCCTTGCGGCACACCTGTCGATATTTTGACCGGTAATGCCAAGGTGCCGACACCATCGCCAATTTTTACCATGACCCCATCGGAAACACCGTGGGCCAAGGCTTCTTCGGGATGCAGGACAGCGAATGCACCGTGGGTGAGCATGTGCTCGTTCAATGCTTTTGCTCGGCGAAGCACGGCATCGCCACGATAAATTGGCGTACTCACGATGCGCTCGAGTTCACCGGAAGCTGATGGATTGACTTGTGCTGCCACACCGGTTCCAGACTGACGTGCGATCGGTTTCATCTGGGCGCGCAGACCGTTTAAATCGGTAAAGTCGAATCCTTTCAAATTCATCTTTTCTGCCAGTCCACGCAGTACGCGCCAACCGGCACGGGCTTCGCCTGGCAGTTTGCCTGCGGCAGAAGTGAACTGGGTCATACCATCGAGATTGATCAATGAAGCTTCCAGTTCCGGCAACAAACCAATTGGCAAAATCACATGTGCCAGCGACTTGAGTTGCTCGGAGGCGTACGCAGTGAAAGCAATCACTTTCGCGTTCGCCAATGCCTTCAATGCTTGCGTGTTATTGGCAAAATCATATTGCGGTTCAACACCATAAATTACAAACGTCGAGAGCTTGGAGTGCAACATCTCGGCTGCATTTTTCGCTCCGGCTGCGGGCAAAACGCCCAGTTGCTTCAAGCCGACGGCATTGGCGCCTTGTGGAATACGGTTAATCTTCGCACCGGTGGCAGAAGCAAGCTCACGTACCGCCGCATGAATTTGTGAAGCTTGTGCGTGATTTTCAGCCAGCTCGCCCAGCATGATCACGGCATTGCCTTCAGCGGCTTTCAAAGCTTCGAACAGGACTGATTTTTCGATGGCGACATTGGAAACCGTCTTCGCCAGCAATGACGGTTTGACGATCTGTTTGGCGGCAAGGGAGAAAGTAAATTCAAAATCTATCGGGTTGATGGCAAACACTTTCTGACCGCGCTTGCTTGCCTTGTGCAAACGTTGATGCAGCAATGGAATTTCGTGACGTATGTTACTGCCGACCAGCAACACCACTTTTGCATGTTCAATCTCGGCCACCGGCATCGCGAATGCTTCGGCAACGGCGTCATCGGCAAAATCGAGTTGCATAAGGCGATGGTCGATATTGGCAAACCCCAGCGCAGCGAGACTTGCACCCTCTTCATTCGAGGTTGCCGGATGCACCAACACGCCAACATCATTTGCTTGCGCCGCTTTCAGAATATCAACCGTCGCGCTAAGGGCTTCATCCCAGGTCGCAACACGCCATTGATCACCGTCACGCACCATTGGCTGCGTGGCACGATCAGCCGCATACAAACCTTCGTGCGAATAACGATCACGATCCGACAACCAGCATTCATTCACCGATTCGTTGTCGCGTGGCACGCCACGCACCACTTCATTGCGATGCACGTGCAGGAACATGTTCGAACCCAGCGCATCGTGGTAGCCCACGCTGTCGCGTGCGGTCAGTTCCCAGGCACGGGCTTTGTAGCGATAAACCCTATTGGTTAATGCGCCTACCGGACAAACGTCAATGACGTTGCCCGACAATTCGGTCATTAACGGCTTGCCATCGTAGGTGCCGATTTCCAGACGCTCACCGCGATTCATGCCGCCTAATTCATAGGTACCGGCGATGTCGGAAGTAAAACGAACGCAACGCGTGCATTGAATGCAGCGTGTCATGTCGGTAGCAACCAGAGGGCCCATATCTTCATCGCTGACGACGCGCTTGCGATCGACGTAACGAGAGACCGAACGGCCATAACCCATCGAAACGTCTTGCAGTTCGCATTCGCCACCCTGATCGCAAATTGGGCAATCGAGCGGATGATTGATCAGCAGAAATTCCATCACGTTGCGCTGTGCATCGAGCGCACGTTTAGTTTGCGTGTAGACCTTCATGCCTTCCATCACCGGCGTAGCGCAAGCAGGTGCCGGTTTCGGCATTTTTTCGACGTCGACCAGACACATGCGGCAGTTGGCGGCGATCGGCAATTTTTCGTGATAACAGAAACGCGGAATCGCGAGCCCGGCTTTATCAGCCGCATGGATAATCATCGAACCTTTCGGCGCCAGCATCGGCACGCCGTTGATTTCGATGTTGACGCTATCAGGTGGCGTATTCGGAACGGTAGGTTGTGCGCTCATGCTGCCTTCTCCACAACACCGGCTTGTTCGTCATCGACAAGGAAACGCTTGTTGACAATGGCGTATTCGAACTCATTCCAGTAATGGCGCAGGAAGCCCTGCACTGGCCACGCGGCTGCTTCACCGAAAGCACAAATCGTGTGACCTTCAATTTGTCCGGCAGCGCCTTTCAACATATGTAGATCATCCATCGTGGCCTTGCCTTCGACGATGCGAGTCAGGATGCGATACATCCAGCCAGTACCTTCGCGGCACGGCGTGCATTGACCGCAACTTTCCTTGTAATAGAAACGAGCGATACGTTGGCATGCGCGAACCATGCAGGTGGTGTCGTCCATTACGATGACTGCGCCCGAACCTAGGCCGGAACCGGCTTTCTGGATCGAGTCATAATCCATCGTGCAGGCCATCATATTGTCGGCAGGTAATACCGGCATCGATGAACCGCCAGGAATCACCGCTTTCAATTTGCGGCCGCCGCGTACACCACCGGCCAAGGCCAGCAAATCGGCGAACGATGTACCCAAACGAATCTCGAAATTTCCCGGGTTATTTACGTGACCGGAGACCGAGAATACTTTCGGCCCACCGTTGTTTGGCTTGCCCAAATTCAGAAACCACTCGGCGCCGTTGCGAATAATCGCAGGAACGGAAGCATAGGTTTCGGTATTGTTAATCGTGGTGGGTTTGCCGAACAAACCATAGTTCGCAGGAAATGGCGGCTTGTAACGTGGTTGGCCTTTTTTGCCTTCCAGTGATTCCATCATCGCGGTTTCTTCACCGCAGATATACGCACCGGCACCAAGCGCGCTCCAGATATCGATATCGACACCCGAACCCAGGACATTGATACCCAACCAACCATTCGCGTAGGCATCTTTCAAGGCTTCTTCGAAATGCTCGTAGGGTTCGTGGTGAAATTCACCACGCATGTAGTTGTACGCCTTGGTGCAACCGGTCGCATAGCAGGCGATCGCCATGCCTTCGATAACGGCATGCGGGTTGTAACGGAGAATGTCGCGATCTTTACATGTACCCGGTTCGGACTCGTCCGAGTTGCACAGAATATATTTTTGACCTGGTGCCGAACGCGGCATGAAACTCCACTTCAAGCCGGTCGGAAAACCTGCGCCACCACGTCCACGCAGGCCGCTTTGCTTGACCATGTCCACCACTTGTTCCGGCGGGATTTTTTCACTGAGGATTTTTTTCAAGGCCGCATAGCCGCCGGTCTTGAGATAATTCTCGTAGGACCAAGGTTTGTCGAAATGCAGCGTCGTGTAAACCACGCTGTGTTCTTGCGGCGCAGGGCCGACCGGGCCGTGACTTCCGTTATCATGATTGGAGTGATGAGCCATCGTCGCGTCCTTACTTCAGTGCGTCGAAGAGTTCATCCATTTTCGCAGGCGTCAGGCGCTCGTGATAATGGCCATCAATGACCATCATCGGCGCAGCTGAACATGCGGCTAGACACTCTTCTTCAATTTTCAATGTGATACGACCATCGGCAGTGGTGCTGCCGTTCTTGCAACCGAGTTTTTTCTCGGCATGCTTCACTAAATCTTCGGCGCCATTCAACCAGCAACTGATATTGGTGCAGATCGCGACTTTATGTTTGCCGACCGGTTCCAGATCAAACATCGAATAGAAGGTGGAAACTTCATATGCCCAAACCGGCGGAATATCGAGATACTTGGCGACGGCTGCCATCAATTCGTCGGTCAACCAACCACCGTTTTGTTCCTGTGCGGCCATCAATGCCTGAATCACTGCCGAACGTTTTCGATCTGGCGGAAATTTCGCCACCCAATGATCGATGTGTTCACGCGTATGCGTTGTCAGTGCGACCATGGGGTCGACATCCAGACACGCTGCGAAATTGCCGGTAGCCTTCATTAATCTATTTCCTTAACGATCTATTTCGCCGAACACGATGTCATACGTACCGATCATTGCCACCACGTCGGGCAACATATGACCACGCACGATCGCGTCCATCGACGAGAGATGGGCAAAGCCCGGTGCACGTACTTTCAGGCGGAATGGTTTGTTGGCACCATCCGAAATCATGTAGATGCCAAACTCGCCCTTAGGTGCTTCGACGGCGCTATACACTTCGCCAGCCGGCACCGAGTAGCCTTCGGTAAATAATTTGAAATGATGGATGAGCGCTTCCATGTCATCTTTCATTTCTTCACGTGACGGTGGCGACACTTTGAAATTTTTCGTCATCACCGGACCGGGATTACGCTTCAACCAATCAACACACTGTTTGATGATGCGATTGGATTGACGCATTTCTTCGACACGCACCAGATAACGATCATAGCAATCGCCTTCCACGCCCACCGGGATATCAAAATCGACTTTGTCGTAGGCAGCGTATGGTTGTTTCTTGCGTAGATCCCAGGCAACGCCGGAACCACGCAACATGGGGCCACTCATGCCCCAAGCTTTCGCCATTTCCGGCGAAACAACACCAATTCCGACGGTGCGTTGTTTCCAGATGCGGTTATCAGTCAGCAGGGTTTCGTATTCATCAACGCGACGCGGGAAGTCATCGGTAAAGGCTTCGAGGAAATCGAGCAATGAACCTTCGCGCCAGGCATTCACGCGCTTGAGTTCAGCGCCTTTGCGCCAAGGGGATTCTTTGTATTGCGGCATGTTATCGGGCAAATCGCGGTAAACGCCGCCCGGACGATAATAAGTCGCGTGCAAACGGGCACCGGAAACCGCTTCATAGCAGTCCATCAATTCTTCGCGTTCGCGGAAGGCATACAAAAATACCGCCATCGCGCCAAGATCAAGGCCGTTTGAACCGATCCACATCAGATGATTCAGGATGCGAGTGATTTCATCGAACATGGTGCGGATGTATTGCGCACGCACAGGCACTTCAACACCCATCAAGGTTTCGACGGCGCGAACGTAGGCATGCTCGTTGCACATCATCGACACGTAATCGAGACGATCCATGTAACCAATCGATTGGTTATAGGGTTTGGATTCCGCCAACTTTTCGGTGCCACGATGCAACAAGCCAATATGTGGATCGGCACGTTGTACGACTTCGCCGTCCATTTCCAGCACCAGGCGCAATACGCCGTGGGCAGCCGGATGCTGAGGGCCGAAGTTCAGCGTGTAGTTACGAATTTCTTGCAGTCCGCTCATTTTTTCACCTGTGCGGTTTGTTCTGTCGCCGATTGCTGCCAACGTGAATCTTCGCGAATAACGCGAGGCACACCGACGCGCGGGTCAATCGACACCGGTTCGTAGACAACGCGTTTTTTCTCTTCGTCGTAACGTACTTCCACGTTGCCGATCAATGGGAAATCCTTGCGGAATGGATGGCCGACAAAACCGTAATCGGTAAGAATACGGCGTAAATCTGGGTGACCTTCGAAGACGATGCCGAAAAGATCAAACGCTTCACGCTCAAACCAGTTAGCAACCGGATACAGATCTACCAGTGACGGAACGATCGGCAAGCTATTATCGGGCGCAAAACAACGCAAGCGTAATCGTTTGTTGTGCTTGATCGATAACATATGGGCGACAGCGGCAAAACGGTTTTCCGGGCCAAGACCTTGCGGACGATTTGCCCAGGTAAAACGACCCGGACCTTCTGCATCGACACCGCGGGAGAAACCTTCCGAAGAAACATCGGCAGTTTCCCATTCATCATCACCATAGCTCAGATAATCGACGCCACAAACATCCACCAGGCAATCGAAGCAATAATCTTCTTCGTCACGCAATGCTTTTGCGATGATGCTGAAATCGGCCGCAGCAACTTCAAGCGTGGTTTCGTCGCGGGCTTCAATAACACGCAGGGCTTTATCGCCGAAACGTACTTTCAGCTTTTCCGCGAGTGATAAGGTAGGTTCTGGCATGGTTCGTTGCGTCCTGTCTTATCGTGCAATCGTGTTGGTGCGACGAATTTTTTTCATCAGCTGCAAGATGCCGTAGACGAGCGCTTCGGCGGTCGGCGGGCAACCAGGTACGTATACATCCACTGGCACCACACGGTCACAACCGCGCACGACCGAATAGGAGTAGTGGTAATAGCCGCCGCCATTGGCACAGCTACCCATCGAAATAACCCACTTCGGTTCCGGCATCTGGTCGTAGACTTTACGAAGCGCTGGCGCCATTTTGTTGACCAGAGTGCCTGCAACAATCATTACGTCGGACTGACGCGGCGACGGACGAAACACGACACCAAAACGATCAAGATCAAGACGCGATGCGCCGGCGTGCATCATTTCCACTGCGCAGCATGCCAAGCCAAATGTCATTGGCCACATGGAACCGGTACGCGCCCAGTTAACCAACGTATCGATATTGGTCGTGACGAAACCATGTTCCAGCAATGGGTTGTCGCCTTCTGGACGCAGGATATCGTCTACCGATGCTATCGGCTCCGGGTTGTTCATTACTCGCGTGAAAGTTTGTATCACTCCCATTCGAGCGCTCCTTTTTTCCAGATATAGACAAAGCCCAGCACCAGCAAGCCCATGAAAATACCCATCTCGACCAAACCAACTACACCGAGACTTCTGAAGATAATCGCCCACGGGAATACAAAAGCGATTTCCAGATCGAAGGCGATAAATAGAATGGCAATCAGGTAATAACGAATATCGAATTGCATGCGGGCATCTTCGAAAGCTTCGAAGCCGCATTCATAAGGAGAAAGCTTTTCTGAAGACGGGCGTTGCGGGCCAAACAGACTGCCCAACACCATTAATGAAATACCAATGACGGTTGAGACCGCCAAGAACAGAAGTATGGGCCAATATTCGCTTAGCACTCGCGTCCCCTGCTTTGCGCCCTAGAGCGCGTTTATGCCGCCGTTCGTTTGAACGGCGATGCGTCCGTAACAATAACAATCACAATGTGAAACAAATATGGTGCCCAAAGGGGGACTCGAACCCCCACGACCTAAATCGCTACCACCTCAAGGTAGTGCGTCTACCAATTCCGCCATCTGGGCATAGTGGCTTAGCCGCCGGAGCGACAAAGCCGACAAATTATATCAGTGCAAAAGCTTATTTGCTTCCCTGTTCGACAGGTTTTGCTGCTTCTTTATTTTCAGACGCTGCTGGCGCGACCGGCGCAGTTGCTGCAGGGGCCGCTGGAACACTGGTGGTTGGAACCGTTACACCGGTTTTTTCGCTGCTCGGCAACAGCGAGGGAGCTTGTGGAACTTCCGATACCGGTACTTTCAGGGCTTCCTGCTCTGCCGAAATGACACCGGCAGACGTTGTCGGCAATTTATTCTCGTGGCTTGCTTTCCAGGCCATAAACAGGCTGAGAGTGAAAAATGCAATCGCGAGGTTACGTGTCGATTTTGAAAGGAAGTTCGAAGAACCGCGTGAACCAAAGACGGTAGAAGAAGCGCCGCCGCCGCCAAATCCGCTGCCAGCCGCTGCACCAGCACCTTGCTGCATCAAAATCATGACGATCATGGTCAATGCAACAATCACAAACAAAACTTTTAAAGATATATCCAACATATTCAAATCAACCTTAAATCAAACTGTCACTGCTTTGCTGCAGCAATGATTGCCAAAAATTCTTGAGCGACCAAAGAAGCGCCCCCAATCAGGCCACCATCTACATCCGGCTGTGAGAACAGCTCGGCTGCATTGGCGGGTTTTACGCTACCGCCGTACAGGATCGGCAGCGAATCTGCGATTTTAGCATCGCGAGCACGTAATTCGCTACGGATATACGCATGAACCTCCTGAGCTTGTGCCGGAGTCGCGGTTTTACCCGTGCCAATCGCCCAGACGGGCTCGTACGCGAGCACAGCATTAGCAAGTGCCTGGGGGCCGCAAACGTGTATCAATGCGTCTATCTGCTTCTGTATTGCCCATTCAGTCTGACCTGCTTCCCGCTGGTGCAATGATTCGCCAACACAGAATATCGGAGTCAGACCGGCCTTTTTAGCCACGGCAAACTTTCCCGCCACCAATTCATTGCTTTCCTGATGATAATGGCGGCGCTCAGAATGCCCCACCAGGGCATAAGTACAACCCACATCAAGAATCATCTTGGCGGAAACCTCGCCGGTAAAGGCACCTTGCTCGTTCACACTATGGTTCTGTGAACCAAAAATCAGTCCCGAGTCACCATAATGCTCGGTCAATTCACTCAGATAGGGCATAGGCGGCAAGATCACCACTTCAACACCGCTGACTGCAGGCTGCGCAATAATCGCGTTGAGCAATTCACGTGCAAATACGCGGCTGCCGTGTAACTTCCAGTTGCCCGCCACAATTTTCTTGCGCATGGTGTAATCCTTATCTAGCCAAGACCCAATCAAGGTGTGAAGCATACTCTGTGCTGCATGTTCAGCAAAACCAAGGAAGCCAATGGACAATCGTAAATATGCCTTAATCACCGGTGCTTCCAGCGGCATTGGCGAAGCCATAGCCCGTGAATACAGCCGCAGAGGCAAACCGCTGATACTGACAGCTCGTCGCACCGATCGCCTCGAAAACTTGGCCAAAGAGCTGTCTGTCAACGCTCCTTGCGTCGTCATTGCCGCCGATTTAGCGGACCGTTCCACTCCGCAAACGTTATTTGCTGAAACGACTGCGCGCGGTTTGGTCGTGGATACTTTAGTCAACAACGCCGGTTACGGCGTGCCGGGTCGTTACCTGTCATCGGACTGGAAAACCCATGCCGATTTCTTGCAAGTGATGATCCACGCGGTCGGCGAGCTCACGCATCTTTATCTCCCGGCAATGGAAACAGCCAAGCATGGTCGCATCTTGAATATCGCCTCGCTGGCAGGCCTGGCACCGGCATCAGCCGGACATACCATGTACGGCGCCACGAAATCCTGGTTGATCCGATTTTCGGAATGCTTGGCGCTTGAAACCGCCACAAAAGGTGTTCACGTCACGGCACTTTGCCCAGGTTTTACCTATTCGGAATTTCATGATGTGAACGGAATGCGATCTTCTATCTCGAAATTACCCAAATTTATCTGGTTGAGCAGCGAACAAGTCGCCAAAATTGGCGTGGACGCCGTTGAAAGCGGTAAAACAAAGGTTATCACCGGTCGAACCAACAATCTCATCGCCCTGCTTTGCAAATACTTGCCCGATTGGCTTGCCAAAGCTCTGGTAGCAGGCAAATCGAAGCAGTTCCGGAATATGGAATAGCCGTGGGAGCGGTGTAAGCCGCGAATGGCCTGCCAGGCTGGATGCCACTCACTTGTAATCAAAGGCGGATCACAAAAAACACCCGAGAAAAGCTGAAGAAAAGCCGAGAAAGCTGGCTTTGTATCGTATTTTTTTGCTTATCTTTCCTCAGTTTTTCTCTTAACTCAATCTCGGCTCTTCTCCGTGATCCGCTTATTGGCTTCTTAGAAAGTAAGCATCGACATTCGGATTTGTCCCTCGAATTTCACACGCCCGTTATTGCAAGCCCATAACGAGAAGCGTATCGTTTCACTAATTTCAACAATTACTGAAACTTCAGAATGAACCTAAGTCCGCTGACACAGAGTTTTGTCCTTCATTTTGGAGAAATGGGTAGCCGCTGGGGTATTAACCGAACGGTTGGGCAAATTTACGCTTTGATATTTGTCGCTAACAGGCCGCTAAATGCCGATGAAATCACCGAGAAACTCGGTATTTCGCGCTCAAATGTCAGTATGAGTCTAAAAGAGTTAATGGCTTGGCGCCTGGTCCGGCTCGAGCACTTACCTAATGACCGGCGTGATTTTTTCAGTGCCCCGGGCGACATTTGGGACATTTTCACCACGCTGGCCGAGGAGCGGCAGCGACGTGAGGTCGAGCCCACGCTTTCTATGCTGCGTGGGGCATTGCTGGAAACGCCCGAATCGACCGAAGAACAACATGCACAAGCCCGTATGCGCGAAATGTACGAGCTAATGGAATTAATGACGACCTGGTTTGCCGAAGTACGGAAACTCTCGCCAAAAACATTAGTAACGCTCATGGCCCTTGGCGGCAAGGTCAACAAATTGCTGGAAATGAAAGACAAGCTGTCCGTCATTTCCGGCAGCAAAAAAGACTAGCAGACCAAACTCTCCCGGAACAACACCATGAATGCAAACCTATTAATTACGATGTCGGCCGGCATCATCTTATTGCTCGGCTTGGTGCATCTGACTTATACATTTTTCGGATCGAAATTAACGCCGCGCGACGCCGCTTTGCAAGCAAGCATGAAACTGGTGTCGCCGGTGATTTCAAAAGAAACGAATATGTGGAAATCATGGGTCGGCTTCAACGCCAGTCACAGCTTGGGTGCCATTTTATTTGGCCTGGTTTATGGCTATCTGGCACTGCTACATGCTGAGTTTCTATTCGAATCTTATTTTTTGCTTATCGTGGGCTGGAGCCTGCTGGCTAGCCTTGTCGTACTAGGAAAACTGTATTGGTTCAGCATTCCATTTCGCGGCATCTCGCTTGCCTTTGCATGTTATTGCGCCGCGCTAATAATCAATTTTACCTGATACATATACCTGACAAAAAGAGGAAGTCATGGACGCGCTCGACCTTGCAAGAATCCAATTCGCTGCCAATATTTCATTTCATATTTTATTCCCGACCATCACCATTGCACTGGGCTGGTTTCTACTTTTCTTCAAACTGCGTTTTCTTAAAACCAAAGATGAAAAATGGATGCAGGCCTACGGCTTCTGGGTAAAGGTCTTTGCACTCACCTTTGCTATGGGCGTGGTCAGTGGCATTACCATGAGTTTCCAGTTCGGCACTAACTGGCCGGGTTTTATGCAAACCGTCGGTAACATCGCCGGACCTTTGCTCGCTTACGAAGTGCTCACCGCATTTTTTCTTGAAGCCACGTTTCTCGGCGTGATGTTATTTGGTCGCCAACGCGTATCGGAAAGAATGCATACCATTGCCACTTTTCTGGTTGCATTTGGCACCACGATGTCAGCCGTCTGGATTCTTGTATTGAATTCATGGATGCAGACGCCAGTCGGTTTCGAAATGATCAACGGCCAGGCCCATGCTACCGATTGGTTGGCGATTATTTTCAACCCTTCGTTTCCCTATCGTTTTACTCACATGCTGATTGCTTCAGGTTTAACGGCAAGCTTTCTGATTGCCGGTTTATCGGCTTATCAATATTTACGCGGAGCACGCAGCGCCTCGGTACTTGCAGCGCTTAGAACGGGTATTTTTGTAGCGGCCGCATTAATCCCAATCCAGATTTTTGTCGGCGACATGCATGGCTTGAATACACTCGAACATCAACCGGCAAAAGTGGCCGCGATGGAAGGGATCTGGGAAACCGAGCGTGGCGCACCTGCGCTGGCATTTGCCATTCCCAATGAAAAAGAAAGACGCAATGACTACGCCATCGGCATTCCAAAATTGGCGAGCCTTATTCTGACCCATGACATGAATGGCGAAATAAAAGGCTTGAATGAATTTGAAGGAAAGCATCCGCCGGTAGCACCTGTGTTTTGGGGCTTCCGCGTGATGGTCGGAATAGGCATGTTGATGCTCGCCGTATCATGGTTATCAGCATGGCAGTCACGCAAACAAGGCACACCAAAAAACTGGCTCGCCCGCATTTTGGTTGCGATGAGTTTCTCTGGGTGGATTGCGACTTTGGCCGGTTGGTACGTCACTGAAATCGGTCGCCAACCGTATCTTGTTTATGGCGTGTTGCTGACTGAGGATGCTGCCTCTGCAACGGCTGCGCCGATTATTGGCTTATCGCTCGGGCTTTATCTCTCGCTGTATGTTGTGCTGATTATTTCCTATATCAGCGTGCTGTTTTACATGGCACGCAATGCCAATAAAAAATTTACTCCCATTGCCATTGATGAGTCACAGATATGAATGATTTACTGCCGCTGATTTTTCTGGGTTTGATGGCACTTGCGATGCTGATTTACGTGGTGCTGGATGGTTATGATCTTGGCGTCGGTATTTTATTGCGGCGTGCGGAAGACAGCGAAAAAGATCGCATGATTTCCTCGATCGGGCCGTTCTGGGACGCCAACGAAACCTGGCTGGT
>JAYWIC010000076.1:0-3468 GCA_043789195.1 Arenimonas sp. | reverse complement strand
ATGGACCCGGAATACACCGTGATTGGCCGTGTCGCCCGCCGCATCTGGGCCCGCGCGATGCGCGATCGTTACGGTGCCGATGCCCGCAGCCAAATGATGAAATATCACATCCAGACTTCCGGCCGCTCCTTGCACGCACAGGAAATCCAGTTCAACGACATCCGCACAACCCTGCAAGCGCTTTATGCCTTGTTCGATAACTGCAATAGCCTGCATACCAATGCCTATGATGAAGCGATCACCACGCCGACTGAAGAATCGGTACGTCGTGCGGTTGCGATTCAAATGATTATCACGAAGGAATTGGGTCTGAATTTTTGCGAAAACCCCTGGCAGGGCAGCTTCATCGTCGATGAGCTCACCGACATCGTCGAAGAAGCCGTGTACAAGGAATTCGAGGCGTTATCGGAACGCGGCGGCGTACTCGGCGCAATGGACACCATGTACCAGCGTGGCAAGATCCAGGAAGAGTCGATGTACTACGAACACAAAAAACACGATGGCAGTCTGCCCTTGATCGGCGTGAATACCTTCCTGCCGAAAGAACACAGCGGCGAAATCACTACGACCATCGAATTGATTCGGAGTACTGAACCCGAGAAAGAGCAGCAAATCGATAATGTTCGTACCTACCAACTCGCGAGAAATTCACTGGCACCAACCGATGCGGGTAATCAGGGCTTGCAGTATCTTCAAGCCACCGCACGCGAGCGTAAAAACATCTATGCCGCCTTGATGGAAGCGGTGAAAACCCATTCACTCGGCCAGATCAGTCATGCGCTTTATGATGTTGGTGGCGAGTACCGCAGGAATATGTGACAAATAATGAATCCTATTTCTGATGTTCTCCTTGTCTTAAGTCGTACTGGCATTCGTTACGTAGTGGTTGGTGGCGTTGCGGCTGTCATGCAAGGAGTAGAGCGCGTTACTTATGATTTGGATTTAGTTATTGAACTCACTCCGGATTCTTGTAACAAGGCAATTGATGCTTTGCTCGAAATAGGTTACAGAGCAAAAATCCCTGCCGATCCACATGGCTTTTCTGATGAACGCATACGTGATTCGTGGGTACGCGAAAAAAATATGATGGTATTGAGTTTTTGGGATGCCAATCAGCGTCGTGCCGAAGTGGATATATTTGTGCGTTATCCATTAGACTTTGAAAATCTATTATCTCAGTCAATAAAAGTTTCCATTGAAGACCAAATCATATGTTTGGCATGTCCCGCACATTTAGTAAAAATGAAGCTCGCAGCAGGGCGCCCCAAAGATTTGGACGACATCCGTGCATTAGGGTTTGATCCGGAGGCTAATGATGATCAAGCATAGACAGGAAGTAGATCAGCGGATTGCAGAAGACTGGGGCTCTTGGGAAGGTGCTGAACGCGATAGCAAACTGGCATTTCAAAACAGATCTCCTCGAGATCGCCTCGCTTGGCTAGAAGACTTGTTAAAATTAAGATTGGCCGTTATCAAGGCAAGCACATCTATACCTCATTGATGGAAGCCGTCAAAGCCCATTCACTCGGCCAGATCGCCCATGCACTTTACGATGTCGGTGGCGAATATCGACGGAATATGTAATTAACGTGAATCTGGCGGTAGGTTATTGGGTCGTGTGAGCTCACGCATTAGATCCGGCCGCAGGTCGCGAAAAATAAAAAGCGCGGTCACGGCAATCGTCATCACTGCCACGCCTATCCGGCCCATGTTTAGCAATTCTCCGGCCATGATAAAAATCAAGCCGGCACTCAATGCGTGTCCCAGTACGATCGGTTGATCGCGTTGCTTGCGAATTTCATCGCCGAGCCCCGAGCGCCTGTCGGCCCGATATTGGCGAAACGATTCGAATAATGCGGAGACTAGGATGGCTAATGCAGACCACAGCAGGGTGGGTGTGAATAAGCCATCTTTGGTAAACGAAGCGAATAATGCGATCACCCAACCGAACATTCCAGTGAGCAGCAAGCTGATAAACAAGCCAATCAATACAAGAAAAATCCAGGCGCTGGCCGCATTGAGCATGCCAGCATCGGCTTCCTCGATCTTGGTGGAAACCGCGACGCCGACAACGGCGATACAGGCGATGGTGAGAGACAGACCAAACACACTGAGCAGTAGGAATTCCGGGGCTAAACCGCCAAATATCAGGATGCACGCGAGCGGAATCAGATTGCGGACCACGATGGCGATCGTCTGCGTTTTGCTCAAAGTCTGCCGTGGCAACGGTGCCCAATAAGGTGCTTCGGCGGGCGATTTTTTGGCCATGTCGATCTTATATCACGATGCTGAAAAGCGGTGGATACCTGCTTGATTCGCGCGTGTAGCGATAGACTTCAGGCTCTAGAGAGCACTGAACATGGCGCTGAAAATGCTGGTGCGAGCCTTGATTCTGGGGATTTTGAATATTGCGTTGGCTGGGTTGTTATCGACGACGCGAGGTGGTTTGGCCTGGAACAGCGGACGAGATCAGGGCGGCTTTGCCATTCGCCAACATTTTTTTGACGTCTGAATGTAAAAACGCCTGGATTTACCAGGCGTTTTTTTTGATTATTTGCGTCCGCGGAGTCTTGCTACGCGACGTCTGTGACGTGCTAATTTCATTTGAGTGGCCATGCTGGGGTTTATGAGGGCGCTATTGTCACACGAATAGGAAATGCGGGCCTGCTTTTTTGTGCGTAAGTCCCTGAAAGCCAAGTGTTTCGTGGGGTTTTATTATTTTTTGGTGCCTTTGCCGGCTTCGATTTTGGTCCAAACGCGCAATAAATTGCCGCCGAGGATCTTGCGGATCGCGTCATCCTTGTAGCCGCGTGCCTGCAGGCCGGCGATCAGATTCGGATAATCGGCAGCCGTTTTCAGTCCGTCCGGCAGTTTTCCGCTGACGCCGTCGAAGTCCGATCCGATGCCGACATGATCGATGCCGATCAGCTTCACCGCGTAATCGATTTGCTCCAGCACCGCATCGATTTTAGTCGGCGGTACCGGGTGATCGGCAAACCAGGCTTTGTCGAAGGCATCGGCGTCTTCGAGCGGTTTGCCGGCGGCTTTTGCTTCCGCATTCCGTTTTGCCAGTTCGGCGCTGGCGGTAAAGTAAGCCTGCAAATCGGCGGCCGCTTTGCCGTTTACAAATCCTATGCCGAACACGATTTGCACGACGCCGTCCTTTTTGGCGATGGCCTTGGCGAGTTCATCGCTGATATTGCGTTCGAAACCCGGCGTGAAATGGCGAAAGCCGGAATGCGTGGCAATGACCGGTACGCGACTGACCTGCAATACATCGGCAACCGCTTCGTCGGACAAGTGCGAAACGTCGACCATGATGCCAAGCCGGTTCATTTCGGCAACGACTTTTTCGCCGAACGGACTCAAGCCATTCCATTGGTGATTACGGTCGTAGGAAGAATCACTGATGCGGTTGGTCGCGCTGTGGGCGAGCGTGATGTAACGCACGCCGCGCGCGTGGAACTT
>JAYWIC010000075.1:0-12548 GCA_043789195.1 Arenimonas sp. | reverse complement strand
TGAGCCAGAGCCAGAGCCAGAGCCAGAGCCTGAGCCAGAGCCGGAACCTGAGCCGGAACCTGAGCCAGAGCCAGAGCCAGAACCTGAGCCAGAGCCGGAACCAGAGCCCGATCCAGTACTGGAACTCATTCCAGAACCTGTATTGCCTCCTCCGCCTCCTCCTCCGTTCAAGCCTCGGTTTGAGTCAACTCCAGTAGCGGAAACCTCGCTTCCTCCAAAGGCTGAGCGGGAAATCACACCGAGCCCAACGCAGATAAGGCAGCCAGTCATCAAGCCGCCGGCAGCCGATCCCGCTCCATTTCCGGTGTCCGATTTTGCCTCGGCGTTTGAAGCCCGCTCGAAAACTTCCTCCAAACCGGCACCGAAGGCGAGTAAAAGCCGCGCCCTTCCTGTTGCCGTGATCATTCTGGGAGCTGCATCTTTGATCGGTGTAGCGTACTGGCAATTCGGTACGAATCCTGTCGTTGAAAATCCCGCACAGCAATGCAAGACCTTATTGGCAGACTCACAAACGGCAATCAATGCCGGTGAGTTCGACAAAGCGGCAATCGGCGCTCAATCGGCCAAGGCTATTTGTTCGAATGAAGAATTGGTGGTGCTGCAAGCGCTGGACGTTCTTATCCAGAATGGCCAAGCAAAAGTAAAAACCTGCCAGCCAGCCGAAACCCAGGCGGCAGATTTAATTGCCAACGGCCTACCTGCAGAAGCACGTGATGTTTTGGAACCGGTTCGTGAAAATTGCAGCGGTCGTCCTGAATTCGCTGCGATCGTAGACCAACCTGCGAAGGCCATCGCCGAAGCAAAAAACAAGATCAGCCAGGCTCGTACCCAGTTACAGGCCAATTCGCTGGATGAGGCCGATGCCTCGATTGAAAGCGCCCTCAAGCTCGACTTCCAGGTCGCAGGCGTCGATGCCTTGCGACAGGAATCCAAAAAACGCCGGAGCAAATTGGCGCGTGTAGAGGAAGAAAAAGCAGTAGAGGCTGTTGCAATCGCGTTGCCCGAGAAACCAAAAACCCCCATCGAGAAGAGCGTGAATGTTCCACCACCTGCGCCGCGCCGTCCGGAGCCGACAAAAACGACGACAACACCTGAAACTGCACGTGCGACTACGAATACCACGACGAATTCGCCTTCGACATTTTCGCCGCAACCGCAGCCTGCTCCCGTTGCGGCCACACCTGCTTCATCGCGACTAGTCGCTGCCAACACGCCGGCACCGGATTACCCGGCCGGTGCAAGAAGGGACAATGTTTCAGGACAGGTGGTTGCCTCGTTTACCGTCAATACCGATGGCAGTGTCAGCAATGTCAAAATCATTAACTCCAAACCTCGTGGCGTGTTTGATCGCAGCGTGTTGTCTACCTTGCGGACCTGGCGATTCCAGCCGATGAATGAATCCAAGTCCGTGACGCGCACTTTTGAATTTTCACCTTGATGCTGGTGCAAGAGCGACGGGCCCATACTTTTTTTTCATCAAGGCCAGAGATTGATCAACAACCATGCCGGAACACCCACGTAGAAAAGCAGACGACCGATAAATACCAGTGCTTTCCTGATATCGATAACGCGCTCGGGAAGCAATGCAATCGACATCAGCGTGATTGCCTCGATCATGATTCTCAGCACCGCGGCGTATAGCACCATGCCAATCGCCCACGAGGCCCACCAGATCAAAAATGCCATGACATAGGCCTTCAAGCCGAACGTTTGGTATTCGCCAAAGGTGCCACCGTATGCGATGTGTTGATGGAGTCGGAAAGCCGGTATCGCCGGCACCAGTGGAAATAACATGAACTTCACCAACACGTGATCGATACGCCAGCGTGCAACCGCCAGACGCGCACGAGCATAGCTCATGACACGATTTGTCTCCAAGTCCGCGCTTGCGGGATGTGCACCTGTGCGAATCAACGCACTCCTCAAACCTGCCGAATCTGCAATGGCAATGCCATGGGACCAGCGCTGGCCCGACGCCAATCGCAAGTACAGGCCTGTTTCAGGAAGTGGAAGTTTCCATAATTCCACCGCAGTGATCTCGTTCAACCCGATCTCGATGCGTCGCTGGCGTTGTTCCAGTACCAGCATGTCGTTTTCGATATACATCCTTGCCGAGAAGGCACGCATGATGCACCACGCAGCGACCCACGGTGCCAGCACCAGTGCCGCAAACATTCCCATCTGTGTCAGCGGATTTATCGGCTGGCCATCTCCAGACAGCACTGCAATGCCCAGCCATAGCAACCCCCCATACGCGAACAGCTGAAGCATGCCTATCGATAGGCGCCAGAACGGTGAAAGCACCACTCCATGCCCGTGAAATCCCCCTGCCGATGTCTCCGTCGCAGCAATAGACGACGACACACCGCGCGACCCACGTCGTGTGAATGCCTTGGTCACAGAAAATCCGGCCAATAGCAGGAGAAACACGAAGCCCACACTACCTACCCAATCACCCCAGGCCACCATGACTGTCATGGCCGGCTCTGTTACCTGTACTTCGCCGATCAAGAGTTTTTGTTCCCCCATCGCAGTGCCCGTGACCACGGTTCCGTTCGCATCAATCACGGCACTAACACCATTGGCGGTAACGCGCATTTGCGGTAGGCGGGTTTCGATACTGCGAAACGCCGCCACCGTCAGATGCAAGTTTGCACCGACCGGATAGTCAGTGAACCAGGAATCATTCGACATGCTCAAAATAACTTGTGCACCCAGACGCGCGCCTTCAATGCCAAGACGGGTGTCGACATCGTCCAGACAGATCATCGGCAAAACAGGAATTTCGCGTCCATCGGCAAGTCGCAAGGGAAATACGCGCGCGCCAGAACCTCGCTTCCAGTTACCCGCCCCCGGCAGCCAGCGTCGAGTTGTTGGCCCATCAAGCCATTCCGGCAAATATTCGGTGTACAAAAACAAATCCGTCTTTCGATAGAAGCCAAGTGTCCCGGTTGCAGGCTCTACGAAGGCGGCTGCGTTGTACTCGCCACTGTCATCGCGCTCGTAAGTTCCAAACACCAACGGAACCTTGACGGCCGTGACGAAATCGAGAATCTCCTTGTCAAGTTCGGCGCCGCCTTCGCTTTTCGGATTCGCAAAAGTCGTTGGATACACGGTCTCCGACCACAGCAAAGCATCCACGTTGTTTTCGATCGCCTCACGCGACATGGCGTAATGCGTGTCGAGCACATGTCGAACAACTTCGTAAGCGCCCATTTCCCGACGCAGACGTTCGTAATCGAAAATATTCGATTGCATCATGCCGATGCGCAGCGGTTTTTCGTTTGATTGAGATATGGATGTTGAAGTGACATTGGATAGACGAACGACGCCGTAACTTGCCATCAGGATCAACAACGAAGCCGCAATCGCCAAGGGTTTTGCAAAAATTCGGGCACCACTACGTCGTTGCGTAATCGCATGCGCCAAGCACTCATTCAATACAATCAACAAAAAGGTGATGCCGGCCGCGCCGCCGACATCCGCGATCTGGCGCAGGGATTGCGACGGATACATGCCATGGCCGATGGTGTCGCCCAATAACTTGGGCACTAGCGATTCGGTAGCGACCCAAGCCGAAGCACCGGCAAGCGCACGCACAAACGGACTATAACGACGCCCCACCCAATAACGAACTACGGCGAAAACGAAAATTTGTGGCTGCAATAGCGGTGCTGCTGCCAGCACCACCAACAACCCGGTGGCTGAACCGATGCCGGTATAGGCACCTATTGCCGCACCGAACCAGGCGAATATGGCCGCAACAAAAGCCAAACTCATTAACAGCCCATTGCGTGCGCTAGCGGTCAGGGTCGGGTCCGCGTTCAAAGTGAGCAGCCAAGGCACCAAGGCGACAAAGCCGAGTAGATAGCCGTAGCCACCACGTGAATACAAGCCCAATAAGGCCGCACTTAGCACTATCCCGGCAAGCGATTGCCAACCGGGGCGAGAGAAATTCAACATGTTGATCTAGGGTTTCCCTGGCTCCAGCGGACGAGGTATTTCGATCGGCCGTATGACAAATCCTGGCGGTGCCATATTGCCAGGCACAACCCGGTTGGCCGGAATGCTGATCGGCTGGCCGTTGCTGTCGAAGAATTCAAAATCGGGCGAGTACATCAATATCGGCTCGATGCGCTGGCCGTCGTCGGTCGCCTGAAAGTGGCGGACATAACCTTCGGGTAAAACGTAATCGTCTGGAACTGCCAAGCCGATCATCGGCGGGCTAGTGCCGGGCGGATTAAATGCACCCAGACCGGTATGAATACCCGCATCATGCAAGCGCTCGATAACTTCTTCCATCGGTGGTGCTTGTCCCGGCGCAACGTAGTTGGCCAGATCGTTCGGGTCGCGCGGTGCTTGGGCTTGCGAAGACCGCGCGTTCAATGCACGGCCACGCGTACTTGTTTCTTCCGACGATGGCGCGACGGCGTTGCTTGCGTTTGCAGCAGATGGGTCGGAACGCGTGACGCTATTGCCTGGCGGGGCATTTTCAATCGCCATTTTTATTAAATAGCCTGCGAAGCAGGCAACCAAAATCAGCGCTAGCATGATGTACGGCATGACCGAACGCGAGCCTTGCGAGCCCCGCTCAATGATGCGCACGCCATCGCCGCCTTTATCAGACGGCGATGCGTGCATTTTTTTGGAGTCATCCATCGAATCGTTTTATATCGTCACAGTTACGGTGCAGCTGGCGCGTATAACGAAAGCGACCAACCCATGAGCTCATGACCGTATTGATTCCAGATCGGGCTCTTGCCATTGGTGTATGACGTATAGCGAGCTACGCCAGTACCCGTCGTGCCGCCCCATAGCCCTGCCGACACAGTGCCACCGGTGTAGGTGGGATGAGTATCGTCTGACTGGATGTAGTCGTAGCTGCTGGTCGAAGAGACGAAGTGAGTGTTGGCATCACGCAGTGTCGGACGAAGCGTTGAAGTGATTCGGGTCACGTAGCTTGCCTCGCTTTCACCGGCAACATATTTCAAGGCTTCAGAGTCGATCGAACCGTCGCCATTACTATCGTAATCAGCACCCATGTAGCCTGCGAAATTATCCGAGCACTTGAAGCCCTTTTGGCCGGCATAGGCACACATCCAGTAATTCATTCTTGCAAGCGACGGCAGGAACTTGTCACGCATGTTGACCTTGGCACCGGTGGTCGGGTCGTTGCACGAGCTTAATACATTGTCGGCGTTGTAGCCGGGGTAGTGCAGATTGCCGATAATTTTCAACTTGGTGCCAGCGTAGGCATTCGCGTTGATGAAATCCATTGCAGCGGCAACATAGGTTTTACAGTTGTTTTCAGCCGTCGTCAGCACGCTGTAATTGCAAGTGCCGGTTTGGCCCTTGAAGCTACTGCGCGCCTGTAATCCATCGTTGCCGCACATCTCAAACGTCACTACCCGAGTGGATGCTGCTTGCATGTAGGATTTTTCACCGACAATTTTATTGTTGTAAACATCGGAAGCAATGGCACCTGATTTGGCTCGCCGCACGTTCTCGACATCGGTGTTCCAGAGTGCCGACAGATATTCGGATTCAACGGTCGTCCCGGCATACTTTGCAGCATTCGAGGTGGAACCGTTGTAGCCAGCGTAAATAGAATCGCCGTAAGCGACGACACGATATTTTGCCGTGGTACCTGTGCGATCAATAGTCCATGAAACATTCTGGTTTAGCGTACTGGCCATGGACTGCGAACTAACAGCGAGCAGAGCGATGGTTGGGAATAGCGAACGAACGATCTTACCGAAACGGATAGTCATTATTGCTTCCTTATTTTTTGGTGTGTACGAGCAAAAGCCGAGGGGCTTCGGACAACGATTACAACAACCTTAAACGGCATCAGCCCAAGTGAGGACTGTCCCCTTGCCGACCCGTACCATACCGTCTGGTATAGAGCATGGTCAACTCATTTGTGATGAGTTTGGCAATTTAAAAAACTTGTGCATCGCACCAATGCGAGCATTCGCACAATGTGCAAATGCACATAAAATATTGGTGCGCTGCATCATCGCTTTTTTTTAAAACGTTATTCACTAATGACTAGTTAATTCCGTGCGCGTCTCTTTCAATTGATATGCGAATATAGAATTCATACATGGGTGGTTTGAGAAAAAACTTATCGCCGTTCCAACAGGCCGAGTGCTCGGTAACTACCATCGCGCAGCAAGTCTCGAGCGTCAAAAAAAACTATACCCTGATTTTCTGGACCGATTTTAGTTTCGATCAAAACTCATTGCTGATCCAAGTAACTATTCCGGACAATGCCGACGCCAACAAGCAATTGGAATCGGGCCTGAAAATCATCGTTGAAATCGACCCGGCCACTTCAAAGGCAAAACTGCCATCACAGAACTTGATCTCGCGCCCTGCCCGCGTCGGACAGCAAAATGGTTGGGCCGCGTACTGGTCACGTGTGCGATGTCCGAGAAAGGAAGCTGCGCCAAACCAAAAGTTCTCGCATCGACCCACGCGCCGGCGGAAATCCCGAAAGTGTCGATGTCAACCATCGGCACTTGGCGTTTTGTGCCACAGAAGAAAGCCGGTGCCGCGCTGGATGGGGAATTTTCCACCTGGGTCACCATCGAAGCGGATACTTCAATGCCACCGAAAGAATTCGGCAAGCATCTTTGATCACATCAGCTGATTCTTTTGAACAAAAAAGCCACCCGAAGGTGGCTTTTTAATAGCTGGTGGGCGGTGCAGGGTTCGAACCTGCGACCCTTGCCGTGTGAAGGCAATGCTCTACCGCTGAGCTAACCGCCCGGTGAGGCTGCGAATTTTACGTTTAAGTGCCTGTTCGGTCAATGAAAAATCAGGTTTATTGCAGCTTGCTTCCCCTGAGAGCCCTGACTTTACTGGGTGGCTGGAAAGCGTCACTGCTAGCTTCCTTCCAGAAAGCTTGGAAGGCAGGGTGATTAGGCAATTCATCGCCAAGCAGATCGCCCTGTTTTAAAAAACGATGCAATATCGCCAAAGCCCGCACTTCCGTGGAAGAAACCCGGCGAATGATATGTTCGGGCCCGATTTCATCCGGATGCTGCAAGCCCGCTGCCGCCACCAGTTCTTTCAATGCCTTAACGGTGTTTTCGTGAAAATAAAAAACACGTGTCGCTTTGTCTTCAGGCACCAGGGCTTTTTGTCTGGTCGGGTCTTGCGTGGCGACGCCAGTGGGACAGCGATCGGTATGACAACTCTGCGATTGAATGCAGCCCAGGGCGAACATATAGCCGCGTGCGGCGTTACACCAGTCGGCACCGAGTGCGAGTGTGCGTGCGATATCAAACGCCGTGACGACTTTGCCTGCAGCACCAATGCGTATGTGCTGCCGCAGATTCAAGCCAACCAGTGTGTTGTGAACGAGCAATAATGCTTCGCGTAATGGCGCGCCGACATGATCGGTAAATTCCAGCGGTGCAGCACCGGTACCACCTTCGCCACCATCGACGACAATGAAGTCCGGCAGGATGTTGGTTTCATGCATCGCTTTGGCAATGCCAAACCATTCCCAAGGATGGCCGACGGCGAATTTGAAACCCACCGGTTTGCCACCGGAAAGATTTCTCAACCGATCAATGAACTCCAGCAATTCTTTGGGCGTAGAAAATGCCGAGTGCTTGGCCGGTGAAACACAATCGACACCAACAGGTACGTCGCGGGCTGCGGCTATTTCCGGCGACACTTTCGCACCAGGCAATATGCCGCCTTGGCCCGGCTTGGCGCCTTGCGAAAGTTTCACCTCAATCATTTTGACTTGATCACTGGCGGCATTGATCACGAATTTCTCTTCGCTGAAATTACCCGCGCTGTCGCGGCAGCCAAAATAACCCGAACCGATTTCCCAGACCAGATCGCCGCCGCGCTCGCGATGGTATTGCGAAATAGAACCTTCGCCCGTGTCGTGAAAAAAACCACCGCGTTTAGCGCCTTCATTCAATGCACGAATTGCATTCGCCGATAAAGAACCAAAACTCATCGCGGAAATATTGAAGACGCTAGCCGAATACGGTTTGGCACGTCCTGCACCGATTGTGATCCGAAAATCATGCGAATCGATTTTCGTTGGCATCAAGGAATGATTAATCCATTCGTAATCATCTGCGTAGACATCCATTTGTGTACCGAACGGACGTTTGTCCATGACGTTTTTCGAACGTTGGTACACAATCGCGCGCTGTTGTCGTGAGAAGGGGTTTTCTTCGGTATCGGTTTCTATGAAATATTGCCTGATTTCCGGACCGATCGATTCCAGTGCATAACGAAAATGCGCGAGCACCGGATAATTCCGGCGAACGGTCTGCCTAGTCTGCAATAAATCCCAAGTGCCGATAAAGCCCAGAGCGGAAAAAAGAACAGCGGGAAAATAATGCCAGCCTAACGCCGGCGAGATGAAAACAAGTAATAGCGAAACTGCTGCAGCTAGCAGACAGAAGATGTAAAACCAGTAGCGAGATGGCAGCATCGTCGTTCCCCCCTAAACCTAGGGAACAATATAGCGATGTGAGAAGAAAAAAATAGGGGCGCTGTTTGCTACGCCCTCGAAAGATGGTGCCTGGGGTGGGACTCGAACCCGCATGAATTTGCGTTCGAGGGATTTTTAGTCGCACTCATCATGTGTTGAGTATAGATGGTTTTTATTGATATCAATGACTTACAACGTTTCTATTGTTGGCAAAAGTGGGCAATTATTGACGGCACTGTCCCAAAATTGTCCCACGCTAATTACCCAGCAACAGTATTTTTGGTGACGCTAAAGCATTATGCAAACCCAAGGCTACCGCAATCAAATCTGGTCCAATGCCAGATGGAGGCTGACATAGCCACGGGTTCTGTTGCCAGTCTAGCTTGAACTTGCCGACATTTGAATTCCGTGAGTCTTTAGCTGACATCAGGATTATCATGCTGGTCAAATCCAATATGTTTGGTGAGCCCAATGTGCCATTCCCCCGAGGCATGGGCAGACTACCGCAAGTATGTGAAGCAGCACGGCGCCCTGATCAGCATCAAGGACTTCTCTCCAAAACCAAAACGGGATCAGCCTAACCTGACCCCGTTTTGCTTTTTGCTGCAAATCCGTGACGCGCACTTTCGAATTTACTCCCTGATGCGTGTGCGCCGACAACAGCTTAATCCAGCATCAGCTGTTCGGATAATTTCAAAAGATATATTTACAAAAGATATATTTGCAGAATAATAGGCGCATGAAAAAAATAATCTTGATATTTTGCTTTCTCGCGTCCGCAACTCTTGCGCATGCCGCTGAATCCGATACACCTACCTCAACTAATTCGCCTTCAGCCCGCATCATCTATCTGGTCCGTCACGGCCACTATATTTCCGACAAAGCCATCGACGAAAAAATCGGACCCGGTATTTCACCGATGGGTTCCGCACAGGCAAATCTCTCAGGCGCCCGTCTTGCCGCAATGCAAATTAAATTCGGTTCCTACTACGTCAGCCCGATGCAGCGTGCACGCGATACCGCCGCAGTGATTGGCAAGAGTTTTCCTGATAGCAAATTCAAGGTAATCGAAGACCTCGCGGAATGTACACCGCCTACCCGCGACAAAAAAATCATGGCTGAGGAAAAGCCTGCCGATCTAGCCGCCTGTACTGCAGCGCTTGATCGCGTTTTCGACACTTATTTCAAACCAGCACAAGGCCATGTACAAACCGATTTATTCGTCTGCCATGGCAACGTGATCAGATACCTGGTGACACGCTCGCTCGGCGTGGATCCTATTGCCTGGTTGTCGATGTCGGTCGGCCACGCCAGCATTTCCAAAATCCGGATCGAGGCCGATGGCCGGTTCAAGGTAATAGCAGTGGGTGATGTCGGTCATTTCCCGCCAACGCTACTCACCGGTGCCAGCGGAGACATTGATCGCAGTCTCGCTATTCCGGCTCTTCCTTAGTTTATTTGACGGCTCAAAAAAAATCGAAAACCGTCATCACTCTTCCACGTACTGCTTCAATCCTTCAAGCATGGCATTCCAGTTTTTCTCGGATTCCAGTTGCGCCTGTTCATTGGCGTTGTTCTCCTGGACAAGTGAAACCTCGGTCCTGTCGGCGCCGTCTGCCAACATGATCGTAACGATGTGATAGTTGTCAGGCTCATCTGGCTTGCCGGACAAGGGGCTGTAATGACTGTACTTGAGCATTTTTTCAGGTTCCAACTTCAAAATGACGCCCTTGTCTTCATATTGTTTACCGTTGAATTCGCCCTTCCATGAAATGTTGCTGCCTTCATGCCAGAGCGACTCGACATCGGCACCAAACATGTATTGTTTGATCGCAGATGAACTCACGAGTGCTTCCCACACCTTGGTGCGATTTGAATTGATTGTTATGGCGGCATTCGCCGTTAAGTCATCGGTAGTCATGGGCTCTCATCTCGGCAATTCGGATACTCGGGAATTATTAATGTCTTAACGACAATCCGATTTCAGTGCGAGAACACACAGAAGCGTCCCGCCACACCGCTATTGCTTGTCGTAGATTGAGATGCCACACCAAAATCTAGGTGCGCCAGCGCACTGACTGCATAAACCGGTCTTGATAGTTTTAGCTCACCAAAATCACTGTTAAGCAATGTGGTTAAGCGAATTTATCAATGAGGGCGTCAATATGAACACACAATATCAAGATGGCTTGGACCACTCCCCATCCCTGACGGCATCAGGCGTGCCAACGATACGTACCGATCGCGTCGACATGATCACTGCACTCTTCAATGATCGTGAAAGTGCGGAACGAGCATTTGAATCAGTGACCAGTCGCGGGTACCACAAAGATGAGGTCAATTTGGTGATGTCGGATGCTACGCGGCAAAAACATTTTCAGGAAAATCCAATCACCTATAACGAACTTGGCAACAAAGCTACCGAAGGCGCCGGCATTGGTGGAGCGATTGGCGGAACGATTGGTGCCATCGCCGCGGTGGTTGCCGCAGTTGGCACAACGCTTGCGGTTCCTGGTCTGGGTATCGTGTTATATGGCCCAGCTGTCGCAGCCCTGGCAGGTCTGGGTGCAGGTGGACTGACCGGAGGAGTAGTCGGCGCATTGATCGGCCTTGGTATCCCGGAAGAGCGTGTAAAACATTATCAAAGTGGTATCGACGAAGGTGGCATCTTGCTCGGTGTCAAACCAAAATCGGATGAAGATGCCGAGCATATCGAGCGCGATTGGAAAACCAATAACGGTCAGCACGTTTATCGTTGAGTCTTTGTCAAACCGATAATTTATAAAGCGAAATCTGCATACGGCCCTGATGTCAATTAGCACATCAGGGCCGTCATATTTTTTTAAGCAATATTCCTGCCATCTTACGCGGCACTACTCACTTTAATCGCGCAGAACAACACTCCCGATAAAGCGTCTTCATGTCTCCATCCTGCGATAGCGCCGAATAGTCCACGCCCAACATGGATAATCGTTGTGGCGATTAGTGCATAAGACACACCTTTTGCTAGGCTCAACCAACATTGCTAATTGAGCCAGGCAATTCTGCCGACCGCGATAGCAAGTCTCGACTGAAACCACTTCTTGTATGCCTTTCGGTCAAAAAAATAGTTTCGGACAGCAACAACTCGGGGACAATAGCTCGAATGCACTAAATCAGGATTTACCGCTGGCTAACTCGCCCGGAACTGCCAGATCACTTTCAAACAATTCAATCGCCGTAGCTGCCACTTGTGCGGTGTCGTAATAAGCGTACGCGCCCACACCGACGACACCGACAATCGGAATCCAGCGCATCAGTCCTTTTCCAAGTGCACGCTGGCTGATCTTTACGCCGATTTTTTTTGCAATCGATTGCATCACTTTCAGCGACGCCTGCTTGACCAGCACACGTTCGCCCACTCGTATCGTCAAGTCACGAAATGCCTGCGCCGCCGTATGTCGAAACAGGCAATACATCATCTGCTCCTGCGACAAGGTCGCTTTCTTTCCATAAATGGCCGCAATATCGGCCACCAATTGCGACTGGATTTTCCAGACAGCCAGCAACTCCGGAAGTATCGTCAACCATCCGAGCGGGCCGGGAGGCAGAGCGATGGCACCCGAAGCAAGTGCGGCATACGCCGAAGACTTATTGGCCTTTTCACGGGCCACCTGTTTCGGCGTATTGCTCACCTGCTCCGTCGAGCTGGGAATTTTCGATATGAAGTCGAGGATCGCCGTCGCAATCTTCGGTGCCGCCGCCTGCGGTTGTGAAATCTTTGCAATTTCTTTTGATGCCACGATGTAGCTCTCCAGTGAATAAGCAGCCCACGCATTAGGGCTACTTGTGATTTGGCATACCCGAGCCTATCGCATGAAACTTACACGGCGCATGAACTGGCAGGGCTGGCAACTGGAAAGATGCAAGATGCAGAACCGAACTATGGCGAAATGTCCGTACATTGTCCTTTAGGGCGTTCTTAATGATGCCAGCCATTTCAATGGCAACGCGCATGTCGTTACATCTACCTGAACAAACTTTTGAAGGAAAAGAGTAATGAAAGCCAAAAGATTCGTGTCCGTTGTCTGTGTCACCG
>JAYWIC010000074.1:0-12689 GCA_043789195.1 Arenimonas sp. | reverse complement strand
TTTTTAAACCGCCTGTCGTGAAGCCGGTCGACATAGTGTTGCAAACACCACCGGTGGCGCCGATAGACTCGAACGCGACCAAGCCTGTCGTGACAGTACCAAGCGAAAATACGGCAGAAAAACCGGCCGTGGCGATCGAGAGCAAACCGCAAGTCAATTCCAGCACGATTCATTGGCGCTGGCCTAGTGACGGCATGGTCATTTCCCGTTATGTGCAAGGCGATACATCGCAGCAAGGCATTGATATTGGTGGCAAGAGTGGGCAACCAGTAAAAGCATCGGCCGATGGCACCGTTGTGTATTCCGGCGCCGGGCTAGTGGGTTACGGCGAGTTGATCATTATCAAGCACAATAACGAATGGCTATCGGCCTACGCGCACAACCGCCGTCGTCTTGTGGCAGAAGGTTCCAAGGTGAATGCCGGTGACGTGATCGCCGAAATGGGGCGAACCGGAACGATGCGCGATATGTTGCATTTCGAAATCAGGCGCAATGGCAAGCCGGTCGATCCCTTGTTGTTTTTGCCGAAGCAATAAACATTATTTGTAGGCCGGTGCCCGACCTACAAAACTCGTAGGAGGGCCTTCCAGGCCCGATAAACCTCAAGTTCTATCCGGCGGCTGTTCTGAAGGCTTGATGCCCTGACGACGCATTTCAAGTACCTCGGGCGTAATTGCGGCGATGCGGGCTTCAATGCGGGCACGCTGAACATAGTCGAGATTTTCTTTTTTCAACAAGCTATCCAATTGCCGGACCGCGTCTTCGGGGCGTCCGTTGAGATAGGCCGCTTCGGCATAGGCTTCAATCGCCCGATTAGTGTCGCCGGCCAATTCACTGGCGCGGGCAAAGCTTTTCTGAAAGCCGGGATCATCAACGCTTTCCGCCAACAAGGGACGCATTATTGCTTGTGCCCGACGACCGGCTTCGGCGCTGCCAGTTTCTCCCAGTGTGCGGGCATACGTGAGAGTAACAGCATGGTGGCGGGGATATTTTTTTAGCAGTGATTCGAAACGCTGCTGGCTTATCGCAGGTTGTTTTGCCAGATGCGCATTTTCTGCATAAGCCACTTCAACCCAGAGGTTGTCGGGGTATTTGCTTTTGAGCTGCTCGAGAATGACCTCTGCTGCGCCTGGTGAGCCGCTTTGCATGAGTGCGAGGGAATAACCGTAGCTTTGTGGGTCGGTCAGCTTGCTCGCCTTGATGCCGGTGCTCATCGCCTTGAATTCGTTTACGGCATGTTGTGGACTATCGGCTGTTAGAGCACGTAAACGCTCGCGAGCCCAATCGAATTGCCTCGCAGGAGAATTATTACCGGACTGTTCGACCAAATTGAATTGATTGGGAATCAGCGGGTTCAACAGGGCGCCGGAATTCACGAGAGCAGGTTTTGTCTCTTTGTCGATGCGTTCGGCTCTTTCGCGGGCTTCACTGATGCGTGTCGTCGTGACCGGATGGGAACGAAGATAGTCCGGCACTTGATAGCCGCCCGAATTTCCCCGGTTCGCCGTTGCCATGCGTTCGAAGAAATCCGCCATGGCACCCGCCCGATAGTCGGCGCGGTGCAATGTTTGGATGCCGATGCGATCAGCCTCGGCTTCACTGGACCGGGTGTGGTTGATTTGTCTCTGTGCTAACAAGGCCTGTCCGCCGACAACCGCTGCCTGGATGGCGTCATCACTGCTATTGCTGTTGCTTTGTTGCGCGGCAACGACCACCGCCAGCATGGCCAACAAGACCGGAATCTGGTCTTTCTGGCTGCGTTCAACCGAGCGCAGGATATGCCGTTGCGTCACATGGGAAATTTCATGCGCGAGCACGCCTGCCACTTCGTCCTCGGCTTGCGCCGTCAATATCAGACCCGCATTCATCCCGATGTAGCCGCCAAATGTCGCAAAAGCATTGATCTGGCGTTGTTTCATCAGGAAAAAGGTGAACGGTTGTTCCGGGCGATCCGAAGAAGCGCCAAGTCGATGCCCCATTCCCTGTAGCCAGGCGTCGAGCAAAGGGTCGTCGAGCACATAGCCGTAATTGCGTAGCTGATAAAGCGTGTAAGAGCCGTATTCGGCTTCCTGTTCCGGGCTAAGTAATTCGGCAGCGGAAGATCCCATGTCAGGCAGGCTGGTATTTTGTGCGTGTGAACTCGTGGTCAACGCCAGTCCAATCACGAGTGCGGCAGTAAGTGGCAATAAACGGGGCACTTTGAATTCCAATTTTCAGATAGGTGAAGAATGCACTAAGTGGGTGTCTACCGAGTGAATCACTGGTTAAATTTATTAATATTCAGACTGGAAAAGACCCGTGATCGCCCCCATAGTTCCACCATCAAGGAGAAATACAGTGTCCAATGTCATTATCTACAGCACGGCGATCTGCCCTTACTGCGTGGCGGCGAAGAATTTTCTGAAGTCACGTGGTGCCAGCTATTCCGAAGTTCGAATCGATACCGATCCTGCTGCCCGTGCCGAAATGATGGCAAAAACCAGGCGCACCTCGGTTCCGCAAATCTTCATCAACGATACGCACGTCGGGGGTTACGATGATTTGGTAGCACTTGATCGAGCAGGTGGCTTGAAGCCATTGCTGGAGGCAACACCATGAGTCACGTGGAAAAAGACAGCGCTGAAAAAGACCGTGTCGCCGAATTTACCGAATTTCGCCTACGCATGAACGAACGTATTCTGGGCCATGATAATCAGGTGGTACGGCGTTTTTTTGCCCTCGATACTCAAACCTACAAAGACGGTGCGTTGGACCTTAAAACCAAGGAATTATTGGGGTTGGTAGCTTCGATGGTACTTCGTTGCGATGACTGCATCAGTTATCACATTGCCCAGTGCAAGGAAGCGGGTGTCAATCGTGACGAATTGTTCGAAACATTCAGCGTGGCTCTGGTGGTCGGTGGCTCGATTGTGATCCCCCATTTGCGGCGCGCGGTGGATTTTCTGGATCAACTCGAAGGCGAGGGCGTGCATGCCAAGGCAAAGCCCGAACATCAGCACAGCCTCTGATTTCAAGGTTGTGGCGGCTGTCACAGCCTTGCAAACACGGCTTTGTGGCATAATACGACCCCTCGCGCGGTGCTAACGCGCTGTTTTTGAAGATTTTTATGACCCAAACAATCGCAGTGATCCGCGGCGACGGCATCGGCCCGGAAATTATGGATGCTACCCTTCATGTGCTTGATGCCATGAATCTGGGCCTGACCTACGAATTTGTCGAAGCCGGTATGGCCGCCCTGGATAAACATGGCGAGTTGCTGCCGGCCAGCACCATCGATGCGATTCATCGTCACCGCATCGCACTGAAAAGCCCGCTGACAACACCGGTTGGAGAAGGTTTTTCTTCGATCAATGTTGAACTGCGCAAGCGTTTCGATTTGTATGCCAATGTTCGTCCAGCGATCAGCTTTCCCAACACCAAATCACGCTATCAAAATATCGACCTGATTACCGTTCGCGAAAATACGGAAGGTGCTTATATTGGTGAAGGTCAAAATGTCACCGCCGATGGCGAAACCGCAACGCTGACGCAGCGAGTTACCCGTAAAGGGTCCGAGCGCATTGTTCGTTACGCCTTCGATCTTGCTCGTAAAGTCGGGCGTAAAAAAGTGACCATTTTGCACAAAGCGAATATCCTGAAATCAACATCGGGACTGTTTTTGAAAACGGCTCGCAATGTGGCTTTACAATACCCCGATATCCAGTGCAATGAAATGATCATCGACAATGCCTGCATGCAGTTGGTGATGAAGCCTGAACAGTTCGACGTGCTGGTGACCACCAATTTGTTTGGCGACATCATTTCCGACCTGTGTGCGGGGCTTGTAGGCGGTCTTGGTTTGGCGCCGGGTGCGAATATTGGCACCGAAGCGGCAATTTTCGAAGCCGTGCATGGTTCCGCTCCTGATATCGCCGGCAAAGGTATCGCCAATCCATGCGCCTTGTTGTTGGGCGCTGCGCAAATGCTGGATCATCTGGGTATGCCGGAACGTGGTAACGCACTGCGCAAAGCCATTCGTGATGCGATGGATGATAAGGATTCGTTGACACCGGATCTGGGCGGAGAGAGCGATACCATGAGTTTTGCCAAAGCGATTGCGGCCCGCGTGACTGCGTAGGAGCGACGGAAGTCGCGATAGCGTTAATTAAGTTACAAAAAAACGGAGCCATCGGCTCCGTTTTTTTGTTGCGATGATTGAAGATTAATCAGTCGCGCAGTTTGGACAATAAACGCAACATTTCCAGATACAGCCAGACCAAGGTAACGATCAAGCCGAAACCGGCAAACCATTCCATGTACTTTGGAGCGCCTTGTTCTGCACCTGCTTCAATAAAATCGAAATCCAGTACGAGATTCAATGCAGCAACCACCACGACCACGGCACTGAAGCCGATGCCGAGCCAACCGCTGTCGTGGATGAAGCCCATCGAATGGCCAAAAAAGCCCATCACGAAATTGATCATATACAGGATGAAAATCCCGCCCGTCGCAGCAACCACACCGAGCTTGAAGTTTTCGGTCGCCTTGATTAAGCCGGAGCGGTACGCCATCAATAATGCGCCAAGCGTTCCGAAAGTCAGCACCACGGCTTGCAAAACAATGCCCGGGTATTGGGCTTCATAAAAAGCCGAAATACCACCGAGGAACAGACCTTCCAGGCCGGCATAAAGCGGTGCCGTTACCGGTGACCAGGTTTTCTTGAAGACAGTGATGATGGCGACGATGAAACCGCCAATGCCGCCGCCGATCGTGAGAGGCAGTGCGGCTGCCATGCCATCAATGCTTTGTGCCTTGCTCCAGGTAAAAAGCGCGGTGATAACAACGATTGCCAACAACATGGCGGTTTTGTTGACAGTGCCGTTGATGGTCATGGCGTTGGAGTTGTAATGCTCCAAGCCTTCAAAAGTCTTCTGGTTTAATGCTGGATTACCCGAACGCATGCTGTTCTCCTGAATAAGTCGGTGAATATTAAGCGATAACGAGAGTATTTGTAGGAAGTTTTGGCGATAAAAGCTTTTTGCAATCAATCGGCTTGTGATTGCCAAAAGTGATCCAGTACGACCACTTTCCCCTTGCCGGGCCTGTACGCATGAATCAACGCACCGTGCACATAGTCGGTTGCCGTGCTACAGGACTGTGGCAGATTTTTCGAGAGGCAAAGATTGGCTGCAATTGCCGATGCCAGCGTACAGCCGGTGCCATGTCCTTCCAGTTTCAATTTCTTGTGGATGAATTCGGCAAATAACTCGCCATCATCATAACGGTCGGTCATGGTTTTGTCGGGCAGATGTCCACCTTTCAAGAGCACGGCCCGCGCACCCATCGCCAATAATTCAACGGTCGCGGCATCGGCGGCATCGCCGTTTTTTATTTTATGACCAAGTAGTAGTTCGGCTTCGGGAATGTTCGGCGTAATGACGCCGGCCATCGGTAGCAAGAACTCGCGCATTGCTTTGAGGGCGGAAGGTTCCAGTAACGTCGCTCCGCTGCTGGCCACCATCACGGGGTCGAGCACGATGTTTTTCGCCTTGTGTCGCAGCAAGGCTTCGGCAACGGCTTTGATCACGCGGGTATTTGCCAGCATTCCAATTTTCACCGCACCTATCTTGAAGTCGCTGAAACAGGCGTCGATTTGCGCATGCAAAAATTTGATCGAAGGGACTTCTACCGCAGACACTTTTCGCGTGTTTTGGGCTGTCAGGGCGGCAATCGCCGAGAGGCCATGGACACCGTGTGCGGCAAAGGTTTTCAGGTCGGCCTGAATGCCGGCACCACCGCCGGAATCGGAACCGGCAATGGTGAGAGCGCAGAGATTTGTTTTCATCATAAAAACCCATGGGTACGCTTGGGGCGCACCGTTTTTTTTGCTATGTAAAAGCGGTGCGCCAAAGGCGCACCCTATGTTTATATCAAATCACAAAACTTCCGATGCGTGGTCGGCCAAGCGAGAACGTTCGCCGCGACGTAGCGTGATGTGCGCACTGTGAGCCCAGTTCTTGAAGCGATCGACCGCGTAAGTCAAACCCGACGTGGTTTCGGTGAGGTAAGGGGTGTCGATTTGTTCCACGTTGCCCATACAGATGATTTTCGTGCCGGGGCCGGCACGCGTAATCAAAGTCTTCATCTGTTTCGGCGTCAGATTTTGTGCTTCATCGACGATGACCCACCGACTCAAGAACGTGCGGCCACGCATGAAGTTCATCGATCGGATCTTGATACGGCTGGCGAGCAGGTCATTGGTCGCGCCGCGCCCCCATGTGCCGTGGTCTGCCGTATGCGTGAGCACTTCCAGATTGTCGGTCAATGCGCCCATCCACGGCGTCATTTTTTCTTCCTCGGTGCCCGGAAGGAAGCCAATATCTTCACCGACACTCACAGTTGCACGCGTCATGATGATTTCACGATAGCGTTGGCTGTCCATGGTTTGCGCCAGACCTGCAGCGAGGGCCAATAAAGTTTTACCTGTACCGGCAGTACCCAGCAGGGTGACGAAATCGATGTCGGGGTCCATCAATGCATTGAAGGCGAAATTTTGTTCGCGGTTGCGGGCATTGATGCCCCAGACCTGGTGCTGGGTAGAACGAAAATCATCCACAATTTGCAGGACTACGCGATCCTCTTCAAGACGAGCGACTTTCATTTCGACTTCGTCGTCACCTGGCAAGTAGAGGAATTGATTGGCAAACCAGCCGTCATCGGCCGTGCGCTTTACTTCGTAGTAAGTGCGACCTTTTTCAGTCCAGGAACGAAGATTGCCTTCGTGTTTTTCCCAGAAATCGGCAGGCAGTTCCGTAGCACCGGTAAACAGTAAATTGAAATCATCGAGTGCACGGTCATTTTCGTAATCTTCGGCGACAACACTGCAGATCGAGGCTTTGATACGCAGGTTGATGTCTTTGGATACCAACACCACCGGTACATTCGGATTGTCTTCGCGTAACTGCAGGATGGCACCAAGAATCAGGTTGTCCGGCAGTACCATGCCGAAACGCTTGCCGGTTTCCACCGGTTTCAACTGGAATAATAGTCTGCCGACACTTTCTTCGCCGCGCAGATTCAGACTTTTTGGCTGCGCGAGCGAGACGCCGCCTTCAACATTGTTACTACCGTGAGCTTCAATCAAATCGTTCAGAAAACGACTGACCTGACGGGCATTGCGACTAGCTTCGGAGTGACCTTTTTTACCGTTGTCCAATTCTTCCAATACCATCATTGGAATAAACACATCGTGTTCCTTGAATTTGAACAACGCAGTCGGGTCGTGCATCAGCACGTTGGTATCAAGCACGTAAATACGCTTGCTTCGGGTCATAGTCGCCTCGGATTAAAACCAAACAGCAGAAAGCCACCGACAACTGCTTTTGGCAGTGTAGTGGAATGGGGAAAGTGGAAAATGTACACCAGGAATTAGCGGCGTAGAAAAGTAGTAGAAGTAGCTGGCGACGTCATGCCAGCAAACACTGAGTATGCAGAGAACAAACGGGGTCTTTCGGGCATTCAACTCTCCTTAGAACTTCATTGGGTCCATGATGGCATCTAGATTCAAGGCGTCGCAAAACTCGAGAAAATCATCGCGTAACGCCGCGATATGGGTATCTGCCGGTACGCCGATAGTCAGTTGTGCGGTAAACATTTCCGCGCCAGTTTGCATGGCGCGATAACGCGAACTATGCATGTTTTCAATCGTGATGCCTTGTCGATCGAAAAAATCGGCCAGATTAAACAGAATGCCGGGTTTGTCGGAAGCCACCACTTCGACGATATAGGGCAATAGATTTGACTGCATGGCCTTGGGGCCAGTGCGATACCAGACCAGTTTCAAACCTTCCTCACGCTCCAGTTTGACCATTTGCGCTTCCAGCTTCGCAATGGCATCCCACGAGCCGATGGCCAGCGCTGTTACGGACACATCGCGACCCACGGTGGTGAGGTGGGCATCCACCAGATTACAGCCGGACTCGGAAATCCGCCGGGTGACCAGTAACAGGGGAGATTGCGGATGCGTGGTGTAGGCGCTAATCAACAGATGATTTTCGTTTGCAGTAGGGCGTGGCGTGGTGTCAGCGGTCAATGCAGGTGTCCGGATGCGTCGCATGGGTTACAGGCGGCTAGAGAGATGACCCAGCATACTGTCCGAATGTTCTTGCCTGCAAGCAATAAATCACGGGCGCATATTTGCGTGCAAATCGCTACAATATCGGCTCTTTCAATCACGAGGCCGCCATGCAGCTATCTGGCAGCATTACTGCGCTAGTTACTCCTTTTGACCACACAGGAGCCGTTGACTTTGCTGCCTGGCAGCGTTTGGTCGAATGGCAGGTCATATCCGGAATTGATGCCATTGTCGTAGCAGGATCGACCGGTGAAGCCGCGGCGCTTTCCGATGATGAATACAGCGAGCTGGTTCGTTGCGCGGTTAAGCAAGTGTCAGGCCGTATTCCGGTGCTTGCCGGCACGGGCCAGTCCAGTACCGCGAAGACCATTGTGCAGACACGTTTGGCCAAAAGTGCTGGTGCGGATATCGCGCTCGTCGTCACGCCACCTTATGTCAGGCCGACTCAGGCGGGTTTGGTCGAGCATTATCAAATGGTCGCCGATGAAGGCGGCTTGCCAGTGGTTCTTTACAATGTTCCCGGACGTACTGGTTGCGATATGCAGCCAGAAACGGTGGCCAGTCTTTGCAAGCATCCCAATATCATCGGATTGAAGGAAGCACGTGGCGATGAAGATCGCTGGAATGCGCTTTACCCTCTGGCTTCCGCTGATTTTTCGCTGCTAAGCGGCGACGACCCGACTTTCGTCAGGGTGGTTGCCGGAGGTGCCAATGGCGTTATTTCGGTCGCTTCGAACGCCGTTCCAGGAACTTTTAGCAAGATATGCCGTCATTTACAGGCTGCCGAGCTAGCTGAAGCCGGGGCTCTGGATCAGCAGTTGCAAGGTTTGTACGAGTTTCTAGGGTGCGAACCTAACCCTATCCCGGTCAAGGCCATCATGGCCCGTCTGGGCTGCGGCGTTGGCTTGCGTTTACCCCTGTTGCCGCTCTCGGCTTCACATCGTGAAAGCGCCGAAAGCATGACAGAGCTCTGTAAAGCGTTAGAATTACCCATTGTTTGAAATCAGTTTGAACAGAAAATTACGGCTTCGTGCCATCAGGAGAAGAATCCAATGATCGTTTCACCTCGCGTTACGCGCTCGCTAATCTGGCTGACATTGGCCGTTGTCATGGTGTCGGCTACCACGGGCTGCAGTTGGCTGAGAAAACGCGTTGGCTACGAAGACAGCAAGCAACTCAATCAGCTTGAAATCCCGCCGGGCCTGGACGCGCCAAGCACAACGAATGCCCTGCTGGTGCCTAGCATCGCAGGTAGCACCAACGCGCAGGGTCAGGCCGCCGTTGAAAGCTTCACCGTTAACGATGAACTTCAAAGCACCTGGCGCCGTATGGGCTTGGCGCTCAATCGTATCGAAGGCGTGACGGTCACCAGCAGTGCCGAGGCACTGGGCAGTTACGATGTTCGTTATCAGGGTTTGAATTATCTGATTCGTGCCGAGTCGGCAGGCGAGTCCACACGCATTTCAGCCTTTACGTCGGAAGGTCCTGCCGCTGCCAATTCACCGGCATCGCGTTTGTTAGGAATTTTGAAATCACGTCTCGAATAAGTTCAGTTTTTCAGATCTAAAAAAAGCGCCTCCGGGCGCTTTTTTATTCACCGTCGAAATGGATCAATGAATAGACGGGCAATCCCCGTGCACGGCATTTTTCGCTGCCGCCCAACTCGGGCAGATCGATAATCACGGCCGCTTCGATGACTTCGGCGCCGATCCGCTGTAGTAATTTTTGTCCTGCGAGCAAGGTGCCGCCGGTGGCGATCAAGTCATCAACCAACAAAACACGGTCACCGGAACCACAGGCATCAATATGAATTTCAACGGACGCCGTGCCGTATTCCAGCTCGTAGTCTTCGGAGAGAGTCCGATAAGGCAGTTTGCCTTTCTTGCGAATCGGGATGAAAGGTAAATGCAGCTCGTGTGCGAGCGTGGCGCCGAAAATAAAACCTCTCGCTTCCATGCCGGCGATGGCATCGAGTTTTTGACCCCGATAGTGTTCGGCGAAATGCGTGATGACCGCCGCCCACAGGTTCGGGGACTGGAATAATGTCGTGATGTCACGAAAGTGCACTCCCGACTTCGGCCAGTTAGTAACCGTGCGAATGGTTTTAAACAGCTCCGACTGCAGTAATACCGTATCCACTATCAACGCTTCAGAAATTCCAGCTTGCCGGTTTTGCCATCCCATTCGGCGGCATCCGCCAAAGGCTCACTGCGGGTTGTAATGACGGGCCATTCTTTCGAGAGCTCGGCATTCAGCGTGATATAGCTTTCCTGGCCGGCGGGCACGTCGTCTTCGGGGTAGATCGCTTTGGCGGGGCATTCCGGTTCGCAAAGGGTGCAATCGATGCATTCATCGGGGTCGATCACCAGGAAATTAGGGCCTTCGTGAAAGCAATCCACCGGACATACTTCTACGCAATCGGTGTATTTGCAGCGGATACAGTTCTCAACAACGACAAATGGCATGGTTTGTATTCCGATCGTGGGCCGATATTCCGACCTAAGTATTTGATTTAAATAAGCACAACGTCGAGATTTTCAGGTTTTAGCCTGCTTGCATAGCCTCGAGTCGGCACAGTCGGTAGTATAACGGGCTTGAATAGCAACGCCTAAACGGCGTCCAAGGCCGGAAGGATTCCGGTGTCGAGCACACTTAATGGAAGAAACCACACATCCTGGCCTGAAACTTGATCATCGCGTTATTTCGCGGGACGGCCATGGCATTTCACGCAAGGACATCAGTCCCAACGCCTTGCGTGTGCTTTATAAATTACGAGAGGGCGGCTTTGATGCCTATCTGGTTGGCGGCGCGGTGCGTGACCTGCTCATTGGCGGGCACCCCAAAGACTTTGACGTTGCCACTAGTGCCACCCCCGACCAGGTTCGCAGTTTGTTCCGGAACTGCCGGTTGATTGGCCGACGCTTTCGTCTGGCCCACATTATGTTTGGCCAGGAAATTATCGAAGTCGCCACTTTTCGTGCCAATTCTGACGACGGCAGCGGCGACCGCGAAACCGAAGATGGCGGACGTCTGCTGCGCGATAATGTTTACGGCACAATTGAAGACGATGCGATTCGCCGCGACTTTACCGCCAATGCCTTGTATTACACGGTCGATGATTTCTCGGTGCGTGATTACGTTGGGGGTTTTGAAGACGTCAATGCACGCGTTCTGAAATTGATTGGCGATCCGGATTCTCGTTATCGCGAAGATCCTGTTCGCATGTTGCGGGCGATTCGTCTTGCCGCTAAATTAAATTTTCGTATCGATGAATCGGCTGCCGAACCGATTTCGCGTCTGGCCAGTCTGGTCAGCGACGCACCACCGGCACGTTTGTTTGATGAATGCCTGAAAATGTTTTTATCCGGCCATGCCGAAAAAAGTTTTATTGGGCTCGAAACCCATGGCTTGTTGAACGTGTTGTTTCCCGAAACCGCGAAAGCACTCAATACCAATAGCAGCGGGGCTTTGCGCGCGATGGTATTGCAGGCCTTGCGCAATACCGATTCGCGTATCGCAGAAGGCAAGCCGGTGACGCCGGCATTTTTGTTTGCCGCTTTATTATGGCCGGCCTATTGTCGTGAATTGGCAATCTTGCAAAAAACCGGTGTCGATCTCACAGTTGCACAGCAACGTGCCGCAGACCGTGTGACTTTGCATCAGGCCGAACGCATTGCCCTGCCGCGGCGTTTCTCGTTGCCGATGCAGGAAATCTGGTTGTTGCAATCGCGCTTCTCGCAGCGCGTTCGCAAGCGGGTTTTCCGCTTGTTGTCGCATCCACGATTCCGTGCAGCATTTGATTTCCTGGAACTGCGTTTGAGTGGTACGCCGGAAGTGGCAGACGACGTGGCATTTTGGCGCGAGGCCCAAATACAGAGTCCGGAAGCACTGGCATCGCGTCTGGAATCGAGAAGAAGCTCGCACAGCGGTGAGCATGCCGATGATGCTGCCCCGAAAAAACGCAGACGCCGGAAACCGCGACCCTCACCACAGGAAGTTGGCCCATGATCAACGAACCTAAACGTGTCTTTATCGGTCTTGGCGGCAATCAGGGCGAAGTGGAAACGACGCTGATGGAAGCCTTGTTTGCCTTGGATGAAATTCCGCAAACTACGCTGCGTCGCCAGTCCAGTATCTACCGCACTCCGGCCTGGGGTAACACCGAGCAGGATGACTTTCTGAACTGTGTTGCAGAGCTGCAAACGCGTTTAAGCCCGATTGTCCTGCTGCAGAAATTGCTGGAAATCGAACAGCGCTTTGGTCGGGTAAGAAGCAAGGAAGATCGTTGGCGACCGCGCACGCTGGATCTGGACATTTTGATGTTTGGCGATGATGTCATTCATGACTCCCGCTTGCAGGTTCCGCATCCGCATATGCACGAACGTGCATTCGTGTTGGTCCCATTGTCCGAATTGGTAAATGAGCTCGAAATTCCGGGGCAGGGCAGTCTGAAAGATTGTCTGGCTAAACTCGATACTTCCGGCATCCAGATTTTAGAGTAGCGCAAACCTAGAGAGAGTATTCATGTACGCAGATCAAGCCAAGCCCGCGCGCCGCCCCCAGCTTACCGTGCCGA
>JAYWIC010000073.1:0-12692 GCA_043789195.1 Arenimonas sp. | reverse complement strand
ATGAACAGGCCATCAGTAAAACCTTCCATTTCGACAATTATTACAAGACCTTGGCATTCGTGAACGCCCTAGCCTTCATCGCCCACCGAGAAGACCACCACCCCGATCTGGGCGTTCATTACAATCGCTGCGTCGTCCGCTTTTCGACACATGATGTGGGCGGACTAAGCCAAAATGATTTTATTTGTGCCGCGAAACTTGAACAGCTAAAACCCGAATAATCCATTATTGCGACGCAAAAAAACTCCCGCAAAAGCGGGAGTTTTTTTGTTTGCATGACAGAACTGTAGGTCAGGCTAAAGCCCGACAAAACGCTATCGCAATCTTTCAAGAGTGTCGTGCCAGGGCAGGACCTAGCGTCCACTATTTACGTGACTTACCGGGTTGGCCACATCTTTTTATCCGATTCCTGTTTTAGATATTCATTATTGTAAGTATCGCTATCGTTAAATTCCAAATAACCTTTTGGATCAATCTATCGACTAATATAGTTAGCGATAAGCATCAACCAGCCGCCAATAATGCTGACGCAGCCAGAATGACTAACACCCGCCCAGCTTCATTGAGCAAGCGATTTAGATCAGGTGGAGCTACAAAATGAAAAAAATGCTAAGAGACAGAATCCGTAACGCCCGTCTGACTACCGGCCTTTCACAGGCGGCTTTGGCGGAAAAAATTGGCGTTCAGCGCAGCGCCGTCGCCCAATGGGAAATGTTGAATGGCTCGAGTCCAACGGTGGATAACCTCGCCAAGCTTGCCAAAATCACGTCGGTACGATTTGAGTGGCTAGCAACTGGCCGCGGGTATCGAAGCATGACGGAAATCGAGAATCACTCACTCGACCAGGAAGTGCAGATCATGTACGTAGCAGGCACCGACCTCGAAATTCGTACTCTGTTGGCACTCAGAAAACTGTCTCTGCACGAATGCAATGCGATTACCGAATTGGCGGAAAACCTGTCGATGAAAAACAAACCCAGAAAACTCAAGGCGTCAGGCCTCATTTTGTAATGGTCGGCATGCCCTTGGCATATCAGTGTCGCCCATCATGATGGACCAACATTTGCCGAAACGTTTGAAGACACTTTCTTCGATGTAGGGCACACCATATTTTTTGCAGATCGCTTTTAGCTGCGGTGCTGCTTGGCGATATTTGAGCATCGGCAAATCCGGCCATACATGGTGTTCAATCTGGTAATTCAGATAGCCCATCATGAAATCTTTGGCATCGCTGCCGCCGGGATAATTCACCGAGCTCATTACCTGCTGCACGTAAAACCCGTCCCTGGTTTTAAAGTTTTCATCGAATCGATACACATCGTCGCCGGTATGATTCGGCGCAATGATCACGAATGAAACCACATTGGCGACAATCTCGGCCAGAATCGAATTGATCAGCACGGCACTCCAGGCCCAGACCCCCAGTGGCAGAAACAAGGCGGGAATGATGCCAAAGCGCACCAGGCCGTAAGGCAATATGCAGCGTAGATAAAATTCGACGCCCCACGGGGTTACCGGAAGTATCACTTTCTCCCCTGGAATAATGTAGCGACTCACCGAGCCCATCGTTGCTAAAGGCATTGCCGCGGCTTGTTCCGGCGTCTGCGCCTTGATTTTTCGATGCTGCTTGAGTGCCCAGAAGGTATTGGGCGCGTAGTAAGTGAGTTTCCAAGTCATCATAACGAGAATGATCGACAATCGTTTCAACATCCGCGGCATCCGCTTGTCGCGAATGAACCAGGCATTGCGTTCGACGATATCGGGGTCATCCTGATGGCCGGTATTGTAATGATGCAAATGATTATGTTCGTGCGCCCAGGCGGCGGGATGCAGCCAATCGAGCCAATCGATGAAACGCCGCCAGCCCATCGCGAATTGCTTGCTGGTGTATCGCTCGGGAATATTCGGCACGGCATCGTAGCCGCGGTGCATCACGTGGTGCGTTACGGTCGCCCATCTCCCGACATTGCCCATGCCCATCAGTAACGCGGCGACCGGATTGGGAAATATCCAGGCCAATGCGTAGCCCATCAGCGTACATATTCTTGACCAACGTGCCATTTTTTCTAAATGCGTGATGTCGTTGTCGCCGAGATCGGCTTTCAATGTCGCGTGCAATGCTTGCACTTCTCTGGAAAAAGCCGGGTAATCAATTGCCGTTAATGGCGAATCATCCATTCTGGCAACATCGTTTTCGGGTTCACCAGCGGCATAAAGATCGAGTGGCTCGGACATACGGCACCGGAATTGATCAGGAGGAAAGAAACATGCAACGGGTCGCGGTATCATCGCACCCTTGCACGAACAATACTGCCTACCGATTCCATTGTTGTCATGAAGGTAACCCATGTTTACAAAAGCCATTGTCCGAATTCCCGCCGCCAACTTCGCCGACGGCCTGACCACCGTAGACATGGGCATTCCCGATTACGGAAAAACCGTTGCACAACACCGCCAGTATTGCGAAGCCCTGGAAAAATGCGGCTTGGTATTGACCCATCTTGATGCCGATGAAAATCATCCCGATTCCACCTTCGTCGAGGACGTTGCCATCCTGACCGCACACGGCGCCATCCTGACCTTACCGGGCGCCGAGAGCCGTGCTGGCGAAGTAGAAAACATCAAAAACCCGCTATCGACTTTTTATCCCGAATGGGCGGAAATTACCGCTCCGGGCACACTGGACGGCGGCGATATTTGCGAAGCGGGCCATCATTTCATTATCGGAATTTCATTGCGAACCAATCAGGCCGGCGCGAATCAATTGGCTAGCTGGCTGGAGACACGCGGCTACACATCGGACTTTGTCGATATCCGTGAAGTGCCGGGAATTCTGCACTTGAAAAGCGGCATCTCGTATATCGGCGATAACCGGATGGTCGTCATTGATTCGCTCGCCGGCCACCCGGCTTTCAAAGCATTCGAATTAGTACGTGTGGATACAAGTGAAGATTACGCCGCCAACTGTGTCAGGGTGAATGGGCATGTGTTAATGGCAAGCGGTTTTCCGGTTTTGCAAAACACGCTTGAGAAACTAGGGTATTCGATCGTCGCCCTGGATATGTCCGAGTACCAAAAAATGGATGGCGGCTTGAGTTGTCTTTCATTGCGATTCTGAACTCAAGGGATGAGCGTGGAAGGTCTGCGCTTCCACCACTGCCAAAGCATGATCGCAAGAACAGTATTTAGCCCTAGACCTACAAACCCTGACTCAGGCCCGTAGAGCGCTGTTTCCTTTACCCCTAATGCGCCCACGGTAGTACCGAAGCCAAACAAGACATAGGCAAGAGCATTCCAAACGGCATGGCATACGCTGGTGACAATGATCGAGCCTGAGATGGATCGCAACATTCCCCAAATCACCCCGATCATCACGCCATTGATCAAGAGGACTGGAATCTGTGCCAGAGGCAACGCATCTTGGGTATTCATCGAGACCGCCGGAATATGCCAAAGCGAGAACGCGATACCGGTCCAAATCATCACCCGCCATTCGCTCAGCCCAGCACGTTGCAAGGAACCAAACAGCCAGCCCCGAAAAAATAATTCCTCGGTCAGCAAGCCCAGAGGAATACTGATGACGGTCGCCACCAAAATATCATGCCGCGCGGTCTGCCAATTAAAGTGCTCGGCATCGACCACGCCTACAGCCAGACATAGCAGGGCAATGCCGCCAATGATTAGCACCGGATGTAATATCGCCAGCGCATAGTGCGAAAGGCGGCCAAAGGCGATGCCCATGCTTTTGCGCGGCAAGCGTTGAATAGCCCAGAAAACGAGCACTAAAGGTAATAGCGAGGCAAAACTTATATCCGATAGTCCAAGACCATCCATTGCGACATTGACCAAGATCGCAATGACGACTCCCGCAATTGGCCCGCGCAATGCCTTATTCATATCTATCCTTCGCTTCAACGATGTTGTCCCGAAACGTTGCAAGTCCCATGCCATGGCTAAGGCACTGATTTCATGTTGAAACCGCCCCAATCGCGCCGAGCAATAGAGCCGCGGACGTCCGGGCGGACAGCATGACGCCGATTTATCCCATTTCGTCCGCCTATGCTTGATTTGGTCGCATTTGGGCTGACATTTGCGGCGAGACTGATAACCTGCTCGCATCGAACACGGGACTGCCACACATCCGACATGAAAACAAATATCTTCTTTTTTGGTCGCATCATCTTCGCCTGGGGTCTGATGTTTGCCGCCACTACGCTGTTTTTCAATGTGACCGGGCTCGACGGCCTGATGGAAATTATTGTCATTTTATTCTGGGTTGTGTTGATTCTACTGCTGCTTGCTGCTGCCTCGCACTTGCATCACGTACAACTGATTGACAGCAACGCAGACATCGGCAAGTTGAAAAATCGCCACCGTCGCCAAATAGAAATTCCATTTGAAGAAGAAGTTGCCTTGCCGATGCTGGAAGCGTGCATGCGTGACTTGCCGGGTATTCAGGACATCAAGATTACTCTGGATGGAAAACGACTACAGGCTAGAGTCAACGCTTCCGAAAGTGACAAGAGAGATGATTCATTGTGGAAAAAGGCATATCAGAAGCTGGGCTTTGAAAGACATAATCACATCATTACCGATTCCACTGCCGTCAATGGCAATGCCAGTGTTAGCGTTAACCTGTTTTGCGGACCCGATGGTGCGGCCTGGGCAGACTCATTTTTTCTCGATGAAGGCACCAATTTACAAAATGCCGAAACAATGACTCGCGCCATCTCGCGCCGCATTGCCGAATATCGTCGCGGTGAACAAGCGACGACCAAAGAAACCGTCACCGAGAAAGAACTTGCAGTAGCGAAGCTCAGCTTATTGCATGCTCAGGTTGAGCCCCATTTTCTGTACAACACCTTGGGCAGCGCGAAATACCTGATCGGCACCGACCCGGTTCGTGCCGAAGCCATGCTCGACAACTTGATTTTGTACCTTCGCAATTCGCTGCCGCGCAGTGGAGACGCGCCATCCACTCTGGGCGAAGAAGTAGCACGCACCCGAGCCTATCTCGACATCCTGAAGATTCGCATGGGCGAACGCCTGCAAGTCAATATTGAAGTACCGCAAACTTTTATGGCGACGCCCTTCCCTACCATGATGTTGCAAACCCTGGTGGAGAATGCGATCAATCACGGGCTCGAACCGAAATCCGGCGGTGGCACCATCTGGATTAGTGCGCGTATTGACCAAACATCGGCCAACCTGATTACCGTGACGGTGGCTGATGATGGCAATGGCTTTGGTAGCGGCACATCCGGCACCGGCATCGGCTTGAAAAACGTACGCGAGCGTTTGAAGCTTGCCTATGACGGCGCAGCGAGTTTCTCCATCGTTACCAATTTCCCCCATGGCGTAGCCGCCAGCATCACGGTTCCGGTCACCGGCACGAAGAGTGCATCATGACGAATCAAATCAGCTGCGTTATCGCCGAAGACGAACAAATATTTCGTGATGCATTGATCAAGCTACTCGCCGATCAATGGCCGGAACTTGAAGTGCTTGCCGCTTGCGAAGATGGCGCCGAAGCATTGGAAGCTATCGCGGAACACCAACCTGCCGTTGCCTTTCTCGACATTCGCATGCCCGGCCTGAGCGGGATGGACGTGGCCGCAGCGACAGCGGAAATAAGCCCGAAAACGCAGGTGGTTTTCGTTACCGCCTACAACCAATATGCCATCGATGCCTTTGAAAAAGGCGCGATTGATTATTTGCTCAAGCCAATCGAATCGAAGCGACTGGACAGCACCATTGAACGCCTGAAAACGCGAATGCTGAGTGGCAGTTCTGATCCTGCGGCATTGACCGCACTGCTTGAGCAGCTCAGCAAGGCCTTGCCGCAGCGTTCCATTGCAGAGCCGATGGTATGGCTCACTGCAAGCACCGGTAAAGAATCACGCCTGATCATGATTGAAGACGTACTGTATTTTCAATCCGACAGCAAATACACCACGGTGGTCACCGCCGAAGGTGAAGCGCTGTTGCGAACTCCGTTACGCGACTTGTTAAACCGGCTCGATTCAAATCAATTCAAACAGATCCATCGCGCCACCGTCGTGAACATGAAGGCAGTTGCCAGCATTGTTCGCGATGAATCGGGAAGAGGCACGATTAAGTTGAAGGGGCGACAGGAAACTCTCGTCGTCAGCCTGACCTTCATGCCCTTGTTTAGAAATATGTAAATATTACCAGAAGCACTAAAGACAACAATTCCGGCGCTCTCGGGTGCCGGCAACGGGGAACGCTTGCCTATTTTTTGGTTCGCACACAAAACATCACGGAGGACAACATGAAAAACTATATCGCACTCGTCTTGATTTTAATGCTGGGAGGAACACAGACATCACAGGCTCAAGTGTCCGAGAATACCGCCTTGTTCAAGGACATCATGGCTTTGGACAGCGAGTTGTTCGACCAGGGTTTCAATCAATGCAAACCGAATATTTTCGAAGCGCGCACCGATGAAAAACTGGAGTTTTTCCACGATAAGGGCGGCATCCAGTATCGCAAGCAGTTTCTGGAGGCAGTCAAGCGGAATATCTGTTCGAACCTCAATGAAAAACCGATCCGTACGCTGGTTCCAGGCAGTTCGAAGGTGTTTCCTCTCGATAACAACGGTGTGCTGTATGGTGCAATACACCAAGGTGAGCATCTGTTCCACACCAAAGGAAAAGAGCTTGCAACGGACGATTATACGGAGGCTAAATTCAGCCACGTATGGCTGCTACGTGACGGGATATGGAAACTCAAGACCGCGCTTAGCTTTGACCATCAGCATAAGACGGGAAAAGTGGCAGGCCTTACTCCGGCAATGAAAGCGATGCCGAAACAGGTACGATTATTCCATCTCAGAATTGGCACCTTGTCATTGAGCTGGTATCCGTGAGCTAGGTAGATCGCAGGGCGCACTATCATCCAGATCTTCACTGCACGTCAAAATGGCAACAAGCCATTCGTATCACGTTATTTTTACACGACGGTAGTACACTCCGGATTCCATAAAAATCCGGAGTGATGCAATGTCGACCATCAAAGCCTGGGCAGCACAAACCGCCGGTGGAAAACTGGAACCCTTCGAATACGATCCCGGCCCACTCGGCGATGAAGAAGTAGAAATTGCGGTCGAATACTGCGGTATCTGCCACTCGGATTTGTCCTTGCTGAATAATGATTGGGGCATGACCCGCTACCCTTTCGTACCCGGCCATGAAGCTGCCGGCCGCGTCGTTGCAATGGGACCCAATGCAAAAGGCGTCAGCATCGGGCAGCGCGTTGGCGTTGGCTGGAATTCGCACAGCTGCATGCACTGCAAACAATGTCTGATGGGCAACCAGCATCTCTGCGAAAAATTGCAGCCGACATTAATCGGCAGACACGGGGCTTTCGCCAACAAAGTGCGAGCGCATTGGGTATGGACCATGCCTTTGCCAGAAGGAATCGACTCCCGTGACTGTGGCCCACTCCTATGCGGTGGTATCACCGTGTTCGCACCGCTGCGTGAACTCAATATCTCGCCAACCTCGCGTGTCGGTGTCGTCGGCATTGGTGGTCTGGGCCATATGGCACTGAAATTCTGCAAAGCCTGGGGCTGTGAAGTGACGGCATTTACTTCGAGTGATTCCAAGGCGGAAGAAGCACGCGCTTTCGGTGCCCACCATGTGGTATCGACCGGTGATTCAAAAGCCATCGAAAAGCTGGCCGGCACTTTCGATTTAATTATTGATACCGTCAATGCCACATTGGACTGGAATGGTTTGCTCAACGCCTTGGCTCCCAATGGCAAGTTGCATGTAGTGGGTGCGGTTCCGGAACCCATTCCGGTACCGGTGTTTACCTTATTGATGGGCCAGAAATCAGTGTCTGGATCTCCGACCGGTTCGCGTGGAGCGATTGATTCGATGTTGAACTTCGCTGCACGTCATAACGTGGCACCGCAAACCGAGCATTTCCCGATGAGCAAAGTGAATGAGGCGATGGAGCATCTTCGCGCAGGCAAGGCGCGATATCGAATCGTGCTCGATGCGGATTTTTAGAACTTAACGCAACTGGCTATCTTTGCTGCCGCGACGGTTATAGCCGCCGGCAGCACCTTCTTCACGATCTTGTTTTTCCTGGCATGGCACGCACATACGCACACCGGGAATTGCTTTCCGGCGTGCTTCAGGAATTTTTTCTGCGCATTCTTCGCAGCGTTTCAGGCTATCGCCCGAGGGCAACTTGCTTCTTGCTCGCTTGATGCCATCTTTTACGGTGGCATCGATTTGATCTTGCACCGCACCATCGCCTGCCCAGCCCGTTGCCATCATCAGCTCCCGAATATACATGACACATCTCTTTGTACATCTTACTTGGCGACCTGTCAGGAATTTTCAAGGTGTTGCAAAAAACCTCTGCACGTTCGCAACACATCCCTTCCCAATGTCTGGAAAGAGTTTACGTCATGCGAAGTAGTTCTTCACTTCCGAGGTAGCGCCCACCGAGCCTGTATCGGGTTTCCAACGATAAAGAAGAAAAATCGCCAAGATGACGCAGATCAATCCGGGAATGCTCGCCTCCAGGCCGAATGCACCGCCTGTCAGCCAGGCCGGTGCACCGGTGAATTGCGGGATCATGAATCCGGGGCTGCTGCTTCCGCTGACGCCGAATCCCAATACGCTTCCCTGCATCCAGTTCGCCATGAAATGCAGACCGATTGGCATCGCAAGACTTTTTGTACGCAGGAATGCCAGTCCGAACATGATCGAAGCAAGAAATATGTTGAGCCCGGCAAGGAACTTGACACTGCCTGTCATGCCGGGATTATTTAAATGCGTGAGCAAAAACCAGGCGGCCAGAATCAGTTGTGCAAGCCAAGTACCCAGTCCATCGTTCAGCCTTTGAAACATGAACCCGCGAAACAAAAGTTCTTCGGCAAATGCCACGCTAATGCACAGTAAAAGCCCGGACAGCAATGTCGATTGTGCTGCGGAATTCCATTGAAGATTCACCAGACCGAGCGCCGCCAGAATGAGTGCCGGTAAAATCATGAGCACTGCACCTGCCAGATTTCCCATGGCAAATTCCTTGAGCCAGCGCCAATTCAATTTCCCCATCACTTCGGTAATCGGTCGCCTTCGCATGAGCTGGCAAAACCAGGTGGCTGACAGAATGATCAGGGCCTGGATACCCATCGTGATCTCAAAACCGAATTTGGACGCCGCCAGCATCGTGCTAACGAGAATGCCAGCCATCACCAGAAAGAAAATGAGGAGCCACCAGCCATTTCCCAGCTTGCCGGTAGCGTTGTAAAGACAAAATTTTATCATCAGTAAATCCTTCAAGCCGGCATTATGTCTTTCGAAAAGCCCCGCCAAAATAGGCCGAAAGCCATCGTGACCCATGGATACCGCTTTGGGCGGCATCTTAAGGGTTATCATTCCGACATGACAATCACTCCCTCAAAACCTCGCCGATGGCTTCGAATCTTGTTAGCTCTGCTATCGGTGTTAATGCTTGCCTACCTGATACTGATCATCCTGGTGAAACCCGCAAATGACCGCGATTGGACGCGGGATACGCAGCGCACCGTCAATGCGCTTATCTCCGGCGACTCGGTGCAAATAAAAAATGTTCGCAATGCCCACTACCGCTCAAAAACCGATTACGACGTGCATTGGGAAACACGGTCATACGATCTAAGCAAACTCGAATCAGTGTGGTTCATGGTCGAACCGTTTTCCGATTGGCGCGGCCCGGCGCATACCCTGCTCAGCTTCGGTTTCTCCGATGGTCAATACATCGGTATCTCGGTCGAAATCCGCAAGGAAGAAGGCGAGTCCTTTTCCCCTGTCGACGGCCTGCTTCGTCAATATGAGTTGATTTACATTGTTGGCGACGAGCGAGACCTCATAGGCTTGCGTGCCAACCACCGCCATGATGATGTGTATCTCTACAAGATGCGTGCAACACCGGAACAGGCTCGCAAATTATTTATCGCGATGCTGACGCGTGCCAACGACGTTGCCGCAAAGCCTGAGTTCTACAACACCCTCACCAGCACCTGTACCACCAATATCGTCGAGCACATCAATGTCATTGCGCCCGGCCGTATTCCCTTCAGCTACAAAACCCTGTTGCCGGCGTATTCGGATGAACTAGCCTTTGATCTAGGGTTGATCGATACCCAACTGCCACGCAATCAATTTCGTTCAGCACATCAGATCAATGCGATGGCGAAACTACACGCCGATAGTGCCGATTTTTCCGAAGCCATCCGAAAGCATGATTAAAAAGAACATCACTTTTGCTTCTCGTGATGCGGGATCACAATGCAATTTAAATCGGACTTCAGAATGATGCGCCGAGTTATTGCAATACTTGGCCTTGCGCTAATCCTATGTTCGTGCGGTATCGACGAACCCGCAAAAGCCCGCCCGACGTGGTCCGGCATTTATACACTCAAGGCTTCACGCAATAAGGAAGTTTTTCCAGAATGGAATAAAGTGAAACGCACCAAGCAGATTCCGCGCATTTTAGGCACCCGGTTCGGAATCGAATACAGACTGGATGGCAGCACGCTTAAACCGTTGATTCCTTACCGGTTCGTCTGGCGATATCCGCCCGAGGGACAAATCAACCCGGCGACCCATCTCAAAGCTACCTATTACCAATTCGAGGATTTTTGCATTAATGGCAGAATATGCCAGGCGGGATACCGTTTCGACCATGAGTGGGAAATGGTGCCGGGTACCTGGTACGCAGAAATATGGATTGATGACAAACGCATAATGCAGAAGGCCTTCGAGATTCAAGCTATCGAGCCTTAGAGCCAAGCGATATGCGGATGTGAACTCAGGTTAAAAAAAGATCGGATTCATAACGCCGCAATAACTGACAGGCATGCCCGATAGCGGTATTTTGGCTCTGCGCTACGAGTCACCGTCTAGACCGGTCGAACGCAGTGTCCATACCAGCCTCCGGAATCAGGGCCCGAGGCTGGTATTTTTTTGGGCGAGATAAAACCGAATCCGGGTCGCCATCCTTCATAATAGACGCTCCACCGGCAATCTTGCAGGCGTGGAATCACGGCTCCCACTTTCAGGTTACCGCGCATGTCTACAAGTCGGCGTTTGTCGCAGCTTCTGTTAAGCAGCCATATTGGGCTTGTCCTGCTGTTTGCAGTGTTATTGCTCGCTACCGGTGTCGGGACGATACGCTCTGCCATTATCGCGCAGGCACTCACCGAAGCCGAACGCGTCACCTCGGAGTCGAGGCGACAACTTCAGCAATGGCAACGTGAATTGACCGTGGTTGCCGACCTGCTGGCCGAGCAGCCGACCCTCAGGTTCTACCTGCAACGTGGCCAACTGACAAAAGCCCGTAAATTGGTCAGTAGCTTTCACGCCACCAGCAATATCGACTATATCCGCGTAGTGAAGAATGGCCGGACAATTTCCGAACTTGGCCCAGCACCACCCAGCTTTTCCACAGGTCTGGCTTTTGATAAAGACAGAACGGCATGGCGCGTGGTCTATCGCGAAATTAATGCATACCCAAACGCCAATATCGTCATTGCCGAGAAGCTGGGCGACCGTCTGGCCGTTCAGCCTGCTACCGAATTAATCACGGTCGAACTTCAGCCACTGATCAGGAATACGGCAGGTAGCAAAAACCCCTGGGTAGTCGCCTTGAGCGAAGTTTCTTCCAGCGGAGAAGCCGATACCTTTGAAACCATTTCCGGGGTGGCTGCCGCTCGGGTCATGAGTTTTCGCGATGAAGACGGCCAGACCAGTGCCTTGTTAAGTACCCGCGTTGCCGATGACTGGGTCGAGCGACGTTTTTTTGAATGGCTGGCCGCTTTCGGCGTTTCCAGTTTGGTGACGGTCGGCATCGCACTGGCACTGGCGTTTGTGCTTTCGGCACGCATCTCGAGGCCCTTCGCCCAATTGGCCCGAAACGCAGAGCGGCTCGGTCGTGGTGATCTGGAAACACCGGTTCCAACCCCCATCACTTTTCTTGCTGAGCCTGTCGCTTTGGCAGCAAGCCTAGAGCAAATGCGTCAACAAGTCGGCACGCTTACTGCCACCGAACGTAATCAGCGCGAGGAACTCGACGCCGTTCTCGACGGTGTCGATGAAGGGATTGTCGGTGTGGATTCCGAGCAAAATATTCACTACGCCAATCGGCAATTTTTGGCCCTCGTGGGCTGCACCCGGGAAGACGTTCTGGGAAAACCCATCGAGGCGGTTTTGATTTCCGCAGGCAGCAACAACGACCCAGCATCGCCCCTGGGCATTCCGCCACTTGAACGATACACGCCTGCTGGAAAAATGCGCCTCTTGACCTTGCGTCGATTGGCCGCGAGTGGCAATCGGCAAGTGCTGGTGGTGCGTGAAGAAAACGCCATCGAAGCCGCTCGTGCCATTCGCGATCGAATTCTGGCGAATCTTTCGCATGAATTTCAGACACCGCTATCGGCACAAATCGCATCGAATGAATTATTGCGCGACCATTTGCGTTCCAGTTCCGATGCCGTCGCCGTCGGCTTGGCCGATGCACAATATCGTGGCACGATGCGATTGTCGCAGCTGGTCGAGAATCTTCTGGACAGTGTTCGCATCGAAAGCGGCGAGATGCGTTTGCGAAGCCAACCGGTCGATCTTGCATCGGTCGTTGCCGATGCCGTCGAGTTGATGCAACCGCTGATCGAT
>JAYWIC010000072.1:0-3514 GCA_043789195.1 Arenimonas sp. | reverse complement strand
TTCTCGTCACTTGCCATATGATTATTACTTGCAATATCTGTAATACTTGTACTATTTCCAGCTGGTTCTTGATATCGACCAGGAACAGAACGGCGTCTTTGCCATCAATGATGCGGTGATCGTAGCTGAGCGCGATATACATCATCGGCGCGATCACGACTTGGCCATTTTCGGCAATTGGACGTTCCTTGATCGCATGCATACCGAGAATCGCCGATTGCGGCGGGTTCACGATAGGCGTGGACATCAACGAGCCGAAGGTGCCGCCATTGGTGATCGTGAATGTGCCGCCTTGCAGGTCTTCCAGCTTCAGGCCGCCTTCGCGGGCCGCTTTTGCGTAACCGGCAATGGCGCCTTCGATTTCGGCAAAGCTCATGTTTTCGACATTACGCAAGACCGGCGTGACCAAGCCTTTTTCGGTCGCAACCGCGATCGAGATATCGGCAAAACCGTGATAAATCACGTCGGTGCCGTCAACCGATGAATTCACAACCGTGTATTTCTGTAATGCGTTCGCAGCAGCTTTCGCAAAGAAGCTCATGAAGCCCAGTTTGATGCCATGGGTCTTTTCGAAAGGTTCGCCGAGTTCTTTACGCATCGCCATCACTTTGCCCAGATTCACTTCGTTGAAAGAAGTGAGCATGGCAATCGAATTTTTCGACTGCATCATGCGCTCGGCAATGCGTTGACGGATGCGGGTCATCGGAACGCGTTGTTCAGGACGTGCACCGCCACCGCCTTTGATGTGATTGACCAAATCTTCTTTGGTCACCATGCCGCGACGACCTGTACCGGCGACATCGGCTGGGTTGATGTTGTTGCTTTCGGCAACGAAACGACCGGCAGGCGACAAGTTGCTGGTATCTATTGACGTAGCAGCGGCTTTAGCCGCGACAGGTGCCGAAGGAGCTGCGGCGGCGACAGGCGCGCTTGCAACAGGGGCAGGTGCGACAGCAACGGCACCGGCTTCAATGATGCCAATGACTTGCTGGCTGTTAACGGTATCGCCAACATTGAATTTGATTTCTTTCAGTACGCCATCAACCGTGGATGGAACTTCCAATACCACTTTGTCGGTTTCCAGGTCGACCAGATTTTCATCGCGGCGAACGGTGTCGCCAACTTTCTTGTGCCAGGTGGCAATCGTGGCGTCGGAAACTGATTCGGGTAAAACCGGGACTTTGACTTCGATGCTCATGGATTCTGTCCTGTGAAAATGATATTTAAATTATTATTCGGCTGTCTGGGTAACAGGCGGGTTGATGAGGGCGTCTTCGATCAAGCGCGTCAGCTCGGCGACATGTGTATTGCTGTGTCCGCAGGCTGGGGCAGCGGAACGTGCACGGCCGGCATAACTCAGGCTCTGGCCGGTACTCAGGCAGGCGTTGAGATGATGCTGGATTTGATACCAGGCGCCCTGATTTTGAGGTTCTTCCTGACACCAGACGATTTCTTTCACGTGGCCAAAGCGGGCGAGTTCAGCCGCCAGTTCCGGACGCGGGAACGGATACAGTTGTTCGGCACGAACCACGGCGACATTCTTGATATCACGGGCTTGCATCGCTTCAATCAAATCGTAATAAACCTTGCCGCCGCAAACGACCACGCGTTTAGCCTGCAGTGGATCGGCGCATTGACTGTCTTTGATCAGGTTTTGGAATTCACCGTCGGCTAGATCATTCAAAGTCGAGACCGACAGCTTGTGACGCAGCATGGATTTCGGCGTCATCACGATCAATGGCTTGCGGGTAGGGCGAAGCATTTGTCGTCGCAGCATATGGAACATTTGCGCCGGCGATGTCGGGGTGCAGACCTGAATGTTGTTGAAGGCGCACAGTTGCAGGAAACGTTCCAGACGCGCCGAACTATGTTCCGGACCCTGGCCTTCATAACCATGCGGCAGGAACAGGGCCAAGCCGCACATGCGACCCCATTTGGATTCGCCCGAGCAAATGAACTGATCGATTACGACCTGGGCACCATTGGCGAAATCGCCGAACTGGCCTTCCCAGATATTCAATGTCATCGGTTCGGCGGTCGAATAACCAAATTCGAAACCCATCACGGCTTCTTCGGATAACAACGAATCGATGATGACGGCATGTTCCGGGTTCTTCACCAACTCGCGCAAGGGCATTGTGGTCTGACCGGTGACTTGATCGTGTAATACCGCATGACGATGGAAGAAGGTGCCGCGACCGGAATCCTGGCCGACCAGGCGCAGCTTGTAGCCTTCCTGCAGCAAGCTGGCATAGGCAAGATTTTCGGCAAAGCCCCAATCCATCGCCAATTCGCCGGCAGCCATCTTGTTACGGTCTTCGTAAATTTTCGCAACGCGTGGATGCAGCTTGAGCGTGTCGGGAATCGTGTTGATTTTCTTTGCGAGCGCATCCAGTGCAAAACGTGGCATGCCGGTTTTGACCACATCCGACAATTTGCCTTTCAGCCATGGTGTCCAATCGACGTTCGCGACATCTTTGTCGGCTTGCGCCAATTCGGTAGTCACGTCGCCTTTATCGAGCTTGTTGCGATAATTGTCGACCAATGACTTGCTGTCATCTGCCGTCAGTACCGATTGGGCAACGATTGCATCGGAATACAGTTCGCGCGTAGTTTTCCGGGCGCGAATGTTTTGGTACATCAAAGGCTGGGTTGCCGATGGCTCGTCAGCTTCGTTATGGCCGTGACGGCGATAGCAAACCAGATCGATCACGATGTCGCGTTTGAAGGTGTTGCGGAATTCCAGAGCGAGTTTTGCGCAGAAAACGACGGCTTCCGGATCATCGCCATTTACATGCAGCACCGGCGCTCCGATGATTTTGGCCGGATCGGTGCAATACAGTGTTGAACGGGAATCATCGGTGCGGCTGGTGGTGAAGCCGACCTGATTGTTGATGACAACATGCACGGTACCACCAACGCGGAAGCCGCGGGCTTGCGACATCTGGAATAATTCCATGATCACGCCCTGACCCGCGAACGCAGCATCACCGTGAATCAAGATAGGTAATACTTTTTCACCGTCGGCATCTTCACGACGCATTTGACGTGCGCGTACCGAACCGGCAACAACCGGATTGACGATTTCAAGATGCGATGGATTGAAGGCGAGGGCCAAGTGAACAGCGCCGCCGGGTGTAGCGATATCGGCCGAGAAACCCATGTGGTATTTCACGTCGCCGGAATGCGCAGGATCTTCAATATGGTCGAACCTTCCCTCGAATTCGGCGAACAATTTCTGTGCGGGCTTGCCAAGCGTATTGACCAATACGTTCAAGCGACCACGATGCGCCATGCCGATCACGACATCTTTCGCACCGGCGGAACCGGCATCGCGAATGATGGCGTCCATCATCGGAATCAGCGAGTCGCCGCCTTCCAGCGAGAAACGTTTTTGCCCGACATATTTGGTGTGCAAATAACGTTCCAGACCCTCGGCAGCCGTCAGGCGTTCAAGAATATGTTTCTTGTCGAGATCGGAGAGCGTCGTGTAGGGAAAGAGTGTGTTCAACCG
>JAYWIC010000071.1:0-51749 GCA_043789195.1 Arenimonas sp. | reverse complement strand
GCACCAATCTGGGCCCTGACGTCGTGCCCACCGGTGATTCGTTCCAGCAGGATTTCAACGCGACCGCCGGATTCTTTTTGGCCATACAAACGAGCGGGGATAACACGAGTATCGTTAAACACCATTAAATCGCCTGCTTGCAGAAACTCGGGTAAATCACGCACATTTTTATCGACAAACGGGCCTGAATCCGGAGGCACCACCAGCAAACGGCTTGCCGTTCGCTCGGGAAGAGGCGTCTGGGCAATCAGTTCGGGCGGCAGATTGAAATGGAAATCGGATTTCTTCATCTGGGGTCTCATTCAGGTCGCGTATTGTAGCGAATGAATCTTGCAGGAGGCCGCTTGCGGGCGACCAAACGGGCCTGCCTTCGGGCCCAAGGGCCCACCTACGGGCATTTCAGGGGGTTATATCGGCCATTTTGGCATGCTAAAATGGCGGGATAATTCATTGATTTACTTGGAAACACGTGCGCGGGGACCCCCTGCGCATTTTTCGTTGCCGTCATCGGTTCCGGGTAAATCCTTTCGTCGCAGTAGGAGTAGCTTATGAACGTTCTCGAAATTCTCAAACCATTACGCAACCGTGCCGGTGCAGTGCGCACCGACGGTTTGGATGATGCCAGCTTGCTGCGTTTGAGTTCGCAATTTCCTGAAATTGCCGAGGCCGCCCAAGCCGCTGCGGAATTGTTTGCCCAACTGCAAACCGAATTTGCCGACTTGCTCGATACCGATGAACAAGCGCAGATTGATGCCACCCAATCGGGCTTCGTCAATTTTTATGCCGACGATGCGGTGAACCCCTATGTCGCCCTGGCGGCACGTGGCCCCTGGGTCATCACGCTGAAAGGCCGTGTTCTGCACGATTCCGGCGGCTACGGCATGCTTGGCTTTGGCCACACGCCGGCCAATGTGATTGACACAATGAGCAAGCCGCAAGTCATGGCCAACATCATGTCACCCAGCCTGTCGCATTTGCGCATCGCCCGTGCGCTGCGCAATGAAATCGGTCATAGCCGTGGTGCTTGCCCTTACGCCAAATTTCTGGCGCTGAACTCCGGCTCTGAATCGGTTTCACTGGCCGGCCGCATCGCTGACGTCAACACCAAACAGCATACCGATGCCGGCGGCCGCCATGCCGGTAAACGCGTGAAGCGCATCGCCATGAAAGGCGCGTTTCATGGCCGCACTGAACTGCCGATGCTGTATTCGGATTCTTCCCGCAAAGCGTATGCCGAAAATCTTGCTAGCTGGAAGCACCATGAAAGCCAGTTGATTACCATTGAGCCGTATTCGATCGAAGCGCTGAAGCAAGCCTTCGCCGATGCCGACACCAATGGCTGGTATATCGAAGCGATGTTCCTTGAGCCTGTGATGGGCGAAGGCGACCCTGGCCGCTCCGTGCCTCCGGCTTTTTATGCCGCAGCCCGCGAACTGACCAAGGCGCACGGCACCTTGTTGTTGATCGATTCGATCCAAGCTGGCCTGCGAGCACACGGCGTGTTGTCGATCGTCGATTATCCCGGCTTCGAAGGTATGGAATCGCCGGATATGGAAACCTATTCCAAGGCACTGAACGGTGGTCAATATCCTCTCTCGATTTTGGCCGTCAACGAACGCGCCGCTGGTTTATATCGCAAAGGAATTTACGGCAACACCATGACCGGCAACCCGCGTGCCATGGATATCGCGTCAACGGTATTGGGCTCGCTGACGCCTGAAATTCGCGCGAATATCCGTAACAAGGGCGTGGAAGTCCAGGAAAAACTGAACAAGCTGAAAGACGAGCTTGGCGGGCTGATCACGAAGGTCCAGGGCACGGGCTTGTTGTTCAGTTGCGAACTTGATCCGAGTTTCAAGTGCTATGGCGTGAATTCAACCGAAGAATACATGCGCGAACGCGGCATCGGCGTGATCCATGGCGGCGTGAACTCGCTGCGCTTCACACCGCACTTCAACATTACCTCGACCGAAATCGATTTGATGGTGGAACATGTCCGTTTCGCATTATTGAACGGCCCACGCAAGGCGCTGGATAAAGCCGAAGCTGCATAAACATTGCTTGATTCATAAATTAAAAAAGCCGGAGCAATCCGGCTTTTTTATCGCTGTGTATACTCAGTATCACGGGCAAACACGGAGAATCGTATGCATTCAAAATACCCTCTCGCTGCGTTGATATGCAGCCTGCTTTTCGCGCAGGGATGTTCTTCCGGAAAATCTGAAGTTTGGCAGGCAATCCCGGATACAGCACCGGAGCCCGCCTCGGTCGGCATCCATACCATTCAGCGCGATGGCGATATTGCCAGCATGCAGACGCAAATACTTTTCACTCCCGAATCGCCGAGCAACAAAAAGCTGCAACAGGCAGGCAAACATTTATTGAGCTTCGTGATTGCAGACTACCGATACGAATGTAAAGCTCGTACTGTTGAACTGGTAAAGGCAGTTGAACATTTTTCAGCAAGCGCGAACCAGACTGCGCCTGAACCGGTTGAAACCAGATATCCCGCCAATGCGGCGCCGGTCAAACCCAATTCAATCGCCGAAGATGCACTGACCATCGCCTGCAAATCCAAATAAGCGATTGAAAATCCCATAGAAAAAGCCGGATTAATCCGGCTTTTTTCGTTGCAAAACCGAAAAAATCTAGGCGGCGAAAAACGCTGCCTGCAAATAACCGTAGATGGAAATCAGTGCCATGCTCAACATCAACAGAAAAGTGACCAACATGCCGGTCATGCGGCCTTTTGAAACACCTTTGCGATGACTCAGTCCCCACGCATGCGCACAACGCGATAAGAAAATGGCGGCACCAAGAGAATGTATCAGCCATTGCGGATAACCGTTTAACTCCATACCACCCAGTAGCAAAAACAGCATCGGCATGTATTCAACGGCATTGGCATGCACCCGAACGCGTTGCAGCAAATCGACATTACCGCCATCGCCAATCCCGATTTTATGCAGACGACGCCATTGCACGACACGCCAGGAAAGGAACATCAGTAATAAAACACATAGGCCTGCGTAAAATAGAGTCGTCATAATTTTCCGGATTATTGGATGAAAATCGAGGTCACTGTAATTTGAAGCTCGCTACTTGCCACGGGTTCCAACTGTCCGGCGTCTTCTGCCAGATGTTTGGCCACTTCCGGTTTCAGTTCAACACGCTTGAGCTCGCCGAAGACAATCACCTCGCCTTTCGAATCTTTCGGAATCACGAAAGCATGATCCTTCGTCTTGATCCGGGCTGCCTGCGCATTGGATTCAATCATCAACCAGCAACCTTCTTTTTGGCAGACCTGCGTGATACGGCCTTTGAATTTTGCGGGCTTGCCGGCATAGGCGTCGACATTCTGCGATGCCTTGGCAATATCTACCGCCTTGCCTTTGGGCATGTCGGCACCGTAATTTTTTGCGTGTGCCATGCCGGTGATCAACAACAGACACACAAGACCCAGCCATTTATTCGACATCGTTACTTCCTTTGATTTAATTTAATTCGAACGCAACCAGCGACCCATTTTCGTTGACTGTCGAAAAACGATCTTTCTCATCGCAGGCCACTTCCGCCATCGCGCATTCGACATCATGCGTAAAGTAGAGCTTTACATTGCGTGAGAGCTTGTCCTGCAGGAACTCTTTCTTTTCGTCGATCAGTATTTCCGGAAAGCGATCGTAGCCCATCGTGACTGGCAGATGCACCCAGGGCCGGCCTGGAATCAGGTCGGCACAGAACACGATACCGCTCTCGTTATTGACGCCGACAATTTCAGCCAGCATCAAGCCCGGCGTATGTCCCTGGCTGTAATGAAAGCGGACGGTTTTTCCGAGTGCTTTCGAATACTCGCCTTCGACAATTTCCAGTCGACCGCTTTGTTCAAGCAAGGGCACCAGTTCGGGAATGAAACTGGCACGATCGCGCGGATGCGGCTTCTGTGCACGCAACCAGCATTCTTTGCTGACAACAAATGTTGCATTTGGAAACAGCAGGCTCGGTGATGTATCGGCCTGCCACGGGCTCAACAAGCCGCCTGCATGGTCGAAATGTAAATGCGAGAGCACTACAACATCGATATCGCTATCGGAAAAACCGGCCAGATGCAGTGAATGCAGTAACACGTGCTCGGCTTCCTGCACGCCAAATCGTTCGCGCATTTTTGGATCGAAAAAGGCGCCGATACCGGTTTCAAAAAGAACCCGTTTTCCATACAAACCATCCGCCAGCAAAGCACGGCATGCGAGCGGAATGCGATTTTCGGAATCGGGAGATATCCACTTCTCCCACATCGCTTTCGGCACATTGCCGAACATGGCGCCGCCGTCAAGTTTTTGCGAGTTGCCGATGATTGACCAGAGTTTCATTTTTTCAAAGACTCTTATTTCGATGGGGCTTTACGGGTATTGAAATACAGCACGAATGCCGGGCCTCCGGCTTTCTGCGAAATTGCCTCGATGACGAAGCTGCCATCATCTGCATTCAACATCGCCTTGCCGATAACATCCGGGGCATGCATTTTTCCAGACCATGCCTGCTTCCAGCCCTGCACTGTAATTTCCGAAGAACCGCTGGAAGTCAGAACAATACTGGCGTTTGCGGGCGATGCCTCGCCGGGAGCCACTATATTTGCACCGGCTTTATCAGTAAGCGCTTTGAAAGGAACCGAAAACAACGAGCGCTCGCCATTCTTGATATCGAATGTCCAATCAGTTGTTCCCATCGTACCGTCGTTATCGACACGCACACGTTCAAGCTGAAGATCAAGCATGATTGATGACTGCGTAGCCGACTTAAGTTGCGTTTTTGCGACCTTTTCCGAAACCAGGGCGGGAGTCGCCCGTGCGGATACGGCGGGCTGCGAAATCTTGACGTCGTTTCGCACATTGATGTAAACCGTCGTCAATGCTGCGATAAGGGCTGCCAAGCCGGTGAGTATGCTCGGAGCAATGGCAATCCAGTGCTTTTTAGTCTCTTCAGATGACATGTTCGGCCTATGTTTTCTGGTAGGTGCAGGTGGTAAATTTTACACGCGACAGCCAATGCCTTGGCCTATTTATCCGCTTTCTTGCCTGATTTTTTCGGCACCACAATCGCTGAACCAACATCGTTACGCGGATCAGCACCGCCTTGCAATGTATTGGTACGTAAATCCCAATCTACCGAGTGAAGGAATTGGGTGCCGGTGGTTTTGCTTTGCATGATTTTATGGCCCATCGCTTCCAATGCAAGAACCGATTCGGGTGTGACAGCATTGGGCTCCATGAAAATAATATCGGGAAGATATTGATGATGGAAACGCGGCAACGCGACAATCTCTGCAGAACCCAGACCCTGCTCGATCCCAAGCATCCCCAATAAAACCAGTGTGATAATGCGACTTCCACCCTTGCCGCCCAAGACGGAGATTTTATCTTTGCCGATCATGAACGTCGGCGTCATCGAACTGAGCATGCGTCTACCCGGCGCAACGGCATTGGCATCAAAGCCATACACGCCGAAGGCATTAGGCGTTCCGGGCTGCAAGGCAAAATCATCCATTTCATTGTTCAGCAGAAAGCCGGCGCCTTCCACTACTTGCCCCGAACCAAAAGCGAGATTGACAGTTTGTGTTGCGGCCACCATGTTGCCTTCACCATCAATGATCGAAAAATGCGTGGTGTTGACGCCTTCCAGTGGTGGATTTTCTCCCGGCAACATCGAACTGGGCGTTGCCATGTTTGGCAAAATGGAAGCACGCAAACCGGCGGCGTAATCATCGCTGGTTAATCGGGCGATTGGCATGTCGACAAAGTCGGGGTCACCAAGATAAAAATTCCGGTCGCGATAAGCACGTCGCATGGCTTCGGTAATGATATGAACACGATGCGCCTCGTCCAGTTTGGACAAATCCCAACCTTCGAGAATCTGCAAAATTTCTGCCAGCACTACGCCACCCGATGACGGTGGCGGTGCGGTAATAACATCCCAATCACGGTATTTAAAACGGATGGGAGAGCGCTCCTTGATCGAATAACTCGTCAAATCCGACTGCGTCCACTCACCACCGTATTTTTTGATATCCGCCATCATATTCTGCGCAATTTCACCGCGATAAAAACCATCGTTACCACGTGCTGCAATCAATTCCAGTGTATGTGCCAAATCGGTTTGTACCAGTTTCTCGCCCAGTTCCGGACCATCACCATCGGCAAGATACACCTTGCGTGTTGCCTCATAACGTTCCATCACGTCCTTGCGTTCGGCATATTGGACGACCAGTCGCTGATACACGTCGAAACCGTTACGCGCATGCCGTATCGCAGGTGCCAGAGACTCCGACAATGGCAATCGGCCATATTTTTTCGCGATATGCACCAGACCTGCAGGCAAACCGGGAATACCCGAAGACAAGGGGCCATTTTCAGCTTTGTCGCGATCAAGCACGCCGTTGGCATCCAGATAATTAGCCGCCTTGGCAGAGGCTGGGGCCGTTTCACGAGCATCGATGAAAACATCACGACCGGTTTTCACGTCATGCAATAGAAAAAATCCGCCACCACCAATTCCCGAACTAATCGGCTCAACGACCGACAAAGTAGAAGAGACGGCAATGGCAGCATCAAAGGCATTGCCGCCCTTCGCTAAAATTTCATGGCCCGCTTCGGTTGCCAGAATGTGGGCAGATGCAATGGCTGCGCCCGACGGTTTTATTTTCGGCTTATTGTTTTCCGTTTTGGCTTGTAGGCCAACACTGGCAATCAGGCACAAGACAAAGATAAAACGGTTCATGCCGCATCCTCAAGCCGAAGCTTTGCCAGCTTCGCCAGTAATTGGTCTTCGGTTTCAACATAGTCCGGATCTAGATCGATGCATTCGACCGGGCATACGACAACACATTGCGGCTCGTCAAAATGACCGACGCATTCGGTGCAGCGATCTGGATGAATGATGTAAATCGACTCGCCTTGCGTAATGGCCTGATTGGGACAAGCCGGCTCGCATACATCGCAGTTCACGCAAAGCTGGTTGATGATCAGCGCCATTATTTACTCAAAAAAAAGCCGCGCGGATGACGCACGGCTTTTGGACGGATTACTTGGCTTCGACAAAGACAAAGGTTGCACTCGCCGCTTCCGCTGCAATTTTTACGCGTTCACTGTCATCGGCTTTGCCGATAAACAACACTTTGGAATCCTTCAGGGCATCCTTGGGTGGAGCGACGAATGCCTCCATGATCAGATCGGACATCGTCTTGCTGTCAGGCGAGCAGAAAACCAGCATATTGCCTGGCAGCACGGTTCTTTGGACTGCGCCCTGCACTTGTTCCATTTGACGGGAATATTTGCTGGCAGTCAGATTATCTTTCTGATCAGGCTCCATGCTGGCACGGGGCAGATAATAGGTGATCATCTGGCCGGTAATTTGCGCTTGATATTGCGCGGTAATCAGGCCGCAATACTTGCGCCATGATTCATCCTTGCCGTCCGTGGGTGCCGTCAACACATCGCCGGATGCATCCGTCGCTGTCGAATCGGCCCCTTTCTTGCCGCATGCCGCCAGCATCAAACTCGCCACCAATACCGAAAAAAACAAAGCTGTACGTAACATGGCACTACCCCCGTTTATTGTTTTACTTGATTAATATTTTACTGCTGCTTCCATTTTGCCGCCAATGCTTTAACCACTGCCGGATGAACAAATCCGGATACATCGCCACCCAAACGGGCGACTTCACGCACCAGGCTGGAAGAAATGAAACTGTGCTGCTCACTCGGCGTCAAAAACAGGGTTTCCACATCGGGAATCAGATGGCGGTTCATGCTGGCCAACTGGAATTCATATTCAAAATCCGAGACGGCCCGTAAACCCCGCAGCAACACGCCAGCACCGACTTCATGAACAAAATGTGCCAGCAAGATGTTAAAGCCTCTCACCTCGACATTCGAGCAATGCGCCAAGGCAGTTTCTGCCAACGATACCCGTTCATGTAGCGGCAGGGCAGGCCCCTTGCCGGGACTTTCTGCAATGCCGACGATGATTTTTTTGAACAGGACGGAAGCCCGGTTGACCAAATCAATATGTCCATTGGTAATCGGATCAAAAGTACCGGGATACACCGCGATACGGCTACTAGCTGGGGTCATGCTGGCTGCTCAGGTGAACGTGGCGACAGTGTATCAGGCAGCCGCTGGTTTTCATGCCGAAATAGCCGATACCAGACCTCTCGGGTACTGCCCTCCCGATAAAGTTGATACGTACTGGGCACTTCTATCTGCGTCGACCGGCCTGTTTCGACATAAACCCAAGCGGAATCGGCCAGCCAGGGGCCGAGCATCGACACTATTTTCTGGGCGTAATCGCTGCCGAAAGGCGGGTCAATGAAAACCAAATCAAAACGCAATGAAGCAGGCCGCCCAAGCCAGGCAAAAATATCGCTGGCTTCGATTTTAATAGTATCGGCTTTCAGCCTGAGCGCGCTTTCCCGCAGCGAGTTGACCAATGCCGGAACCTTCTCCAGCAATACCACTTCGCCGGCGCCGCGCGACGCCGCCTCAAAGCCCAGGGCGCCGGTTCCGGCAAAGCAATCCAATATACGTTTGCCGGCGATATGTGATTGCAACCAGTTGAAAAGGGTCTCGCGAACACGATCACTAGTAGGCCGCAATCCGGGATAGGTTTCGACCGGCAATTTAGAGCCGCGCCATAAGCCGGAAATAATGCGGACTTGTCCTGCCGGAGCTTTGTTCATCGGGAATCAACGCTTGAATGTTAAGATTGCCCCTATTGTCTGCGATTGAATGAAGCAATGTTTGATTTTTTCAAGAAAAAACCGATTAGCACCGGGCCCGACACCGGCAAACTTCTGCCGAATGAACCCGTGGCTGAAATACCCTCCACAACGATTCCGGCATCCCCCGGCAAACTGGGCTGGCGCGAACGACTGAAATCCAGCCTTTTCGCTGTTGGCATTGGTGGTTTGTTTGCAAAAAATCCCAAGCTTGATGAAAACCTGCTGGATGAGGTTGAAACCGCCCTGATTTCCGCCGATGTGGGCGTCAAAGCCACGACGGAAATCGTGCAGAAATTGCGACATGGCATGAAGGTGCATGAATTCGCCGATGCACACGCCTTGCTCAAAACACTGCGCCAGGATTTGTTGAATATTTTGCTCCCGATCGCCAAACCGCTTTCATTCGATCGTGTGGAAAAACCCTTCGTGATATTGACCGTCGGCGTGAACGGCGTCGGTAAAACCACCACTATCGGAAAATTGGCCCGGCGTTTTCAAACCGAAGGTCGCAGCATGATGCTGGCCGCCGGCGACACTTTCCGTGCCGCCGCCGTCGAGCAATTGAAGGTCTGGGGCGAGCGCAACAATGTGGTGGTCATTGCCCAAGGTCAAGATGCTGACCCTGCGTCGGTCACCTTCGATGCGTTACAGGCAGCAAAAGCGCGAGGATTCGATGTCTTGATCGCCGATACCGCAGGCCGTTTGCATACGCAGGCGGGCTTAATGGCCGAACTCGGAAAAATCCGGCGCGTCCTGGGCAAGCTTGATGCCTCCGCACCTCACGAAGTACTCATGGTGATCGACGGGACCACCGGACAAAACGCGATCAATCAATTGCGAGCATTCCATGCCGCCGTCAATGTCACCGGATTGGTAGTGACCAAACTCGATGGCAGTGCAAAAGGTGGTGTTCTCTTTGCACTCGCGCGTGAATTCAATATCCCGATTCGATTCGTCGGCTTGGGCGAACAACTTGAAGACTTGCGGGTATTCGATCCAGAAGCTTTCGTCGATGCCTTGTTACCGGAACGCAACGACGGATGAGCTTAAGCAAGCGCGCACGCCGCCTCTGGATTTTTTTCATCGGATTCGGCCTGATTCTTGGTATCGGTGCGTTGTGGCTCAACCAGCAAATGGAACCGGTAAAACTTACCCATACCGTGCTCGGAAAAATCGGCAAAGAATTGAACTTGAAGTTTGAGTTTGATGGGCTGCCAAGTTATGCGATGAAGCCAGAGCCTCGATTGATTCTGCCGAATCTAAAGGTCATCAACCCGCTCGATAATAAGGTTTTTCTCAGCGCGACCCGCGTCGAAATCTCGCTACCCTGGAGCACGATTCTGGGCGATACTCCGCATGTCACGCGTATCGAGGCCGATGACCCTATTCTCGATTTTCCAGGACTCAAAGCATGGCAAGCCACCCGTCCGGCAACGCCATTCGAAGTGCCTACTTTTACCAGCGGCCTCGTAATCAATAATGGTCAATTCATTGATGGCGGTTATTCGATAAAAAAAATCATGCTGTCGCTACCGCACCTGGAAGACCAACAGCCCTTGGAAGCGGAAGTCTCCGGTATTTTCCAGCAAGAAAAAACCATCATCAGTTTTAATGGGCCACTCACCGTTGCGAAAACCGGATTGCATTCCGAATTTTCACTGGAAAGTAAAGGCGAGCTTAATCTTGGCGACAAGCCATTGCCCTATCAGATTAAGACAGCGGGCAACTTCGAAAGCCTGGAAAAAAGTTTCACTATCAGCACTAAAACGCTGAGCCTGACTAGCGAATCGCCTCTGCCGAATTTGCAGGCTGCATTGAATGTGAGTTTTGGCGAAATACTGAAACTCGACAGCAATGGAACCATCGCGGAATGGCCAAAAGACTGGCCCACACTGCCTGCACCGCTGAACAAACAGGCAAAAAACATTCCTTATCAATTGAATTACGCAGGCAAATCCGATTTTTCCGATGCGATTGTCTTGAAACTCGATATCGAAAAAAATACATTCAGCAGCACGGTAAAAATCGCCGAGATACAAACATGGGCAGATCAAACCGATGGCTCGCCATTGCCGCCCTTGCATGGCCAATTCGAGCTACCCAACATCCAGCTTGATGGCGTGAGTCTTGAAGGCGTCAGCATCGAAATCACGCCGGATGCTGCCAAATAATGTTTTCCGATGCCCTGCTGCAGTGGTTTGATCATCACGGCCGGCATGATCTCCCTTGGCAACATCCGCGTACGCCTTATCGAGTGTGGTTATCGGAAATCATGTTGCAGCAAACCCAAGTGGCGACAGTGATTCCCTATTTCGAAAAATTCCTGCTTCGCTTTCCTGATTTGAAATCACTGGCGAAATCGGAACTCGATGATGTCATCACTTTATGGGCGGGGCTGGGCTACTACACGCGTGCCAGAAACCTGCATCGCACGGCAATGATTTGCACGGAAATCCATGCCGGTGAATTACCGACATCACTCGATGCATTAATCGCGTTACCCGGCATCGGTCGTTCCACGGCTGCAGCCATCTTGTCTCAGGCACATGATCAGCCCTTCGCGATTCTGGACGGCAACGTGAAGCGCACACTAAGCCGCTACTACGGCATTACCGGCTGGCCCGGCTTACCGGCGGTCGAAAAAGAGCTGTGGGAATTATCTGAAAAATTGTTGCCGGAAAAACGCAACGCCGATTATGCCCAGGCCATCATGGATTTCGGCGCGACCCTTTGCACTCGCAGCAAGCCAAACTGCATGGAATGTCCGTTAAAGGTGAGTTGCGTTGCCTATCGAGAAAATCGTGTTTATAAATTACCTACAAAAAAATCGGGTAAAAAAATACCGACACGTCATACCGTAATGGTGGTCTTACTCAACAGACACAATGAAGTCCTGCTATCGCGCCGCCCCGCAAAAGGCGTGTGGTCGGGAATGTGGTCGCTACCGGAAGTGACGCAACTGGACGAAGCACAAGCCTTGATGCAACAAAAAACTAATAGCCCGACAACACACATCGAACTACCGGAATTTCAACATACTTTTAGTCACTATCATTTGATGATCAAGCCTTTTTTATGGCGTGACCTCCAGGCAAAGCATACAATTGCAGATGCTGATTCTGCACGCTGGCATCCGCTTTCCGGATTAACTTCCGTCGGATTGCCCGCGCCGGTAAAAAAATTACTCGAATCGTTGCAACCCTAGGATATAAAAATGAGTCGTACCGTATTCTGCGTAAAAAACCAGATGGAAACCGAAGGTCTGGGCTTCATTCCATGGCCGGGTGCGCTCGGCAAGAAAGTATTCGAAAGCATTGGCAAGGAGGCCTGGCAAAGCTGGCTCGCACATCAGACGATGTTGATTAACGAAAACCGTTTATCACCACTCGATCCAAAACATCGCGCGTATCTCGAAGCTGAAATGGAAAAATTCCTGTTCGGTGAAGGTGCAGAAAAACCGGCTGGTTATGTCGCACCTGAAAACTCGTAGGGTGCAGTGCGCTAGAGGCGCACCCTATTTAAAAAAAATTATTGTTTGACGATGTGACCTCGCAACTCCGGCTTGCCGTTCTTGATATCAGTCCAGACAATATAAATATTATTGTCGAGTAATTGCATCCGAGGAAACCCGGTAGCACGCCCGGCGCCTGCAATATTTGGCAACGCGATACGTTGCATTTCGGTTTTTAAATCATGCGAATATTGGGCTAGCCAAACGGTTTGACGTGCGTTTTCTTCAACAAGCCAGCTTACCCAGACAGAATTTTTATCCGACAAGATATCGACGCGACCGTGCACATTTTTGCTTGCCACTTCCCGCATTGGCTCGAAGTGATCACCGGCATCTTTTGAATAGGCAATCCGCACCGAGGGCTGTTGGGCAGAAGTAAACCAGGCTGTCCAGACTTTATCCTGATAGGCAGTTATTGCAGGGCCATTCACCGGACAGGCCGGCATCAACCAATTATCGGCATGAACTCTTGCCGGCGTCGTCCATTTTTTTCCGCTAAACCGGGTGGTATAGATATCGCGAATTTCTTTCTCGGTACGGTCGCGATACACCACGACCGGGCCGCGAGAACTTAATGCTGCATCGGTCTGGCAACAATCGCAGGTGGACAAATCAATCGGCCACTCCTGGCTCTTTCGCAACGCCGGCTCGACCACGGCAACCCGCATGCTCATCATCCCTGCACCATGCCCGTGTTCATCATGCTTGGCATCGGGCATTGCATTGGTTCCGCCATCGAGCCAGGCAACACCGAGTTGGCTTTTAGACCAGGGCCACAAACTGACGAAGCCATGTTCCGCCTGTACGGCAGAATTTGCCCGAAACGGGGTGGACCAGGTTTTACCCTTGTCTTTTGATCGACGAAGAATCACGTCGTAGGCATACGTACCGACGCCATTTTTTTCCAGGTTATGTGCCCAGAGGCTGCCATCGGCAAGCGCCTGTGTCGCGGGAAAATCCGCCCAGTTCACGAAGAAGTTTTTTCCGCTCGCGATAGTACTCGTCGGCGACCACTCGCCCTTCGTTGAATAAAGACTCATATTCAAGCGATGCCCACCTTCCGGAAGACGCTGAATCCAGCTCAGTACCAACTCACCCTCCGGTGTCTGGCTCAAGCTCGGCTGCGCGACATGGCCTCCGGCGGGTAAAGTCCATGCCACAATTTTCTGAGCATGGCTTTGTTGAACGACAAAAAAGAAAAGTGCAGCAATGACGTGCCTTAATCTCATGAAAACAACCTGCTTTGGATTTGCCCGATTATCGGGCATTAAAATGGATTTTCAAATCTATCCCAACCGACTGCTATTTTTTCTTTTCGGCCTTCTTCAGCCCAACCACATCGACCGGACGTATTTTGATCATCTTGCACCAACCGCCATCGCGAAAGTCGATATAGCCATTACGGGCATCCAGATCATTGATATTATTGTCGAGCCTGATCGTGATTTCCCTGTCCAGATCGCGACATGAATCCGATGGCTTCAGATCCACCAGATAGGCCTTGCTGCGCGTATGCCAGACCAGCACGGCGGTATCACCCAACGGTTCCCAGTCGTATGCTTTTTTGGGAAGGCCGAACCGAACGTATGGCACGGGCTCACCGGCAAACTGCGTGACCAACGCCAATCGCGCCAAATAATCCCGGTCTTTCGCCAACCCGGCCGAAGAACATGACAGTGCCAAAAATAAAGTTGTCATCACCCACTGCAGACGATTCATCGCAATCTCCTTGATTTATAGGCATTGCAGGCACCTTACCCCAACCGCGATGATGCGCCAAGCATCGTGATTAAGGCATTTACCGGGGATTTAGCGACAGCCATGGCTTGCCAAAAATAGGCTTCACCGGTATCATTTGCGGCTCGTCGCGAAACTCTGCGCCGATATTAGCACTTAGGCCAGATAGCTCAGTTGGTAGAGCAAGGGATTGAAAATCCCTGTGTCGGGGGTTCGATTCCCTCTCTGGCCACCATTTAAATCAGTGACTTATTTTAACCGCACGAGTTGCGGTTTTTTTATGTGTGACTGAATTGTGCCTTCAATGCGTGAAGCCGCTCCACGGAGATGATCCGCTGCCAAGTGGGCATATCGCAACACCATGTCATAGCTCGACCAGCTGCCTAATTCCATGAGCTCTTGCAACGGTGTTCCACTTTGCACATGCCACGATGCCCAGGTGTGTCGGAGATCGTGCCATCGAAACGTACTCTCAATTCCAGCTCTTTCAATCGCACGCTTCCATGCATGCGTCGAGCATCGATCCACGGGCTTACCCATATAAGTAAACACGTACTCCGTATCTCGACCCAAACGCCGACGTAATACTGTCAGCGCGTCCTCGTTCAATGGAACGCCAATCGCCCTTCCGGACTTGGCCTGATCTGGATGTATCCACGCCACACGACGACTCATGTCCACTTGGTCCCATCGCAAGTAAGACACGTTGCGTTGCCGAAGCCCCGTCGACAGTGCTATCTGCGCCATATCGCATAAATGTTCGGGCAACTCGCTTAAGAGTCGCCGCGCTTCTTCGTGCGAGAGGAAACGAATACGCTGTTTCGGTTCTCGGTAAAGCCGAACTTTGGGAATGTGATCGACCCACTCCCATTCGTCCTTGGCTCGTCGCAAGATCGAACGAATCAGTGCCAAGTGCCGGTTCGCAGTGCTAGAGCCTGCCGCTTTTGCTTTTCGCTCTGCGATTTTTTCAATCACGTCCCGAGTGACTTGATGCAACATCAAGTGACCCAGATACGGATCGAGCCACCGTAACTGTGCAATATCTTTTTCGTGCGATCTCTTGTGACACGTTTCCTTTATCCAACGCACTGCGGCTTCTTGCCAACTTCGTTGAGGCTTCACGCCAAGTCGCTGTTGTTCCCAGTACTTAACCTTTTGACGATCTAAGTACTCGTGCGCGAGCGTTTTGTCGGAAGTCCCAGAAGATTCGCGTAGTCGCTCACCGTGCGGTGTGACAAAGCTGATCCACCAGACATCACCGCGTTGATATAACCCCATGAAGATTCCTCCTTCTTGGAGCCACTTAGCGGCGCTTGCCGTCGAGAAGCGTAAAGCTGATCGAGATAGTGAGCAAGGTCGGCTTCGAGGAAGACCCAACGCTTACCCGGCTTCGCGGCTTTGAGGCGGCCTTGACGGGCGTGCAAGCGCAGGACGGCGGGAGACATGTGCAGGAACAGCGCCGCTTCTTGCAGGTCGAAGGTGCGCATACTTTATTCCTTGTCATCGTCTTTCATCCGCACGTTGTAGCGGCGTGCCTTGGCGCGGGCTTTTCGTTCCATGTACTCGGCAAGCGTGCGTTGTTCGAGCGATTGATCGCTATTGAAATGCACCTGTAAGGCTTGAATGAACTCGCCCAGTCCTTCATCGACACTGTGAATACCTTCGCGGCCCATGAAGGAACTCAGGCCCCATAAGCCAGCTTTAAAAATCGATTTATCTTTGGGCGGCCGAGATTTATCGGCGCGCACCAAAAGCGAAGGCTCAGGCGGCACATCCCAAACGTCGGCCAAGGCTTCCCAAAGCGGGTGGACAGGCCAACGGCTGCGGGTGTCGTCGCTCTCGGAGGGGATGCACAAACGTAACCACTCCGTCGTCAGGTAGTGCCACAAATAGCCCAGCTGCGGGATACACTCCGACGCGGCGATTTTTAGACTCTCCGGCAATCCTTCGCGGCGCACCTGAAATTCCATTCTCCACACGGTCTGACCTTCCTGCCAGCCCTGAGCCGCCCAGATAGGTTTTAAATAATCCTTTCCAGACTTCACGATCTCTTTCGTTTTATCGTACAGACGAGCGCTGACTTCGTTTCCCGCTCCGAATGTCATACCCGTCACTTGATCTCGGTCCTCGTGGATATCCCGCTTTTTACAGCGTTTAACCCAATGGCTCCCAGGCAACTCGGCCAACGCCAGGTCCGTGGTAAAGTCGACAAATAAATCGATTCTGCTGATAACGGGAGGCCCTGAGACTTCCCCGAACTCCGGCATGATTCCCGAGAGGGTCTGCATGGCATGATCGACCCCGACTTCGGTCAAGTACTCGCTTCGTATTTGGACGTGCGCAAGTGGCAGCACCGCAGCTGTCGCATTGGACAGTTCTAGCCGAAACCAATTGTCTTCAAGAACATAGGAAAAACGGCCCCGACCTCTCGGCAACACCGTAAATAGCGAGTCTCCATTGAAGTACGTCGCAGTCGCCTGCACCTTATCGTCAAAGCTCTGTGCCGAGTCCTTCAAATTTTGAAGCACGATTGCAACGTCGCTATCCAGGGCACCGGGAAACGACAAGTAAAGGCTATCGACACCATGCCGAAGAGGTTTAATGCAGTTTGCGGGTGCTGTGATACAGGGTGGCGCACCCGCTTCGCCCATCGCCGCCACACCCCTCGCGGGGTCGGTGGCTCCGGCGAGCGGGCTGTTGTCATCGTGGGTATTCATCTACTTTCCTAATTCATCGCTCGAGAGTGAGCGATAGGAAAGCTATGCGGTGTGGCGGCAGATGCCGACCACACGAAATTACGATTTTATGTGGTTGAGTATTCTTTCCAACGCGAAAACTGGGTAAACAAGCCCTTAAAAGGGTCGCCCTTGCGTTGCTCATAGAGCTTTAATTGGTTGGCGACGACATCGAATACATGCTCACGATTCGACGGTGTCAGCGCACCTGCTTCGTCGAGCATTAAGGCTGAATAGCGCAGCTTTTTGTAAATGTGCAAACCTTTATGCGGCCCATCGAATGCCTTTTTTACTCTTTGTAAAAACCGCTTATCCTTGCGCATCACGGCCAGTGACAATTGATGAGCTACTGAAGGTGCAGAAAGAATGGTCGGATCAATTTTAATGGCTTTAAGAATGGCTTCTTTGTCGCCTTTGCGGGCTCTTGCTACAAGTTCATTGATTGAGATCGAGTAGAGCGACATGCATTCGATAGACTTAGTGACTGCCTGCAATAACCCAAGGACAAGCAATATTTTTCTAGCCTTTACTCGGCCGATCAGTGGCAAATCCTCTTGATTTTCAGCCATCTGAAGCACAAATTCTTGCTTGTCTTCCGCAAGCGCCAATGACTTTAAATCTATATGTTCTGCGAACGAAACCATTAGCGCTGCCAGCATATATTTGTATTCAAATTCATACGCCGACGACCAAGAAAACCCAATCCTAGGGCTTTCAATTAGTCTTTTGAAGCGTGGTTTCTGCTTTAGTAATGCAAAGAGATCAGCCCAAACTTCAAAGCCCTCCATCACATCCAGAGTTCGTGCGAATTGGTCTGGGCTAATTTTTCCGAGAGTTTTGTCTTTACTTATTTGCATGCAAATTAAAAATGGCTTTAGGCTAGGGGCGATTCATTTCAATTTTTTGAGTGCGTCTAACAAACTCAATTTCTTGCATTACACTTTCAGCCTCCTCAGCATCATACTGAGCAAGCACATTTGCCCAGTGCGTTGCTTTTTGTAGGTCTAAAAGCTGCGAATCGACATTTGCATACAGCATTGCGAGCGAGTAAATGGATCGATCATCACCAAGATTTGCACCAACGAGAAGCCATTTTTCTCTTTGTTTCGGATTTTTTTCAATGGCCGAATAATATAAATAAAGACGCCAACTAGCCCTCGCATCACCGCGATCTGCTTGGAGAGCTAGCTCTGCGCGCTCTTCCTTACTGTATATCTCTTTCGGATCTATGTGGCCATAACGGTTCTGGGCCCAAATATAGCCGATAGCAGCGATTAGAATAAAAACGACACTAATTAATAGCAACCGGCTTCGCATATGCCATATCCTTTATCTGTAGTCGTCCAATTCCCCGTAGGGCGCAATGGTGGAGCGTATTGCGCCCTACGGCTCTAGGAAACTGTGCGTGTCCTTGTTTCACCCATCAGCAACACACGAAGACGGTGCGCCATAGGCGGCACCCTATGTATCAATACATGGCTTTGATGCACACCTTATGGCGTTTCGATCAAGGATCTGAAAATTACGCGTGTACTTGGTTTTTCATTTTTCGTGGGATTCAGTAGGTGGCTCATCATTTCCGCACCGATATGCTGTCGCGAGCCAAAACTGTCCGCGCAATTTTTCCTCTCTATTGCCATATTGAAGTAACAAACCTCCATAATTACGTTGTGCTATGGAGTGTCCGTTTTCTGCAGCAATCATCGCCCAGTATTTTTCATTTTCAACATCAGCCAGCTGAAAGTAGTAGCGATATAAACTAAATGCATCTTGAGGCGAGCCACGTAAAGCGCTTTCCATTATTAACTTAATTTTGTTTTTATCTATTGCTTGTGGCTTCGAAGTATCGCATGCAATCGCTGATTTTTTTTGATAACAGACAAACCAAAACATTGAACCGAGCCCAATAACTATTACAAGAAAAATAGATCCAATAAATTTTCGATTTTGCATACTTAAGGTCTCCAGCCGGGAAGTGGAATTGGGGTGGTTCGTCCAGGATAACTTAACACCCATCTTCTCGAAGCATTTTCAACAGGCACAAGACGACTACCTTCAAGCCTAGCATCTGCGATAAAGACACTTCCATCTTTGCGAAAAAAAACATAGGCGCCGGGAGCCACTACAGGTAGATTAATTTTATTTGCAAGTTCCTGAGCATATTTACTACCTCCCAAATTGCAGGCATCAAGCTCAACAACCTTTGCTCCACGACCATATTTAGGATCTCTTCTTATGCGTTTTGCAAGCTCATCAACAGGTATGAAATTACCATTCGCATCCTCTGGCCCGCTTGGGGAAGCATGCGCTCCGACACCAATAGTATTTGGACCAGTATTTCTATTGTCCGCTTTATCTGAAATATCATTCCAATCGTACCAATTATCCGGGAAATAATTGATATCAATAAGACCGAACTTGTCAAAACTAGTCAGCGGGGCCGACCGTACATATGAGTAGGTATTATTTCCTCCCCTCAACCCAATCGGATCACTCTCCACATACCTACCTGTCGCCGCTTCATAATCCCGGAAATAGTTGTAATGCAGCCCACTCTCCACATCGTATAACTGCCCCGGGTACCGTTGCGTTGACGCACGTCGCCAGCGAAGAGTGCGTTTTTGCTTGATGCGATAAGGACTTGCGAGCAAAGTTTGCATGGTGCAAGTGTAGCCCAAAATAAAAAAATCCCGATACGCCTTTTTTCTTTAGCGGCTAAAAAATAAGAATAGCGAAGATGTCATGCAATGGCGTATCGCCCCTTCTGGTGGCCACGCACGGCAAAGTGGTTGACGAAGTGAGGCTGCCCATCCCGTGCGCACTGAGCGCACTGCACGAAGCGAGCGCGTGGCGCAGAACTCGACGAAGCCGCGTTGAACACCCCACGCGCAACGCAGCGAGCACCCCACGAAGGAAGCGGCCCGAATGACATAACGACGGATTATGCGGCGAGCGCAGCGATGCGGAAAGTGACACCCGCAAGGGGTGGCACTTTGCATAATCACGCGTTATGTCGTGAGGGCCGCAGGGGTTGCCCGATAAGTGCCACTGGCGCGGGACGTGCTGGGACGCAGCGACGAAGAAGGAACGACTGAGGAAGCAGCGGCACTTGCACGCCCCGTGACAGACGCCGGATGCAAGAATGCGTCCGATGGCCGCACATTTTATTCATCGCCGGATTCGGAATGTTTCCGGTTGCCGTGTTGTTTATTCGTGCGTGCTGTCGTTATCGTTTTGGTTTTCATCGCGCACCCGCCGCTGCAATTTGGCCGCCGGATGCGTCGCGGCATGCACCGCTTGTAATTTACCAATCGAGACGTGCGTGTAAATTTGTGTGGTGTCCAGATTCTCATGGCCGAGCATTTCCTGGATGTAACGAATGTCGGCTCCGTTCTCCAGCATTTGGGTCGCCATCGCGTGCCGGAATAAATGACAGGCCCCGCGTTTACTAATCCCGGCCGCGTCGATGTGGCGGCGCGTGAGTTGTCCGATGCCAGTGCTGTGCATGCGCTGGCCAAAACGATTTAAAAACATCGCTTGTTCTTGTGTGTTCGCCAATAATTGTGGCCGGGATTCATCGAGGTAGCGCTGCAACCACGCCAAGGCGCGTTCACCAATCGGCACCACGCGATCTTTGCGGCCTTTGCCTTGCCGTACTCGCACAATGCCGCGCAGCGGCTCCACATCGAACAGCGCGAGCTGCATCACTTCGGTGCGGCGCAAGCCGGTCGAGTACAACAGTTCCAGCAAGGCACGATCGCGCAAGCCTTGCACGTCGTTCACGTCCGGCTGTGCCAAGACCGCTTCGACTTCCTGCGCTTCCAACGGATCGGGCAAGAGTTGTCGCGGAATACGCGGCATGTCGAGATCGGAGGCGGGATTAGTGAGTAAATAATTATTTTTCACCAACCAACGGAACCACAAGCGCACATGATTTACCAACAACCATTGCCCCTTGATCGAGAGCGGCTGGCCATCGGGTTTACGCCAATAAAATAAATGCCGTTGATACCTTTCTAAAATCGGTTTGGTGATTTCATTCGGGCGCTGCAATTCGCGCTCGCTGCACCATTCTAAAAACAGCGCCAGCGCTTGCCGGCGAGCACGCAATAATTCCTCGGTGTAGTGCAGTACCTTCAAGGCTTCCAGATAGCGCTGCATCCACGCCGCCAAACTCTCGGGTGTCGTGCTCGCTTCCAAGCGACGGCGGCGTTCGCCGTATTTGCCTTCAACCGGCATGGCTCAACGCGTCTCTACCACGGCGCTACCGTTACGACGCGAAGTCTCGCGTGTCGGCGTCCGCAGTAGTGGAGTTTGATCAACAGCAGCAACTAAAGAAGAAGAAGGTGCGCCCGCGCTCGCGTTGAGGGGGATTTCCACCGACCGACCAAGCCCCGACAACCCACCGACCACGGCCCGACCAGACCCCGACCGCTGGGCATTTTGCCCCGACCGGTTCGTCGTCGTAGCATTAGCCAAGACGGTATTTTCGTGCGGGCGCAAGGCCTCGATATCGAGTAGTCCGACCATCTGGCGCTGACTGTTTTCACTGTCTCCAGCAAATTGCAGCTCGTAGCGATATTGCTGGCCATGACGATGCGCCAACAAGTATTCGTGATCCTCTAACCGCGCCAAGTGCAGCTTGAGCTGGGTATCGCCCAGACCCGTCGCCTCACGCAATTCGCGCCGAGTAAAACGCAGGTCCTGCCACGCCATCGCATTTGTCTGTGAGCGTTCATGTACATAGCTTTGAAGCACGCCCAACACCCGCCGTGTTTGCGGCGGCAAGTCATCGAGTGATCTTCCCAAGACTTCATGCGCCAAGCGATTGGCCCACGCAATATCGTCCAGTGTCACTTCAATATATTCAATCGTCTTTTCGCCCAACGTCGCGGTGTGCAATGGCCGCTGGTGTTGATGTAAAAACGCAATCGCTTCCATCAGTGTTAAATACTTCGCATGATCGCGCCGCATCCTTGTTGATTCACTGCGGAAGGTCAGCGCTTCGGCATACGGATTCACCACCGCCACCGGTCGCAACAAGGTTTGTGCCACTTGATGCCGTGTGCGGATCACCGCAGCGGCTTGTGTTCCCAATAAACCTTGCAAGGTGCGCGCACTGCGCTGGCGTGCATGAATCGCTTCGGTTTGCTCGCGGCTTTCATTAATGGTTAGCACTAAACAGCGATTCAATAACTCTTCATCAATATCAATCGCGGTTGTGGTCAAGAACAACATCACCGGGCCTTCGACCCGATATTCTTCGGTCACCAGTTTGCCAGTGATCGGGTCTTTGCCGGTCGAAGCTATCGTGAGTTCACCTTGCGACTGCAATAACTTCAAGGCATACGCCGCTTGCCGCACGCCTTCTTCTTCGGCAATCGCCAAGATTTTATGTTTCAGATCGCCTTCGCCCAAGTAAAACAAACTCTGTCCGGTCATCGCCGAGTAATGCACACGTTCGTTCTCGGGCATCAGGGATAACAGCGCATCCATCAGTGTCGATTTACCCGCCGCACTGGTCGATTGGATGAGCACCGCCAGCGGTTTATCGAGTTGCCGTGACACACAGGCCAGATAACCGACCAAGGCATTCGCTTCTTCACCAATCACGCCGATGGCATTCATGTCCTCACTAATGCGATGCAGCAAGTGCGGATCGTGTAACCACGCCAGTGCTTCGTCTTGTTGTGCTGTTGTCCACGTTGGTGTCTTGCTGGCCGCGTTATCGTTGGGCGTCAGTCGTTGCCGGATTAACTCGTCTTGCCGTTGCTCGACCGCTCGCAGTAAAGAACCGAGGTCGGCCTTCACCGCGTCTTCCGATAGGCCCAATTCAATCGCGGTTTGCTTCGCCCATAGCGCCCGCTGTTTGGCCTGGTACAACTCCACGGTATCGACATGCACAAAGTTTCCCTTGCTCGCTCGCAGCCACACCTTGAGCTGTTCGTACGATAAATTCTTTTCAATCCCGCGCACCGTGTATTCCCGATCGCCCAAGGTCAGCCGCAATTCCTTGGCGTCGATTTCGACCGCAAGCACCGGTGCGCTGGGCGGCACGCGATACGCGGGTAACGGAGCCATTACATCGATTGCATCGACCTCTTTTTTGATCACGGGTTTTATTGCATCGACGACATTGATCGCGGTGTTTATTTCATCAACAACATCAAGCGAAGGAGCAGCAACTAAAATGGAAGTGTCATTATTTTTATTTATCATCGGCGCAATCACTGCACGTTCTGGTGCAGCGCCCTTGCCAATCCACTCGGCTTGTCGTATCACCGCACTCAATGCTTCATTGGCTGGCGGCACTTCGAGTGCAAACGCATTAGCATCCAGCCCGCTCGGGAAGTGGCAGCGATAACAGTCCATGCCCTGCGACATTAATTTGATGGATAATTTTTCAGCGGCTTGATTGCCCGCTGCATCGTTGTCATAGGCAATCAATACCCGCTTTACGCCGTGTGCAATGAAGGCTTGCAGTAAATCCTCGGTAAAACCTTCGACACCAAACGCGCTGGTGACGTTGCGATAACCGGCACACCAAAACGTCAGTGCATCAATCAAGGATTCACATAAAATAATTTCGTCTTGGCCAACGAGTCCGGCTTCGTTGAACACGCCGCGATGTGGCCCCGGCAAATACAGATGCAGCGGCGTGCCTGCCGTGAGCTTGCTCGCTCTTGTAATCTTGCGGCCATACAGTTCTTGCACTTCGCCTACAAGATCAAGCACGGGAATCACCAACGAACCATTGAAGTGTTCGTGCCCGCTCATTCGCAATAAGCCCAAGCCCTGCAAACGCTCACGCACCTGTGCGCCAGCTTTGCGATTCATTGCCGGCAAGCGCAAGCCCAAAGTGCGATTGGCAAAGCCTAACTGGAAGTGATCAATCAACTCGGGATGCTGCAAGCCCCGCGACTGCAAATACGCCAAGGCTTCCGGACTTTGTTTGAGCGTTGCGTGGTAATACCCGATCACTTGTTGCAACAAGGCCGCATCGTCGGCGTCGGCATTCACTGGCGCGGCTAATTTGGGTTTGGTCGATTGCCGCACAATGTGGCTAGTGGAGACAGGCTGATCATTACGCAGTAATTCGACCGCATGCCTAAAACTCACGCCCTCGGCTTTCATCACCCAATCAATCACGCTGCCGCCGATCTGGCATGCACCCAGGCAATGCCATAAGTTTTTGGCCGGACTAATCACCAGCGAAGGGGTTTTGTCGTTGTGGAACGGGCAATGCCCATGCCAATCGGCCCCGTGCCGCACCAACCCAATGCCCTTGGCCTCAACCAAAGCAATCAAAGACACGCTGGTTTTAAGCTGTTCCAACTCGGCATCGGGAATGCGGGCCATCTAGGTTTTCTCCAAAACGTGTCAAGGGTTTCATCGGCCACGATTATAGAGGCTATTATGCTACCTTTGGCAAGTCCCTTCAGAACCCTAGGATTATCGTCATGGCTACGCCCACTCTTCCGACCTGGCTGATCATGCATTTTGCTGCCCAACTCGTCCGCCTGCGCAAACAACGCGGCTGGACTCAACCGCACTTGGCGGATGCGCTCGGCTTGCATCTAACGCAAGTCAAGCGTTACGAGACCGGTGCCTCACAGCCTTCACTCGAAGCGCTCAAGAAGATCGCGCTCACGCTCAATGTCAGTTTGGATGATCTGGTCTTTGAAGATGCTGAGCGCGGCCCCGATGAGGCGCTAAAACTCAAGTTCGAAGCACTCCGCCATTTTGATCCTGATGAACGCAAGATCGCCGAGGGCGTACTCGACAGCCTCATCAACAACCATCAGGCCAAGCGCCTATTCGCACGGCCAGAACCCGAAGCACGCAAACGTAATAGCCGCTAAAAAAGAAGCCCCGCAGTGCGGGGCTTGATGTGATCGTTATAATTTAATTGGCATCCAGAACTCATTAATTCATCGCGCTAAAAAAGCTGATCAACATCAAAGTCTTCCTGACCATTGTCATAGGTAAGAGCCTTTCCACTCAGTAACGCCCGAACAAAATCTTTGGAGAGTATTTCAGCTTGCGCTTGATCTGCTCCGAATATTTTTTTCTCACTCCTTAGAAACGGAGAAAGTGAAACTTTGCAAAAGTGCTCATCGTTGATCGATTCTGGTTCAGAAATCGTCAAGCAATATTTTGTCAGTTCATTGTTGTCTCTGACATAAAACTCATGTGAAATCGTATTTTCTTTTGTCATTTCAATCACCATTAAAAAATTAAGCACCTTGTCCAGTAAGTCCACCAATTATGGCCGCAGGAATGAGCAGAAGCCACCAGAGGGGCGACATAGTCGGCTCCTGTTGGGGCGGTGTTTGCGGAGGCAGATCAGGTCCGGTGTTCCGCCACACGGTTGTATCCAAGGCGGGAATCTTTTCACCTCTCAAACAAGAAGCATATCGTTGCGCAGCAGAGGCAAAGCATCTGCGAGCTGCGTCTGCGCCTCGCTTTCTACTAATGCCGTTACATACAGGAATATCTACCTCGTAATGCAAATAATCGCACTGTTTCTCTCTGTCCTCAGTTGGACAAGTCTCTGCAGTTAGTCCCGTCAAATCGAAATGCGTGATCGGATTGCCATTGGCATAGGCGTAATCACTGATACCGCCTGCGAGCCCAATCGGATCGGGCTGCGTATAGCGCCCTAGTCCAGGTTCCAACTCTCTGTAACCGTTGTGATGCAGCCCCGACTCACTATCGTATATCTGCCCCGGAAACCGCATATCCAACTTGAACGTGACGCCATTCAAATCCGGATCTTCGAGAGCAATACTTTCACCAAACGCATCATCGGCCATATTCCAGCGCCAAACGGTTTTCTGGGTTGCCAGTTCAAACACACCACGTGGTGAATTTAAATGATCGGTCAGAATGCCGTGCAGGGTTCCGTTCTGGCTAACGCCAATCGGCATGTCGCCTAGCCAGATAATTTCCTGGGTCGTGGTGACGCCGCCGATGATGCGGTTTTGCACCAGTAACTGTCCGCCTTCGCCGTAGTGATAACGCGCTTGGTCCACCGTACCTTTGTATTTGCGAATCCGTTCGCCTTTGGCGTTGTATTGGTATTGACTGACAATCGTGCTGGTGGCACTGCCGGTTCTAAAATCCACCATGCGGTTTCTGGCGTCATACGTAAATCGTTTTGCCGTGGTGGCGACGGTTGTGTTGCCATTCGCATCCAATGTACGCGTGACACTGCCGACTTTCGTCAAACGATGATTGGTTGTTCCATAGGTATTGGTGACGGCGGTGGCTGTACCCACTTTCTTGGTCAGACGATTACCGGTGGCGTCGTAGGTAAAGGCCGTCTTATCGGCCAGTGACACACTGTCTTTCACTTTGCTTAAACGGTCGAGATTGTCGTATTCAAAAGCATTACCGCCGATGGCATCGGAAATGTTGGTGATATTGCCCATCACGTCCTGGGTGTAATTCAGGCCGCCGATGCTCTGCACGGCGTAATCGGTATCGTAGTTGCGGGTTTGCGTCAGTGTGCTGGTCGCGGTGCCGCCGGCAGGTACCGGGAAGCTGAGTTGCTTCAACGGACCGAACGGCAAGTACGCCAGGTTATCCACCAAGGTAGTAGTGATACCACCTTGAGTCACGGTGACCTGCGAGGTTTGGCCAATACCGTTGTAACTGTAATTCACCACCATGCCGCTTGGGTAAACAATGCTGCTGATTTTTCCAGCCTTGGTGTAGGTGAACGCAAAAGTGCTCACCAACAAATTATTGGTGATTTGCTTGCGGGTCATATTGCCGAAACGGTCGTAGCAATATTGGGTGTTGCCGCTCGGATCGTTGAATCGGGTGAGGCGACCTTTCGCAAAGCTTTCGTTCGCACCGCAGATCGTATTAACGGTGTCGTAAACAAAGCTGCTGTTCAAGCTTGTGGTGGCGTAGGTCAGCGAGACCAGACGATTCAAAACATCGTAGTTGTACGTCGTAGTGACCAGCTTTGCGTCTTTCTGGGTCTTGCGATTACCGGCGGCATCATAGGTATAAATCGTGGTGCCGGTGTCCGGGCTGACAAGCGTGGTCAGATCATTCAAACCGTTATAGGTGTAGACGGTGTTGAGATTTTTCGGGTCGATGACCTTGGTCAGATTATCGCGGGCATCGTAAGTGAACTGGGTGCTGGCATTGATGCCGCCGACGTTTTGAATGGTTTTGATCAAACGATTCAGCGGATCGACATCCTGATTGGTCACGCGGTTCAGGCCATCGGCACTGGTATCGAGATTGTCATTGGCGTCATACGCCAAAGTCGCCAGCGTATCACCGGCGGCATTCTTGCTGGCTTGCAAGCGGCCCAGCGTGTCGTATACACGGCTCAGGTTACGGGTAAGAACACTAGACGGATCTTTGGTGACCTCATTGGTGCGATTACCCGCATTGTCCAAGGTATAGGTAATGCTGTTGCCGAGCGCATCGCTGATGCTTTCCAGCCGGTGCGCGGCATCGTAACCAAAGTTAATAAACTCGCCATCGGCCTGAATCACCTTGCTCACCTGACCGGTGGCATCGTATTCCATGCGGGTAACGACATCATCGGCTTCGCTACCGTTGTCGGTGCCACGCGCTTTGCTGGCAAGCAACCAGCCACGGGGGTTGTATTCCATATCGACAACAACATTATTGGCATCTTTAACTTGCAGGCTACGCCCCGCTCCATCGTACGCAGTGACTTCCGATACCTGATTCAGCGCATTGCTTACTTTCCACAAGTCGCCTTTGCGATAGGCACAAGTCGTCGGACTGGTAACGCAATCAACATGATCGTTTTGGTAATAGCTAAACGTGCTGACATCGGTCACATCGGTACGCGGACCATTGCTGGAAATCACCAGACCCACCAACGGGCACGTGCCTGCCGTGACATCGGCCTGCTCGCAATACGTGGTGCCGCTTTGACGTACACCGACCGGCGCATTGACCGCCGAACCGCAGACATAGCTCATCGCCGTCGCATTGGTCGGATCAATCTGGCACACCGTCGTTGCCTGACCGCGAGCGTTGTAGGCGTATTTGGTTTTGGCTTCCATCACACCGCTGGCATTCAGAACACGACGCTCGGTCGGCACATTGAAAGTGGCGTGCCAATCGGTTTGGCTAGTACGTTTTGTGGCAGCTTTGTTGGCAGACTCGATTTTCTGGGTTAGTAAACCGCGGGCGTTGTAGTCGGTATCGGTGGTGGTAGTAAATGCATCCGTCATGACATCGCCACGACCGTTGCTGTCGTAGGAATAGGACAAATTTGCTACCAAGACACCATCAATGATTCGAGAAATCTGCGTGGCTCGCTTTGTACCGAACATGCTTGTAAAAGTATGTTGCTCCTGTGCGCCCGCTGGGCTAGTTACGGTCGATGTGTTATCGACGTTGTAATCGACCTTAAACTTTTCGACACTGCCTGCATGCTCGGTCGACACTGCGCGTCCATCCGAAATATACTTAAAAGTGGCATAGCGTTGACCTTTGCCGTCAACAATTCCAGTCAATGCATTCGGCAAATTCGAAAACGAGGTGTTCGCCGGCTCGTTGTAAATATGGGTGATGTAAGAGCCCCCGGGATAAATCACCGAGGCCAACATGCCGGTTGAATAATAGTTGTACTGATACTCAGAGCCATCGGCAACGATGATCTTCGCAATCCGGCGCGAGGGATCATATTCGAATTTGATAGCTCGGCCATCCTGCCCAACAACGCTCGTCAGCAGAAAATCGTTCTCGTTGTTTTCCGCCACGCCATTGTTGTATACCAAAACAACAGATTCCCCATTATTTCTTGTAATTCCGATCAATTTGCCCTTGGCATCGAAATCTTCAACCTCCTGATCATCATTCGCCTTGAAAACCCAGCCTTGCAATTGCCCATTACCATCAGTGACTTTCTGCAGTTTATTGGCACGATCTGCATCCGTTACCCAAACGCCCGCTACGAGATTGAAATCCACACTGCGACCCGTCGGCCTGAGAACCCTTGCTTTAGTGTTTTCCGTCTCCGAATATTCAATTCGACGGGAATAGGTATTCGTCCACTGCGGCCCTTGTAGATGGGAAGAAGCCGATTTGTGGCTGTTGTAATAACGTGTGAATTCAAGCAAACCGCTCGTAGTGAAATCGTTTTCGACCTGGAATTTATTACCGGTAGCGACATTGATAGGATTGCCTACGTCCTGGCTTGGCACTCCGGCACAGGTATCACATGGGCCTAGGTTTTTATTGGGCTGCAAATCAAGTATTGGTTCTACAAAATAGGCAACAATATGTGGTTGATAATTCGCAGAACATTGCACGCTGACATAATAATAACCAGGGTTGCTGTCGGGAACGAAAGCTTCGTACCTTATATAAGGAGAAGGATATGAAGGTCCGCAAGTATTCTGTATATGCGCCTGATTGTGCGTCCAAGCATAGGCCTCATTTTGAGTAGTACACGTCGCGTGCGTAGCTCCTTGCGGAGTGCAGACTGCTTCTGCGGATCGAGGCATGAATGCGAGAAGAGTAAACACAAGTAACAAGGCAATTTTCAAACGCACGGTGGCCACCATCAAATTTTCGATTATTGGAACAAACAAAAAGCGCAGCTATCGCTACGCTTGGAATGCGTTCATTTTAACCCGAGCTTGTTCACTAACGGCCAAAGAGTGTGATTTATTTCCCGCATTTCAGCCAGAATCATTGGCTGGGGAATCACGGTGACTGGTCAAAGCTGCATTCAAATAACACAAAATTACGTAACTAAAAGTGGCAAGCGCCATAAGTGACTGTTTTTAATGAACTTTATAATTTAGCCAGATTGGGTTGAAAATCCCTGTGTCGGGGGTTCGATTCCCTCTCTGGCCACCATTTTAAATCAGTAACTTAACTAAACCGCAAAAGCTGCGGTTTTTTTGTGTCCGAAATTTGTTCTGACACGATTCATCGATTCTGCTGAAAACAGCCCATCGATTGAATTCACGATCGCTCAAGGAACTTAGCATTGCGATGGCTGCAGTGCAGATTCTTCGAGTGAATGTCGGTTCTGCATCAGCGATATATGTTTTGCATTTTATTCGAGCCGATGGATGATGCATTTATTTTAAAATGGCGCATCCTTATGACTTCTTGCTGCCTCTAACAACAGTCACTCATCGAGGGTTCGCCATGCGTCTCATCCACGCCTATCTTGTCATTATTGATATCAGCGGCTACACGAACTTCATCACCCAACGCACGGTGAGCCTGTTGCACGCCGAGCAGATCATCACGACATTGATGGAGACCGTTATCGATCTTGCCGAACACCCATTAATGGTCAATAAACTCGAAGGCGATGCCGCTTTGCTCTATCGTGAATACGGGCAAGGCGATACCGCCGTGGCAATCAATGTTTTCGAACAAGTCAAAGCGTTCTTTCCGGCGTTTTATGCCTGCCTCTCGCAACAACGCGAAAGTCGCGCCAATTGCAGTTGTGAGGCCTGCACGAATATCGACCAGCTTGCCCTGAAGGCTTTTGTCCATGCCGGAGAAATTGCAGTAAAACAAGTACGGCAGTTTGAAGAACTTGCCGGCGAAGACGTGATTCTGATCCATAGAATGCTGAAGAATCATGTGCCCTCGCGTGATTATGTCTTGATGACCGAGACAGCGCGTTCCGGCGCCCAGCTACCGATTGAATCCCTGCAAAAGCATCTAGAACGCCTGGAGGGCATTGGTGAAACTACCTTATGGCTCACCGACTCGACGCAGTTGCGAAACTCGTAACACTCAAAACGCCGGCCCCGGAACTCTAGGTATCGTTAACTTTGCTGGCACGCTGCCCGACACTTGCGCTGGCATCGAGCGCACAGGCGCAATTTTTTGCTATTAGTCGGTTATTCAATGTCTCGCACGCGAGTAGCCTCAATATTGGGATAGCTACCTTATATACGCATCGTATTATTTAACGCCTATCCAACAACGCGAAAACCGAAAATATCGGAGTGATTTTGCAGTATCAAACAACACCCGTTTAATTTAATTGCCAAATTTCGGCTGGTTGCTTCTGGTATTTTTTGGCATGGCTAACAACTGCTCCTTCTAATGCGTTAGCACGTTGTACAAAATTGTCAACTCATATAGATTACGGGGCTTGTTGCCGGGGAAGGGCAATGAATGCAAAGCAAAAAAGTTTGTGCGCATATCGGCATACCGTTTCAATATTGCCGTTATGACTATACCCGTATAAAAAAAATAAACAGGAATAGTGATATGCAAAAACGCTCTAGGCTTAAACGGCTTGTTTTTCTGCGCCGCTCAAAAGGATTCAATTTACTGGAACTGGTAATCACCATTAGTCTGGTGAGCATCCTGACGGTGCTGGCCGTTCCTGGTTTCGAAGCCATATCCAACATCAACAGATTGTCCGGCACTTCAAACGAGTTCCTGACGACATTGCAGATGGCTCGTTCCGAATCGATACGCAAGGGTGTTCGGGTTGTCGTTTGTCGAAGTGCCAATCCCGATGAGGGTGCCGCTGCCATCTGTTCGACCGCATCTGGCAATTGGAGTGGATGGATTGTTTTTGTCGACGACGGCGCTGGCACGGCAGCTAACGCGCGCAATGGTGTTCGCAACAGTGGCGAAACATTGGTACGTGTTGGGTCGGCGACAGCGCCAATAGTGATCGTGCCAAGCACTGCGATATCCGGGGCATCGCAAAGAATTATTTTCCGTCCTGACGGTTTGGCGCGAACGGCAGCGAATGCCTTGCTGGAAGCACAGATGCGCGTATGCGTTCCAACGGCCAACCCAACCGAAAATGCGCGTGACGTGTCGATCCTTTTTGGTAGTCGGACATTGATAAGAAAAACTAATGCGGCAGGTGCATGCGATGCACCTGCCAATAGCTAAGGATGTAGTGCAATGAAATTGAACTCAATGAAAAATTTTCGCCCGATTAGCAAGGGAACCAGCCTGATCGAAGTCATGGTGTCGGTGTTTATCTTATCCGTTGGCCTGCTCGGCATTGCCGCCATGCAAGCAACCTCGCTTCGCAACATTCAAAGCGGTATGCAACGCACCCAGGTCGTTGTTCAATCCTATACGGTCATGGATGCCATGCGGGCCAATGCGGTTTCCGCCAGAGCCAATGCCTACAACATCGGCTGGACCTGTGCAGCCCCGGCAGTCACCAGCCTTGTCAGCTACGACATTGCGGCCTGGATCACTTCCATGCGAACAACAGTAGCCGATGATGCCTGCGGAAGAATTGCATGCGATACCAATGTTTGCACCATTGATGTGCGCTGGGACGATTCCCGTGGCACCGGCGGTTCCGCAGCACAACAAATACGCACGGTGACACGGATATGAATTATCACAACCATAAACATTCAGGCTATAGCCTGGTCGAGTTAATGATTGCCGTTGCCCTGGGTATCGTGGTGGTAGGAGCGACACTGGGTATTTTTGTTTCAAATCGGCAAACTTATATCGCGGCAGAAAACCTGGGCCGCATCCAAGAAAACGCGCGTACCGCCTATGAGCTGATGACTCGCGATGTCAGAGAAGCCGGTGGTAATCCGTGTGCGGCACAACTTCCCCTGGTCAATGTCCTGAAGACGCCTGGCGCAAACTGGTGGAGCAACTTTGCCAACCCGGTACTGGGTTACGAAGACGGTGCATTGGGCATCAGTATCGCAGGCACCGACGCCATCGAGATCAAATCGGGCAGCGCTTCCACTTACACCGTTGCCTCGCACAATCCAACATCGGCAATTATCTCGCTCAACACTTCAACCCATAACCTGGTCGCCGAAGACATTCTGATGATTTGCGATTCGCGGCAGATAGCGCTGTTCCAAATGTCGGGACCCAACGCAACCAACGCAACGGTTGTACACAACCTTGGCTCCGGTACTCCAGGCAATTGCAGCAAGGGCCTTGGGTTTAAAAATCCCGTTGATTGCAGTACCAACGGTACGTCCTACGCCTACGGCCCAAACTCGCTCGTCACTAAACTGAGCGCTGCCCGATGGTACATAGGGTCCAATGGGCGGCCTGCAGGGTGCATAGCAGCAACCACTTGCGGTCGATCACTTTTTCGCCAGATATTGCGTAACACCGGTGGCACCAATGCGCCGGTAGCCGAAGAAATTGCCGAAGGTATCCTGGACATGCAGATTCTTTATCTGCTGCCTGGTGCCAATTCGTATGTCAACGCGGCCGCCGTTCCTGCAACACGCTGGAGCGAGGTGTCCGCCGTGCGCATCACTTACACGCTCGAAGGCAATGACCGCGTCGGCACGGATGGCCAAAGTGTACGTCGAACACTTGCCCATACAGTCACATTACGGAACCGCAACTCATGAATACACGTTCAATGAATAGACAACGTGGCGTGACGCTCATCATGGTGCTTTTGTTGTTGTTGATAATGACATTGCTTGGCCTTGCCAGTTTTAAAAGCACGATCATGCAGGAAAAAATGAGCTCGAATTTACTGGACCGAAGCATAGGTTTCCAGGCAGCGGAAGCGGCGCTGCGCGAAGCAGAAGCGGTAGCCGCAGGCAGCCCGGCGTTTCCGGTGAGCGGTGCGTGTGATGCGGACGGTTTGTGCCCGGCACCCACCGGCGCCGCTACCGATCGTTGGCGTGACAGCACCACCGTCTGGCGGAATGCAACAGTAACGCTTGGCGGACTAAACGCCTCGGCGCCGCAATACATAATCGAGCCCCTTGGCAGTGCACCTAACTGGCCGGGCTGTGATCGTGAAATTCCGGCGCAGCCCAATTGTTTTTCACCCCGTTATCGAATCACCGCACGCAGCACTGCGGCCAATCGCGCGCAGGTGATTTTGCAAACTAATTACGCGGCACCTTGAAGTTTCAGGAGAAGCACCTTGAACCAAACCAATAAAAAGAAAGTTGCCGCACGTCCGGGTGTCCAATCGGTCAATGCGATTAGCCTGGGTATATTGACGACACTGTTTGCCGCGACTTCGCTTGCAGGTGTCAACGTTCCCAATACGCCACTTCAAACCGGTGCCCGGGTAGAGCCGAATATCTTGTTTATTCTCGATGACTCCGGCTCGATGGAAGAGCTGTCATTTGATAACACTGCCCTGCCTGCCTTTTTCGGCGGGGGGCTGTCGGCAGCCGAGCTATCCACACTTTCATCCCGGGCATATACCGACAACACTCTTTATTACAATCCCAATATCACTTACGAAGCATGGCGTACAGCTACCTGGCCAAACCCAACCACCGGCTTCCTGCCGACTCCGGCCCTGTTCTATACCGCAGCTTATAATGATTTATTTCGCGCAATCACACCAACAAATTTGAGCACCGTTGCCAGAGATTTTCATGTTCCAGTCGGGGTAGCAAGTTCAGACGCGGCTGACTATTTTCGCTATCGAATCAATACTGGTGGGACCAGCATTAGTCGCTGTCGTCGAACACAAGTCTCCGGTGTATGGGCATGGCGAAATGATGTCGGCGGAACAACTTGCGACAACATCACTTCATTTTCCTGGACAAATCCAAGTACGAACGTTGCATTTACCCGCACAGCAACCCAGGAAATCCAAAATTATGCAATCTGGTTCTCCTATCACAGGACACGCGCCAAAGTCGCAAAGGCTGGCGCCAGTGAGGCCTTTAGCGGACTTGGTGCCGAGTATCGAGTTGGTTACAGTACGATCAGCTTGCTTGCTGGTAATACTAATAACGGAGGAACAGGCGTTCAGGTTACCGATGCAATTCCGGTCGGGTCGGATGGTGGCCTATTTAGAGATTTTGGCACTAGCACGAACAAAACGACTTGGTTTTCCAAACTGCATAACCAGCAAAAAATTTATGCGACGCCATTAAGGGGCGCCTTACAAGGGGCCGGCGAGTATTTCAAAATGACTGGACCAACAGGTCCTTATGGCCCTGAAACAGAAGACGCAACAACAATTAAGAATGAGCAACTGTCGTGCCGGCAAAACTTTGCAATTCTGACAACCGATGGTTACTGGAATGACATCGCAGGTGGCTATTCTCCTTTTTACGCAAAATTCGGCTCTGCCGTTGAGAACGCCGATGGTACTAACGGCGTTGAAATTACCGGTCCACTGGGACTCAACCCGATCGGTAAAACTTATACCTACAACGCCAGTTTAGGACCGTATTCCGATAGTCAAAGCAATACACTCGCCGACGTGGCGATGCATTATTGGAAAAACGACTTGCGTCCGGACCTGACCAATCGGGTTGCAACCAGCGCCGACAATCCGGCGTTCTGGCAACATATGACCACCTTCGGTGTTTCGATTGGCTTGAGCGGCAGCATCACGAATCAAGTGACCGCATTGCCGCTGCTGACGCAACCCGGCCGCACAATGAATTGGCCGAATCCACTTATTACCGAAAACAATACGCGTATCGACGATCTCTGGCACGCCTCGATCAACGGTCGCGGAAAATTTGTTGCAGCGACAAATCCCACTGCGTTCCGTCAAGGCTTGAGTGATGCACTCGCGGCTATCGAAAACTTGAACGGTTCCAGTTCAAATGTCTCGGCCAATAGTTTTTCATTGAATGCCACTACGCGCGTTTATCTTTCAAGTTATGTCAGCGGCAAATGGATTGGCGAACTCATGGCCTACCCAATCACCAGTGCGGGTGTCGGTGCAATAGCGAGTTGGTCCGCATCGAGTCTGATTCCTGCTCCAGGTTCGCGCAATATCAAGACTTGGTCCGGTAGCACCGGCGTAGCATTTCCGACAGGGGCGCAGACAACGGCTCTAACGTCCCCTGTTGCCGATTACATTCGTGGTGTCACCACCAACGAAGCCCGATTCAAATCGGTACCGATTACGCCACCGGTATTCCGCAATCGGGTTAACGAACTAGGCGCCACAAATCTGCTCGGCGACATCATTCATTCATCACCGGCTTTCGTTTCGGATACCAACACGCTTTATGTCGGCGCGAATGACGGCATGTTGCACGCCTTCAACGGTGCGACCGGCGTTGAACAATTTGCCTATGTGCCGGCCGGCATCAATCTTGCCGATCTAAAAAGTCTGAGTAATCCCGGGTCTCCCGCCTATGACCATCGTTATTTTGTTGATGGTCCGATTGTGGTCTCTACACGTGCACAAACACCCGCCAAGAACTATCTTGTCGGTGCGTTGGGTCGCGGCGGCAAAGGCTTATTCGGACTGGATGTCACCACACCGGCCAGTTTCATCAACAGCCATGTTCTTTGGGAAACCACCGGCGGTGTTGACGCTGCCGATATGGGGCAAGTGGTAAGTCGACCGGTTATTGCGAAACTAAACGGCAACGGCAATGGTGTTTTGGTCAGTAACGGCATGAATAGCACGAATGATCGCGCCGCTCTGTTCATTGTTGATCTCGTAAGCGGCGATAAAATCGAAACGCTTATTCCGACCTTGGCAAACGGCAATGGCACCAATAACGGATTGTCGGCTGCACGTGGCTGGGATGCCGATGGCAACGGAACAATTGACTATGTCTATGCCGGCGATTTGCTCGGCAACGTTTGGAAATTCGATCTCTCCTCAAACAACAGCAATCTGTGGGAAGTGGCCAATGGCGGCGCTCCCATCTTTGTTGCGAAAGATTCATTCGGAAATCGCCAGCCGATCACCGGTGGCATTGCCGTTAGTCTTGATCCGGTGTCATTCAACACCTGGATTTTCTTCGGTACCGGTCGTTATATTGAAACCGGCGATCCTGCAAACGTCGCGATTCAATCCTGGTACGGCTTGATGGATTCAGGTGCGGTGATTGCCGATCGCAGCGAACTCAAACAACGGAAAATACTCTCACTTGGCACCTTCGCCGGCAAAACCGTGCGTGGCTTTGAACGCGCTGTCGTTGGCGACATGGCGGGCAAGCAGGGTTGGTACATTGATTTGCTGACACCCCCCACTTCTCCATCGATTGCTTACATTGCTGTCGGTGAAAGGATGATCGGTGATCCCTTTGTATCCAATGGCACGCTGTTTGCATCCAGCATCATTCCGAGCAGCGACCCTTGCGATTTGGGCGGCACTGGCTTCGTCAACGCTGTCAATGCATTTACCGGATCGAGTGGCTATCCCGGCTCAGGCAGTCCATTTGATGTCAACGGCAATGGCAATTTTAGCGATGATGTTTTACCGAATGGCGCGGGCACCTTGCCGATAGGTTCAGTCGATCTGAATATTTTCATGCCGACCAATCCGACCATCGTTTCCAATCTTCTGGTGGTAGGCGGATCACGCGGCACCACGGGAACGCTTCGTGTCAACAATCCATCGAGATCGGGGCGTATCTCGTGGCGTGAAATTATTGGAGATTGATGTATGACTTTTCTTGCAGACAATCCATTGGCTTGTTCGACCAGGCAAACTTCAGTTCAAAGACTGCAGGCGGGGTTTTCATTACTCGAATTAATGATTGTCGTGGCCATTATCGGAATCATTGCGGCGATTGCGGTGCCGAGTTACGAAAATTCGGTCGTCAAAACCAATCGTAAAGCTGTCACGGCATGCATGCTTGAAGTGTCGCAATTTATGGAACGGTTCTACACGACAAACTTGCGTTACCACCAAGACCTTGCAGGCACAGCGGTTGCCATACCTGATCTTGGTTGCCGTAAAGACCTGGAGGGCTCCTACGCCCTCGCCTTTCAGGCAACACCGACAGCCTCCACCTATTCCGTACAAGCGACACCAATCGGCCGTCAACTGGCCAAAGACACGTCCTGTCTGATCATGAGAATCGACCAGACGGGAGCGAGGACGGTTACCGGCTCTTGGTCAGCAACGCCGAACAATTGTTTTACAAAATAAAAGCTGCCAGGCCTTAAACGATCCGGTAATCCCCAAAAGCCTGCATTAAGCAGGCTTTTTTGTAGGCGGCCTACCGTCAAACCTCTTTTTCACCCCATCAATCATTGAACTTGTTAATCTAGCGGGGTTCGAATCTGGGCAAACACGATCCATTCACGAGGCACTATGAAAAAAATAATCATGCTCTGCCTGATGTTAGGGATAGCCGCTTGCGGCGGTCCGGTAAAACGCATATTTCCACCACAAGTCAGCTTACAGGAAGTGGTGTTGAAAGCCGATGGACAGCTTACCGTGAAATTCCGCATACAGAATTTCAGCACGGTGCAAATGACTTATTCGCAAATCAGCGGTAGCTTGACGCTGGGGAACACCGAAGCGATACCACTGGCGTTCAATCCCGACATCAATGTCGGCCCAGGTTCCAATGAAATTGTGCAACAAAAATTTCGTTTGAGCTCATCCACGCAGAATGCGATAACGGCAGCGATCAAAAATCGAAGCCGTCTGGGCTACCAACTCACTGGCGAAATCGCCAGTAGCGAGCCACGTGGCCGTTACGACATCAAATACGAAAGCGCGCTCAACGCCGTTCCCGGCTTGAGCGGCACCCTGCGATAATCTGGAATCCATATGAATAATTACACCGCTCCACAACGCGATATGAAGTTTGCCTTGTTTGATGTTCTTGAATCGGAAAAACTCTTCGCAAAATTGGGCATAGCCAATGCCGATCGCGAGTTGATGGACGCCGTCCTCGAAGAAGCCGCCAAGTTTACCCAAAGTGTTTTAGCACCACTGAACTCAGTCGGTGACGAACACGGCTGCGTGCACGACAAAAATACCGGCGCCGTCTCTACTCCGCCGGGTTTCAAACAGGCTTACGCACAGTTCGTGGAAGGTGGCTGGAGTGGATTGACTGCGCCTGAAGCCATGGGCGGACAAGACTTGCCTGAATCACTGGGTGCCGTCGTAAAAGAAATGATCGACGCCGCCAATCTGGCCTGGGGCAACTATCCCCTGCTATCGCATGGCGCCACCGAGGCTTTGAAGCACCACGGTGAAGATTGGCAGAAAGAAGCTTTTCTCAAGCCTATTATTGAAGGTCGCTGGACCGGCACCATGTGCTTGACCGAACCACACTGCGGCTCTGATTTGGGCTTGCTGAAAACTAGTGCGAAGCCCAACGCCGATGGATCTTACGCTGTCACCGGCACCAAGATTTTTATCACAGGTGGCGAACACGATTTCACCGACAATATTATTCACTTAGTGCTGGCACGTTTACCCGATGCACCTGCGGGCACCAAAGGTATTTCGCTATTTATTGTGCCGAAAAACAAAGTCGCCCGCGACGGCGGCATGGGCGAGAAGAATGCCGTCTCCTGCGGTTCGATCGAACACAAGATGGGCATCCATGGTTCGGTCACCTGCGTCATGAATTTTGATGGCGCCGAAGGTTATTTGATCGGCCAAGCCAATAAAGGCTTGAACGCAATGTTTACCATGATGAATACCGCACGTCTTGCCGTGGGCCTGCAAGGTTTGGGCTTGATGGATCGCGCTTACCAAAATGCATTGGCCTATAGCCGTGATCGTTTGCAGATGCGCTCTCTATCCGGCGCGAAATTTCCGGAAAAACCGGCCGACCCGATTATTGTGCATCCCGATATTCGCCGCATGCTGCTGACGTGCAAAGCATTGGCCGAAGGTGGCCGCGTGATGGCACTGCACGCTGCTCATCAAGTCGATATTTTAGAACGCAGCACCGATGCTGAAGAACGCAAGGAAGCCGATGAATTACTAAGCTTTCTCACTCCCATAGTGAAAGGCTTGCTAACCGAGTGGGCAAATGAATGCACTTACCATGCGCTGCAATGCTTTGGTGGCCATGGCTATGTACGCGAATGGGGCATGGAGCAGTTGTCACGCGATGCCCGCATCACCACGATTTACGAAGGCACCACCGGCATCCAGGCACTGGATTTATTGGGCCGCAAAATCATGCAACAACAAGGCGCCGGCATGCGTCGTTTCCTGGCGATGATTCAACAATTCTGTGAAGCCAACGCCACCAAACCGGAGTTGACCGAATTTGTATTGCCCTTGGCCGAAGTGACCAAACAATGGGGCGAGTTGACCATGGAAGTGGGCAAAAAAGCCATGAGCAATGCCGATGAAGTGGGCGCGGCATCCTACGATTATCTTTATTACTCCGGCTACGTAGTGTTGGCGTACTGGTGGGCGCGTTCGGTCGCCGCTGCCGATGCCGGCGGCCATAATGATGATTTCAAAACCATGAAGCGCGAAACTGCCCGTTTCTACTTTGCCCGCTTATTGCCGAGAATCCATACGCATGCAGCCGCTATGCGCAGTGGAGCGACGACAACACAGGCATTGAACAGCGATTTGTTCGACAGCTAATACCTGATCTTATTTTTTATGAAAAAGCCCGCTTTCTGCGGGCTTTTTTAATGCGGCCAAGCCTTGGGCATTGAACTATTTAATGCGAACGGTTATCATTTGAATTACTGAATGACTCTCATTGGATATACGCGATGTTAATGCTAAATCAACTCAGCTTGGCGCTTGCCTTGGTCTTGGCGGCTCCGGCCGTCATTGCCGACATTCAGGTCGACACGCCCGATACCGAAAGTCCCGATACTGGCGATAAAACCAAAAAGGCCCCGACACTTGCATCGGTTCAAGTCATCGGCACCACCGAGAAACTTGAAAAAGCCCCTGGAAGCGCAACGATCATCGATCAAAGTGAACTTCAGTCCAGCCGTGCATTAACAGTCAATGAGGCGCTTCGCAAAGTGCCGGGTGTCAACGTCCGCGATGAAGAAGGTTTCGGTTTGCGGCCTAATATCGGTATCCGGGGTTTGAATCCTTCACGATCAACCAAAGTATTGATTCTGGAAGACGGCATTCCCGCGATGTATGCCCCGTATGGCGACAACGCGACTTACTACCACGCCCCAATTGAACGTTACGATCGGATTGAAGTGCTCAAAGGCACGGGCATCCTGCGCTTTGGCCCACAAACGGTGGGGGGCATTATCAATTACATCACCCCTGAACCTACCGAACAATTATCTGGTCGCGCGCAAATTTCGCTCGGTACACGCGATTATTTCGGCCTGGATGCTTCAGTCAGTTCGAATGGTTTTTATGTTCATGGCAGCCACAAGCAAGGCGATGGCGCTCGAAACAATACACATTTAAATCAATCGGATTTATTCGCAAAATACGTTGCCGACATTGCCGACAATCAAGCCATCACGATCCGGGCAAATATACTTCGCGAAGTTTCCGATGTCGGCTATACCGGCATCACCGACGCCGAGCTGGCCAACTTCGGTTCGCAATACAATCCGTTCGACAACGATAATTTCAACATCAAGCATCACGCACTCTCACTGACCCACGAATGGCGTTTTGGCGAAGGCGACGAACTCAACACCAGCGTTTACTACGCCGATTTCCTGCGTGACTGGTGGCGCCAAAGCAGTACTACCACAGACACGCAGTGTGGAATTGGTTTTCGCAACGCACGCTTTACCGGTTTGGCAGTCGACCCTGATGCCTGCAATTCAAACCAGGGGCGCTTGCGTGCCTTTTACACACGTGGTGTAGAGCCACGGCTAACGTTGCATCATGGCTTGTTCGGTTCTGAAAGTACGTTCGAAGCAGGCCTGCGTTATCACAGGGAAGTACAAGAAAGGCTCCAATTGAATGGCAGCAGCCCCAATGCCCGCACCGGTACCGTAGCGGAAGATAATCGTCGTGAACTCGACGCCGTCGCTTTATTCGTCAGCAATACCTTTCAGTGGGGAAAATTCAGTTTGACCCCTTCGCTACGCAATGAACGCATTGATTTCTACCGTTTGAATAAATTGACGAACTTGTCCGCAGGCAGCGAAATGAACGATACCGTTGCCGGTATTGGCGCCAATTATAAATTCTCGGATGACCTCACATTGTTTGTAGGCAGCCATGAAGGTTTTGCACCGCCACGGGTTGAAGACATCATCAATAATAGTGGCGGCAGTGTTGATATCGATGCCGAACGCAGCCGTAATTCGGAAATCGGTATCCGCGGCAAACTGGCAAACAATGTTGGCTACGAAGCGACCTATTTCCACAATGATTTTAGTAATCAAGTGGTGGTGGGCTCAATCGCCGGTGGCTCGACACCGTTGGCTCAAGGCGAAACTCTTTATCGCGGAGTCGAATTGGCATTGAACTGGAATAAGCAGGCACTGCAGAGCCGTGAAGGCGAGTTCTATGCAAATCTCTCTCTGACCTTGCTACCCACCGCACGTCAGGACAGCCCGTTTATCGCCGTTGTCGGTGGAGCCGTTGTCGGTGGTAGCGCCGCAGGAAACCGACTGCCTTATGCTCCTAAACAAACGGCTAACTTGCGCGTGGGCTATACCAAAGGCGCTTGGGATGGCTCGATAGAGATGCAATCGGTGAGCGCGCAATACAGTGATTTCGCCAATACCGTGTTGCCGGTAACCAACGGCAACGGCCAGGTCGGTGAAATTGCCGGATACAACACCTTCAACGCTACACTCAATTACGAGCCGGATCTGGAAGGCTGGAGTGGCTTCATCACGATAAAGAATCTGACAAATCGTGAATATATTGTTGACCGCACCCGCGGCATATTGCTTGGCAATCCAAGACAAATCGTGACGGGACTTCGTTATAGCTTTTGATCTGCATTTAAATGATCATAAAAAAAACCGCCGTTAAGGCGGTTTTTTTCGGGGATTATTTGAAGCTCGGTAAATAACTAGTGGTCGGGACGGCGGGATTTGAACCCACGACCCTTTGCCCCCCAGGCAAATGCGCTACCAGGCTGCGCTACGCCCCGACATGCGTGAATTATACTTTAAATCGGCTCAGCGCTTAAGCAGTACCAACACTTCTTCAAGCTCCATACGCACTTGCTTTATCACCTGTGCCGAAATGCTCGCTTCCATGCGACCGGTCTCGCCTTCCAGACGAAGACGGGCACCACTGATGGTGTAACCCTCTTCATAGAGAAGCCCGCGAATTTGGCGGATCATCAACACATCGTGGCGTTGATAGTAACGACGGTTTCCGCGGCGTTTTACTGGCGACAGACTTTCAAATTCGGTTTCCCAATAACGCAGCACGTGCGGTTTTACGTCGCACAACTCACTGACCTCACCAATGGTGAAGTAGCGCTTCGCCGGGATCGGCGGTAATTCGCGATTACTGCCCGGATCCAGCATACGCTTCTACGCGCTCCTTCAATTTTTGACCCGGACGGAAAGTCACGACGCGACGAGCGGAAATCGGAATTTCCTCGCCTGTTTTTGGATTGCGGCCTGGACGCTGGTTTTTTTCGCGCAAGTCAAAGTTTCCGAAACCGGATAATTTAATGCTGCGACCTTGTTCAAGCGACTCACGCAATGCATCGAAATACAGATCGACGAATTCCTTCGCTTCACGTTTATTCAAGCCCACTTCTTCGAACAAACGTTCCGCCATTTCTGCTTTAGTTAACGCCATATCATCCCCTATCGAGTACCGGCAGCTGCCGGACTCATCCTCTTAATTTCGCACCACAATCTTCTGCCAGCGCCGCCAGTGCTTTTTGCACGGCAGATTCCGACTCAAGGTCAGTTAGGGTGCGGGAAACGTCTTGTAAAATCAAGCCCATAGCCAAGCTTTTTGATCCCGGTTCGAGGCCTACACCGATGTAGCGGTCAAACAACAGGACCTCACGTAACAGTGGGCCCAGCGCCCGCTTCAAACTGGCTTCCAACGCCGCCCAAGGCGTGCTTTCTGACACGACCAACGCGAGATCTCGGCGGACGGACGGAAACTTCGACAGCTCGTTCGCGACGGGAACTGCGCGTTCTGTAACGGCGTTGAGATCGAGTTCGAAAGCCAAAACTTCGGCGCCAATGTCACAAGTTTTAACGAGTCGCGGATGCAAGAAACCCAACCAGCCGATTTTATTGCCGTGCAGAATGATATTTGCGCTGCGCCCAGGGTGCGCAAAGCCTGCATCGGACGCGGCGAAGTCGGCGGTCAAGTTCGCAAGTTTCAGCATACTTTCCACGTCGGCTTTCAGATCATAGAAATCGGCTTCAGTACTTTTCATGCCCCACTGCTCAGCATTAGCGTTACCGCAAATCACGCCGGCGATACGGCGGGATTCAATCGGCGCAGCGCCCTGCTCTGACGCTTGATGGAATACCTTCCCCAATTCGAACAAGCGAATGCGATTTTGCTGGCGTGCCAGATTTCGACGCAAGGCTTCAACCAAACCCGGTAACAGTGAGGTCCGCATAACCCCCAATTCACTGGTTAACGGATTCGCCAACGGTACCGAATTCGATTGCAAACCCCAGTTGTTCAACAGTGTTTCATCGATGAAGGCGTAATTAATATTTTCAATATAATCGCGTGCGGCCAACTGGCGACGGATATTGGCTTCATCGACTTTGGTTTCCGAAGGCGCCACTAATGAGATTTCACCGGACGGTAACGTGACAGGAATATTTTCGTAGCCGTGAATGCGGGCGATTTCCTCGATCAGGTCTTCTTCTATTTCGATATCGAAACGCCGGGTTGGCGGAGTGACCTGCCAACCTTGATCAACATTCTGCACCTGCATGCCCAACGCCTTGAAAATACGTTCGACTTTTGAATCTTCAATACTAATGCCAAGCACGCGCTGCAATCGCGAACGACGCAGCAATACGAGTGCCGGATTCGGCAAATGTTCGGCCAATTGGACTTCGGTAATTTCACCGGCATTACCGCCCAAGATTTGCAGAACCAGTTCGGTGGCGCGTTCAAGCGCGATGCGCGGCATCGCCGGATCGACACCGCGTTCGAAGCGATGCGATGCATCGGTATGCATGCCCAACTTGCGCGAGCGGCCAATAATGGCACTCGGTGCAAAATGTGCTGCTTCTAAAAATACTTTCGTGGTGGTTTCAGTGACGCGAGTATCGTAACCACCCATTACGCCAGCCAAACCAACAATACGATCGGCATCAGTGATGGCAAGGAAACCCGAATCCACTTCAACTTCGCGTTCGTCGAGCAATTTGCAATGTTCGCCCCCTTTCGCATGGCGCACGCCGATGGGTCCGATCAACTTGCCGGCATCGTAGGCATGCATCGGCTGGCCTAATTCGAGCATGATGAAATTCGTGATATCTACCAGCGGACTGATCGGGCGCAAACCGGCACGTTTTAATTTTTCGGTTAGCCAAAGCGGGCTTTTGGCAGCAGTATTCAAACTATCAATAACGCGACCGCAGAAACGCGGGCAATCTGCGCCTGCTTGAAGTTGCACGGTGATTTTTTCGGAAGTCGTAATTTTTGCTTCGGGAATTTGCAGTGCTTCGACCTGCGCACCGAACGCGGCAGCAACGTCGAATGCCACGCCGCGTACGCTGAAACAATCGGCGCGGTTTGGCGTGAGCTTCAATTCAAAACTGGCGTCTGGAAGACCGAGATATTGCGACAGTGCTACTCCGACAGGTGCATCGGCGGGTAATTCCAGCAAGCCGGAAGCATCGGGATCAATCATTAATTCTTTTGCGGAGCACAACATCCCTAAAGAGTCTGTTCCACGCAGCTTGGCGGCTTTTATTTCCAAGCCACCCGGCAATAAAGCGCCCACGTTAGCTAGTGGCGCTTTTAAACCAGCACGTGCATTGGGAGCACCACACACAATTTGTACCGGCGTACCGGTGCCGATATTGACGCTGCAAACTTGCAGGCGATCGGCTTCAGGATGTTTTTCTGCCGAAATAATTTCTGCAACGACAACGCCTTTTAGTTCAGCGCCAATTTGTTCAAGTGCTTCCACTTCAAGGCCAATCGCCGTCAATCGCGCCGATAACTCTTCGCGTGTGGCATCCACTTTTACATGTTCGCGTAACCAGCTTTCCGGGAATTTCATTTTTTATTCCGTAGGGCGGGCCCTGGCCCGCCAAATTAATTTGGGACAATCGTGTTGGCGGGCAAAGACCCGCCTTACGCAAACTGTTTCAAAAACCGCGTGTCATTCTCGAAGAAACTGCGCAAATCATTTACACCGTAACGCAGCATCGCGAAACGCTCGACGCCAAGACCAAACGCAAAGCCCGAGTAACGCTCCGGATCAATGCCGCAGTTTCTCAGCACATTCGGATGCACCATGCCGCAACCCAATACCTCCAACCAGCGCGTGCTGCCGTCCGGTTGCTGCCAGGCGATGTCGACTTCCGCCGAAGGTTCGGTGAAAGGGAAATAACTCGGACGAAATCGCATCTCGAAGTCGCGCTCGAAAAACGCACGGACGAATTCGGAGAGCGTGCCTTTCAGATCGGCAAAACTCGAGGTTTCATCGATCAGCAAACCTTCGACCTGATGGAACATCGGGGTATGGGTTTGATCGGAATCGGAACGATAGACCTTGCCGGCGGCAATCATGCGCAGCGGCGGCTTGTTTCCGGTCATGAAACGAACCTGCACGCCGGAGGTATGCGTGCGAAGTACGCGACCATCGGGAAAATAAAACGTATCGTGCATCGCACGCGCCGGATGATGCGGCGGAAAATTCAATGCTTCGAAGTTGTGGAAATCATCTTCGATTTCCGGGCCATCGGCCAATTGATAGCCAAGGCGCGCGAAAATGTCAGTGATGCGCTCAAGCGTGCGAGACACCGGATGCAGATTGCCACGCTCACTTCCGCGACCTGGGAGGGTGATATCGATTTTTTCAGACGCCAAACGATGCTCGAATGCGGCTTCTTCAAGGATATGCTTGCGTGCGGCAATCGCTTCGGCCAATTGTTCCTTGGCGCGATTCACCGCTTCACCCGCTAATTTTCGTTGCTCAGGAGGCAATGCACCGAGCTGCTTTAGTTGACTGGTAATGCTGCCGGATTTTCCCAGCAAATTAACCCTTAATTGATCGAGATCATCCAGCGCGTTGCTCGCTTGAATGCTTTGCAGCGCTAATTGAGTTGCCGCTTCGATATCACTCATGCCGATCTCGTTTTTTTGATCAAGATTTCTTGTTTAAAAAGCAAAAGGGGAAAGACTTGCGCCTTTCCCCTTGCGTGTTGCATGTGCAGGAGCGACGGAAGTCGCGACCCACATTGTTGCTTACGCCGCGAGTGCGCTCTTTGCTTTTTCGGCAATCAGGCCGAAAGCATTGATGTCATGAATCGCGAGATCAGCCAGCGCCTTGCGGTCAAGCTTGATGTCTGCTTTGAGCAAACCATTCATGAAGCGACTGTAGCTCAAACCATAAATGCGGGCGGCGGCGTTAATACGCACGATCCACAAGCTACGGAATTGACGTTTCTTTTGTTTACGACCGATGTAGGCATATTGGCCGGCTTTGGTGACGGCTTGCTTTGCTACACGGAAAACTTTACGACGGGCGTTGTAATAGCCTTTCGCGAGTTTGATAATTTTTTTGTGACGGGCTCTTGCCGTTACACCACGTTTTACGCGTGCCATAGTTCAATCTCCTTGTTTATAGGTAAGGCAACATGCGGTCTAAACGGCCGGAATCTTCTTTGCGAACGATGTTCGTCGCGCGAAGGCCGCGTTTACGCTTTGTAGACTTCTTGGTGAGGATGTGACTACGGTTCGCATGGCCGCATTTGTACTTGCCGGAAGCTGTCTTCCGGAAGCGCTTTGCAGCCCCGCGATGGGTTTTGATTTTAATCTTTGCCATTGTGAGGTCCTTATCGTTTTATTTGACTGATCCAGGTGGTGGCTTTCGCCACACTTTCCGTCCTACCCGCATCTGTTTTGTAGATCATTGATTCAGAAAGAATTAATGACAGGTCCATAGCGACTTCGCCCGATATTCTGGGCCCGGATGCCGTACCGGGAACTCAGCCTAGGCCAAGAACCGGCAATTATGCAGGAAACTCAGGCACTTAGGCAAGATTTATTTTGCTTTTTCTTGCCAGACAGGTGCTCTGATCGACGCTTAAGTAGCGATGCCCCAGCCATCACAGTTCCAGACCAAAACCCTAAAGCTCCAACTTCTTCGCCGGTTCTCCGGTATTTGGAACGGCTTCCTGCGGAGGACCGGAAGGCTGCGCCGCCTCCTTGTTATGCACTTGTGCCGATGGGTCCGGAAAAGCCTTTACCAGTTGCTGGCCCAGCATGTCGACCGCACAAGACAGGGTTTCTGATACCGCTGAGTTCCAGGCTTGCTGAATGTCCGGCTTAGAACGCTTATTGGCCGGAAATGAAGGAAATACATTGGGATAAGATTTCAGGCAACGGGCATGGAAGAAGGTCTGGTCGACCATAATGTCCAAAACAATGATCACCGGCACTTTTTTCGTCGGATCGACCGGTATTTCGCTGGCAACATAACCCCCACGCAAATCATCGGCCGAACAGCCGATTTTTGTCTGGTCATTCATCAAGCTGGGAATCAGCCCGGAATACATGCCGGAAACAAAGGCTCGCATGCCAATCGAATTATTGACGTGCAGGGTTAAATTCTTCAACACGACTTTGCGACCCGACAAGGCCGAATTCAGCTTTGCAGCAAGTTGCTCGGCAACCAGCAAGGAGGGATCCGGCTGGATGTCCTTGGCACCAACGCGCATTGAGCCATAGGCGCAGTTGGTAATCATCAAGGATTCGGACTTGGATTCCAGCTGCAGTGCAGGCCGCTCGTCGCGAAATTCGAAACTTGGTGCAATATTGGCATTCGGGTTTTCCAGCACTGTCGGCCATCGAAAAGCTGCCAGCAACAAACATGTGAATAGCATTGCAAGTAATTGAATCTTGTTCATCGGGCGAATTCCGGCAATCTGGAACTGTAGATATGAAAAAGCCGGTTTAAAACCGGCTTTTTCATGGATGATTATTTCTTCTTCGGCGCTACCATCATGATCATCTGGCGGCCTTCAAGGCGGGCGCGCTGTTCAATCACGACTTCATCGGCCAGATCGGCTTCGATCTTCTTCGCCATGGCCAGACCAAGTTCCTGATGGCTCATTTCGCGGCCTTTGAAACGGATATTAATCTTGACCTTGTCGCCTTCATCGAGGAAACGGCGCAGGTTACGCATCTTGATATCGTAATCGCCAACATCGGTGGTGGGGCGGAATTTGAGTTCCTTGATTTCGACGACCTTCTGCTTTTTCTTCGCAGCGGCGGCTTTCTTCTGGGCTTCAAATTTGAATTTGCCGTAATCCATGATGCGACAGACCGGTGGATCAGCCTGCGGCTGAATTTCCACGAGGTCCATTCCGGACTCTTCGGCCAGGCTCAGTGCTTCATCACGTGAAAGTACACCGACCATTTCCCCATCCGCACCAATCACACGTACCTTGGGCACGCGGATTTCCTGGTTTTTGCGGTTACCTTTTTCTGTTGCTGGCGTATTGATGCGTAAATCCTCAAACGTTAATCGGAAGCCGGTAGTTTACCCTACCGGCGGAATTTCACTACGTAGTTTATCGATAAAGGCATCGAGCGTCATCGTGCCCAGATCTTCCCCGCTACGCGTACGCACTGCTATCAGGCCTTGTTCCCGCTCGCGATCCCCCGCGACAAGCTGGTAAGGTACCTTCTGCATGGCGTGTTCGCGGATTTTATAGCCGATTTTTTCATTGCGCAAATCGGCAGCGACCCGGAAGCCTTTATTCAAGAGGGTTTTCCGGACTTCATCGACATAATCGGCCTGCGCGTCGGTGATATTCATCGCCACCACCTGCACCGGCGCCAGCCAGCTCGGCAGTGCGCCGGCATGGCTTTCAATCAAAATACCGATGAACCGCTCCATCGACCCCACAATCGCCCGGTGCAGCATGACCGGGTGTTGGCGGGTCGAATGCTCGTCCACATACTCGGCACCCAGGCGCTCGGGCATCATGAAATCGACCTGCATGGTGCCGACTTGCCAGCCGCGGCCGATGGAATCGCGCATGTGGTACTCGATTTTCGGGCCGTAGAAAGCGCCTTCGCCGGGTAATTCTTCCCATTCGACACCGCAAGCGGATAAAGCGGCGCGCAAGGCGTTCTCGGCTTTATCCCAAGTAGAGTCATCGCCCAGACGTTTTTCAGGGCGCAGGGCAATCTTCAGGGAAATCTCACTGAAGCCGAAATCGGAATACACCTTCATGGCTTGCTGGTGGAAAGCAGTCACTTCCGATTCGATTTGATTCGGCGTACAGAAAATATGACCATCGTCCTGCGTAAACGAACGCACGCGCATGATGCCGTGCAGCGCACCCGAAGGCTCGTTGCGATGGCAACTGCCGAACTCGCCGTAACGAATTGGTAAATCGCGATAACTGTGCAAGCCGTGGTTAAAAATCTGGATATGGCCCGGGCAATTCATCGGTTTCACGGCGTAGGTACGTTTTTCCGATTCCGTGAAAAACATATTCTCTTTGTAGTTGTCCCAGTGGCCGGATTTTTTCCACAAGCTCACATCGAGAATCTGCGGGCAACGCACTTCCTGGTAACCCGATTTAACGTAAACGCGGCGCATGTATTGTTCGACCACTTGCCACAGCGCCCAGCCCTTGGGGTGCCAGAACACCATGCCGGGAGCTTCTTCCTGTTGATGGAACAAGTTCAGTGTCTTGCCAATCTTGCGGTGATCGCGTTTTTCGGCTTCTTCCAACTGCGTGAGATAGGCTTTCAAATCCTTGTCGTTCAACCAGGACGTGCCGTAGATACGCGTCAGCATTTGATTATTGGAATCGCCGCGCCAATAAGCACCGGCCACTTTCATTAATTTGAAAGCGCGCAGTTTGTCGGTCGCGGGCACATGCGGGCCGCGACATAAATCGGTGAATTCACCTTGTGAATATAAAGACAAATCTTCCGTCGCCGGAATGGATTCAATAATTTCGGCTTTATAGTGTTCGCCCATGTTTTTGAAGAAAGCGACGGCTTCATCACGTGATTTCACCGAACGAGAAACAGTATGCGCTTCTTTAATGATCTTCAGCATTTCGGCTTCGATCTTCGGCAGATCATCCGGCGTGAATGCACGCTCATAGGCGAAGTCGTAGAAGAAACCGTTTTCAATCACCGGGCCAATCGTGACCTGCGCGCCGGGATATAAGCGCTGTACGGCTTGCGCCAATAAGTGGGCAGTGGAATGTCGCAACACGTCCAGGGCATCAGCATGCTTTTCGGTGACGATTTCCAGTGCGGCATCTTTTTCGATGCGGAAGCTGGTGTCAACCAGGTTACCGTCAACCTTGCCGGCCAAAGCGGCCTTGGCGAGACCGGCGCCGATGCTGGCAGCCACGTCAAATACGGTCGGAGCAGATTCAAAGTTGCGAATGCTGCCATCTGGAAGAGTGATATTGATCATGTCGTTTCTCCCCTTCTCCGCTCGTTAGCGTGAAGGCTGATATTGGAATTCAAAAATACGGGCAATAAAAAAGGACGCGCCAGGCGTCCTTTGCAAATCTTGGGCAACCTGGGGAAATTCAGCGGTGGCAGTTGGTAGTAATCATGTCGCACGCTCGGCCTCGAAAAACAGGCCACCTAATTCCTTCGTTGTTGAATTGATCGTTCCACTCGTGAGAGTGGTGGGCGGTACAGGGTTCGAACCTGTGACCCCTACCATGTCAAGGTAGTGCTCTACCGCTGAGCTAACCGCCCGTTTGGGAGGGAGATTTTAAGCCAGAAAGCAGTTTTGGGCAATGATTATTCATGCAGGAGGGGTTTTAACCCCGAATGCTTTTCAACAGGTCGGGACTAAAGTCCCTCCCACACGCGCCTGCTTTCACTAAGCGTTGGCAATCATCAAAGCCTTGAGCCGTTGAATCTCATCCCGAATTTGCGCAGCCTTCTCGAACTCAAGGTCCTGAGCATGCTTGTACATCTGGTTTTCCAATTGCTTTAACTGTCCGGCGATTTTTGCAGGGCTCATTAATTGATACTGCGCAGCGGCATCGGCCACCTTCTGGCCCTGTTTGTTTTTGATGATGGCCAATTCAGGTCTTGCGCCTTCCATCACGTCGGTGATTTCTCTAATAATCGTTTTCGGAACAATGCCGTGTTCGAGATTATATTCCACCTGCTTTTTACGGCGTCGATCGGTTTCATCAATCGCGGCCTGCATGGATTTTGTCATTTTGTCAGCATACAAAATCGCATGGCCAC
>JAYWIC010000070.1:0-12699 GCA_043789195.1 Arenimonas sp. | reverse complement strand
GGTTCGCCATGCTAAACCAGAGCACGCGATACACCAAGGCAAAATCACGAAACTCATAGACAAAATCGCTCACGGAATTCGTGAAACCCGCTAAAATGCGCCATGACAGAAAAGAACTACGACTCGCTTCATCGCTTCCTGCTCGAACACGCCGGTGTTCGTGGCGTCTGGGTTCGACTCGAGCATGCCTGGCAAGCGATTCAATCGCGCACCGACTATCCGCCCGGGGTGCTGCATCGTTTGGGAGAAACCTGCACGGCTGCGGCTTTATTTATCGGCCATCTCAAAGTAGAGGGGCGCTTAAGCGTCCAGATGCGGGGCACCGGCGCACTGAAAACACTCTTTGCCGAATGCACCGCAGAAGGCACCCTGCGCGGCATAGCGCGTTACGAAGAGCCGCTGCCATCGATATTGACGCCGCACTCCTTCGGTGAGGATTCCTTACTCGCCATTACCATCGAAACCCTGGCCCCCGGTGCCCGTGAGCCTGTTCGTTACCAGGGCGTCGTCAGCCTCCAGGCCGACAGCCTGGCAGAGGCCTTCGAAAATTATTTTTTGCACTCGGAACAACTTCCTACCCGTATTTTGTTGGCAGCGTCGGAAACCCATACCGTCGGTTTGTTGCTGCAACAACTGCCCAAACAGAATAATGATATCGACGGCTGGGATCGGATTTCAGCACTCTTCGAAACGCTGGGTTCGGAAGAACTGTTAAATACCGCCCATGACACCCTGCTTTGGCGGCTCTTTAACGAGGAAGGTGTGCAGCTGCTCGAGCACAAGGAACTGTGCTTCGGCTGCTCATGCTCCAGATCCCGCGTTGAAGAGGTCATGCGTAGCTTGGGAGTTGAAGAAGCCATGGCGTCACTTGAACCAGATTTAGCCACGGTTCACTGCGATTTTTGCGGCCAAGCCTATGTTTTTACAAAAGAAAACATAGAAAGTCTGTTTGTGGTGCCACAAGTTAGCGCACCGGGCTCGGGGCTGCTGCAATAATTAGTTAAAATCCCGTAAAATGGTGTATGTTGATGACGGGAACTTTCCACGTTTCAGATGCTCCATAGCTACTCATGAAGGGGTTTGCACCGTGAAATTGCGAGTTTTAGCCAGCTTGATCATTGCCAGTACTCTGGCAACGGCTGCGCCTGCGCAAAATTCGCTAAAACCGCTTTACCTGGATCGCCAAACCCAGACCATGCTGCCCATTTGGAACGGCCTGAACAACAAGCTGGAAGGCGTATTGCTGGTGGATGCCAATTCGATCAACACTTCCAATGGTCGCACGGTGATAAAACCTGCCAGTTCACTGGCGGCGCTGAACATTCCGCTGACGTCCCAATTGAAGTTCAGTTCGGCCCTCAGCCTTTCCAACAATCCCGGCCTTGGCCTTGTCTGCAACGGGCAACCGGGTTTGTTTAATAATTTAGGCAATCTTGCACAAAACTGTCGCATCGGTGACTTACTGAGCCCGGGCAACAACTTCGGCACCTCAAGACCCGACCTGATCATGCAATCGCAGTTGCGGTACAAGAATTTCCTGCTGTCCGCCGGCGGCAACTTGTCACAATTCAACTTCAATGCTTTCACCGGCAGCGGTAATCCGGCATTGGTCAATAATAGCCAGCGAGTCACCTCTGCGACCATACAAAAGAAAGAGGTCAGCCTGAACGGTGAAATCGCGCTTGGTCAGAAAGCCTGGCTCAACCTGGGCGGTACTGTTGCACAGGCAAGAGTCATCCCGGCCTCGCAATTGATGGCAAAGAATTTGCCGGATGAGTGGCAGACCAGCTCGGTCACTATCAGTGCCGGCCGCGGAAACTTCGGCGGCGAAATCACCGGTTCAAATATCCAGATCCCCGGGCAGGCAGATTCATTCAAAAGTCTCGCTGCTGGCGTAAGCTGGAAAACGCCTTGGCGCGGCAAGCTGTCGGTGGGTGCGGACAATATCAATAGCTCGGGCACTAACCCGTTCAAGGGCGCCGACAACAACCCGCTCGATAATGGCGCAGTGCCGTTCGTGAAATACGAAGTGGATCTTTAGGCTAAATACGTCTTTTCGTAATATTCGCACTCTGCCTGCAACTGTTGTTCCAATACTGATAAATATTTCCGATAGCGATGCCAGCCGTTGAGATTACGTGTATGGATAGGCTCTCTAATCTGGACCGTACTTGCCGAATTAGACATGAACTCGGCACTCCGGCTTTTCTCTTGATAGGGCCGGGATTCCAGGCCGCAGAACTCCTGCACTCTTTTCAACTCTATCGCTGGCTGCGAAACTAAATTTTCATACGCCACATCCAGAATTTTTCCCGGCGCTATTTGATGCCAATGCAACATCAGGCGTCTATAGTTTTTATAATGATTTGCACATTCTTCTTGCGTGTAGCTATAGGTGTAGTAGTTAGGCCCGAATATTTCCTTGAGGTTTGAAAAGCAGACATCCATCGGGTAACGTACCAAATTGATTATTTTGGCATTGGGCATCGATTTTAAAATCAACCCCGCATAGTTGAAGTTGCTCGGGTTTTTATCGATCAAAAAAGGTTTTCCAGCTGCCTTCCAGCCTGCCTTTTCCATGTAGCGCTGGCCCAGCCGCGCAAAGTCCAGATTGCCAATTACTTTTATCATTTCGCGATCAAAAGGGTTCCCCATTTTTTTGTCGAGTACGAATTGAATCTGGCTACGCATGACCTTCAACTCGCCACAGGCGACGACACGTGCATCGCTGGCCAACATCGATTCGAGCAAGCTGGTGCCCGATCGCGGCATACCGACGATAAAGATAGGTGTCGCTACGGATTGATTGACCAAGCTATTGTTAAAGTCAAAATTTTGCGTAGCGTTGATTAGCTCATCATACGCAATGCTTTCCAATTCACTGGAATACTGCACTTCCTTGCGTCTTAACCTAGCAGCCGCCAAAAGATATTCCCATGCCCGGTCCACGTGACCGACACTGTCCAACTCCTTGAACAAGGCATAATTGAGATACGGAAAATCCTGCATCTGGAAAGTATTGTCTGCACTTAGTTTTTCCAGACGCTCTATTCGTGCTTGCGCATTGCCGAACATCGACGAAACAAAGTGCGGAGAAACAGTCGTATTTTTATGTTTCACAATACTGTTCTCGAGCTCTTGCTCCGATCTCGCCAGATCACCTTCAAACATGTAAATCAAGCCGCGTAACTCCGCTACTTGCGCCAGATTCAAATCATGCTTTTCGGCAATAAGTAGCCAGTCCAATGCCTGCTTATGGTCTTCGAGTAGTTGATATTGCTTTGCAATATCAGTCGCCCCAGGCACGTTTTTACTTGACTGGATCGAGATGAAACTCATGCAATTCAAGGCCACCTGCTCTTCGCCTAGATGCACCAGTTGTGCACTGACTGCCAGTACTTCACGCCAATCACTCGAATCAGATAGCAATTTTTCTGCCTGCAGCGCGTAGTGCACGGCAGATTGATATTTACCTGAGCGGTAATAAAGGCCAGACATGATGAGACGCACTTCAACGTTGACATGATCTGCGAGTAGACATTTTGCACACTCGAAATGTGCAATTTCAAACTCGCCCAGTCTCATCAATCGCTTTATGTTGGCTAAGCTATTTTGTGTGGTGGCTAAAGACATATCTACTTTTTTGATAAGAAACTATTGCGGGTCCGGAATACGCATTCCCTGCATAGATCAGCAAGTGAAATCGCCGATGATTAAAACATATAACACGGTGCTTAAGCTTTTCTTTTGCGGGAGATTTGCCGCTTGTTTGCTGTTCGTGTCGGGGCTGAAGCCCTCCCACAGAAGCATAAAAAAACCGCGGCCCGAAGGCCGCGGTTCAATTACAACATTGACACTAGTTTCTTAGAAGTCTTGACGATACTGGGCGTACCAATAGGCACCACCAGGAATGTCATAGGCTGCATCGAAGCTATGCGCGAATGAATTGTTGGCCAGGATTGGTGGTTCCTTACCGAACACGTTACGTGCACCGATGGAGACTTTCGCATCCCACGGAGCTTTCCATCCGAATTGGATGTCATGCACTGCGTACTGACCGGAGTGATTCAAACCATCACCATCACGCTGGTTACATGCAGTGAAGCAGGTTTCAGCGATATCGGACATGTATCGTGTGGTCCAGCTGGCATCCCAGTCGCCCTTCGTCCAGGTAACGTTCAATGTCGAACGGTATTCCCAGTTTGGCGTGCCGTCATAGTTACCGACGGAATCGTTACCGTTTGCCAGGTTTTCCTGAATGTAGGTGGTATCCAACTTCGTGCGGAAATCACCGAAACGGGTGCTGAAGTTGTAGCCAAGGCCGAGGTCAACACCGGTGACTTCCAGTGAGTCCAGGTTGAATGCCGTGGTGCGAACCAGAGCCAGGTCACCGGCAGCATTACGTGTGATGAACGAGCAGAAGGTAGGGTCGGCGCCGGTGTAGCAGGCATTCAACACAAACCCGGCGCTACGCGAAGCCAGTGCGTCTTGCAACTTGATGTTCCACCAGTCAACCGACATGTTGAAACCTTCGAGCCAGCTTGGGCTGTACACGATACCGGCCGTACGGTTGGTACCGAACTCAGGTGTCAAGAGCGGGTTGCCGCCAGACTGCGAACGAATCTGCGCAGTAGGCTGCAAGCCGCCGCCAGTAAATGTGCCGGTACCTGGACCAGGACCACCGGTAAAACCTAAACCTGGGTTCACGCCATTAGCGACGCAATTGGCGTAAATGGTCGCATTGCTGAAGAACGGACTTGCAGCGCCGGTGCTTGAAGCAAGGCTACGGCAAGGGTCATTCGTACGCGGGAAGCTTTCGGCTTGACCGGAGTACAGGTCATTGGCCGAAGGCGCACGGAAGGTTTCACCCCAGTTAAAGCGAACCAGCAAATCGTCAATTGGCTTCCACTTCATGCCGAATTTCATGTTGGTAGGGGAGCCTGGATCCGAAGAAATCGTCGTGCCGCCCACTAAACCTGAAGCGGTGTAATCCGACTTACGAATTGCGGCAGTGAATTCCAGTTCCTGGAAGCCAGTGACATCTTTCAGCACAGGAGCGATAACTTCTAGGTACAGCTCATCAACCGTTGTGCGTCCCTTGGTTGGTGCCGAGAAGTTATTGGAGCTGCCGAAACCGGCAACCAATGCGTCAGGCTGATAGAAAATGTCATCGCTACGGGTTTCAAAACCAGCAGCAAATGCCATCATGCCGCCTGGCAGTTCGAACAACTCACCGGAAATATTGCCGCTGTAGTTGAGCGACGTGATACCGGTTTGATCCACCAAGGTGTATTTGACATAGGCAACGGCTCTGTCAACGTCGGCTTGGGTGATGGTGTAGAAGGTACCTGGAACATCGGAGCGCGGAACCAGCAAACCGACACCGGCGGTTGGGCCAGCGGTGATACCCAATGGTACGCAGTTGGCGAGCGGGGCACCCAAGGTGCCGCAGAAAATGCCGGCAGCGGTAGCAAAGGATGGGCCCAGAGCAAGGCGGAGGTTGTTCAGATTGGTGTAGTTTTCACCGCGCTGGTCATACTGACCATCGTTGCGTTGTGCAACCAATTCCCAGTTGAATGCGCGGTCGGCAAAAGTGAAATTACCTTCCAGGCCAGCTTGCAGACCGAAAATGTCATAGTCGAAGAAGTTATGACGTGGGCCAGCAACTAACATACGGTAGCTGGCGCTCGTGATTGGCACACCGAATGGATTAAATATGCTGTTCGCAGCAATACTCATTTGCCATGCTGCACCGTTGGCACCGCTGTTGGCGATGGTCAATGGCACTGGGGCAAGCTGCTGGTCCGAAGTACGCTTGGTGTAGCTGGCGCGCACAAAGGCCGACAGGTTGTCAGTGATGTCGAAACTACCGGCCGCAAATACGTTGGTACGCTTGGCAGGTTGTTGCAGATAGTTGATAGGGGCGAAGTTGAAATTACGGGAGTCGGGATTAGTAGCAGCGGAGAAATCACTAGCCTGCAAACCATCTGCCAAATTGGCACCGACGATCAGGGAGCGACTACCACCTGGAATTCCAACGCCACTGAATCTACCGTACAAACTGTTGGCCGACGAGCAAGCACCCAAGCCATAGATTTCATCGCAGAACACGACTGGCGTGTTCGACAGCTCGCGGTCACCGGCAAAGATGCTTTCTTGCGAGGTGTGGCTCAGACTGAACACAACATTGCTGCGCTCACTCTTGGCACCGACGGTGATATCTGCACCCTTACGGGCACCGTCGCTCTTGGCGGTTTGGCCATAATACAGACCCGCTTGTGCACCGTCGTAATCTCTACGGGTAACAATGTTGATCACGCCGGCAATCGCGTCAGAACCGTAAATGGCAGATGCGCCGTCTTTCAAAACTTCGATGCGTTGAACGATAGCTAACGGGATGGTCGAGAAATCGACGGTACCGTCGATATCGGTGACCCAACGACGGCCGTCGACGAGAACGAGGGTACGTTGTGCACCCAAGCCACGCAAGGAAACTTGCTGCGAACCATCGCTACCATTGGTTTGCGTGGTAACGGTGCTCAAACCCGAACCGTCACTGGAGGTGATGGTGTTCAGGATTTCATAGACGTTGTTCAAACCGGTACGTTCGATGTCGGCACGGGTCAACACTTGAACTGGTTGTGCGCCTTCTTCTTCAACGATACGGCGGATTTTGGAACCGACTACGTTAACGGCGTCGATTTCCTTGGCTTCGGTAGCGGCTTCTTGTGCGAAGGCAGAAACCGAACCCAAAGTTGCAGCGGCGCCGACAAATAATGCGAACTTAATCGCACTAGACAGCTGATTGATATTAGACATTTACTCTCTCTCCAACTAATTAGAGTGGTGACTCGTGTGAGTTCTAGGATAAAGCCTCGGGGTGACTGTCCGGATTGGTCAGGCACCCTGGCTCAGCGAGCATAACGCAATTTTTACGTACTGCCAAACCCGTGAAGCGGGGGTAAAGCGTGCGCTAGCCCTCAATTCGAGAAAACGTCTGGTGCAAAAATTCTAATTTCACTTTTTCTTTAATGTTTTCAAAGGTTTATTTGACCATAATGGTCACATCTCCCGACATTGTATTCATGTTTACACGGCCATTTCCTTCGCCCAGACGGGCATCCAAGCTTCTGCCAGGGGCATACTGTTCCTTAACAACTTTACCGATTGCGCTCGAAATATCGCCACTGAAGCTTTGGACATTGAATTGGGCCGAGCTGGTTTTGGGCATCTGAAGTGACAGGCTGCCACTGACGGCATCCATTTCAATGCGACCATCCTTCGCCAAGCCCAGCTGAAAGCGGCCGTCACCGGATACCGAATTGAACTGCAGCTGGTTGAGCGCGGGGGTATCGAGCTCGACATTCCCCGAGACGGTTTCAACCTCGAGGCGTCCGTTCAAGTGCCCCAGCATTCGGACGTCACCACTCACCGAATGGACGGTAACCTGAGGACTGGTGAGCTTCAGAAGCACATTGCCGCTTACGCTTTCGACTGTCAGTTTTCCGGGCGAGGATGCCAGCACCGTGCTGTCGCCGCTGACATTATTAATCGACACCCTCGGTGCGGCAGTGCCCTGCACGTCGATGTCGGCACTTACTGCCTGCAATGCCAAAGCCACTTTAAGCGGCACCATCAATTCCAGGCGTGTGGGCTCTTTGACATTGATATTGACGCCGCCCAAGCCAAACCAGCCCTTGCGCTGCGGGTATTTGACACTGATCAACAAGCTGTGAGCATCCCCTTCCACCACGAGTTTTTCGACACCCTCGCCCAGAGAGCCGGTGATCTGCACTTTGGCTTCGTTCCAGACACGTACCTTGATCAAGCCACTGACGTTTTCAACCCTCACTTCACCATCCGGGTTTATTGCGCGCGTTTGATTAATAGGGGTTGCTGCCAAAGCGGCCATCGGGCCCACCAATGCCAGCCATGCGACGGTATAGATAAGCGGTTTACACGTTTTCATAAAAATCCTAGGTGATATTGGAAGTAATGGCGCGCTGGCTCAACTGCAGTCTCTGCAGATAAGTACGACGCAGCATGGGGATGAGATAAGTGGATTGCGGGCTTTGGTTGATGGCCTGCTTCAACTTGCTCGCCGAGTCATCAAGAAGCTGCAACTGCACTTTCATTTCGGGTGCCAGTTCAATGCTGGAAAACTCCCGCAAGGCGGCCTGATATTCGGCATCCATCGCGCTCACTTCGCGAGAAATAACTTGCGCTTTCAGCGAGTTTTCGTCGACCGATGGCTTTTGAGACAACAGGGGCAAGGCCAGCACCGCGACAAAGGCTAGACTGGCCGCCATCGCGAAACTCGACCAGACACGTCGGCTGCTTTTGGGAGCGCGCTGAATATCGGCTTGAATCGACGCCCAGAGGTCTCGCTCAATCTCACGCTCTTTGGGCAGGCCACGCAATTGCAAACGCAGTTCGGCATCACTTAGTTGATTGCTTGGATAATTAGTCACGGTAGGCTCCCAGTTTTTCGCGCAATAAACTTCTGGCGCGATGCAGTTGTGCTTTTGAGCTTCCCACCGCCATGTCGCAGTGCTCGGCGATGGCTTCGTGGGTCCAGCCTTCGATATCAAATAAAACCAATACCGCGCGCGCCCTCTCCGGCAGACTGGCAACGGCCTTTTCCAAATCCATTTGCAGGCGCGTTTGATGATTGGCGCTATCGTGGGATTTTTCGAATGCCAATACCGAATCGTCTTGCTCGAGATCTTCGGCGCCTTTGCGTGAACGCAATTCCATCAGGGCGATATTGACGGCCAGTCGATGTAACCAGGTCGAGAAAGCACTTTCATAACGAAACGTTGGCAAGGCCTGCCAGGCTTTGACGAAGGCTTCCTGCAGACAATCTTCAGCGCGTGATTGCGAGCCACCGCATAAACGCCACAACACCGACATCAGTCGTTTGGAGTGCTTTCGATACAGCTGCTCAAAGGCTTTCTGGTCGCCACGACTCGCAGCACGCACGAGGGCGAAATCGTCTTCGCGCGAATCGGTGGGCGATTCAATAGTGAGATAGTCGATGGTCACGGCGGCATTTAGCATAAACGCTAAGATGCCGATCCGCAGCGAATGGTTTAAACGAAACCTGCAGCCAGTTGCACGGTTTTTGCATGGATATCGGCAATAAGCGCCACTTCCGGGCAATAGCCGCCGGCCATCGAGATGGCCATTGGCAAGCCGGCAGCACGGCAGTTCTGGATGACGTAACGATCGCGCTGGGCCAAGCCTGCCTTGCTCAAGGACAAATACCCGAGCCTATCCCCTTCATACGGATCGGCACCGGCCAGATAAATCACCGCATCGGGCTTGGCACGCTCGATGGCCATTGGTAAGTAATGTGCAAGCTTATCGAGATACTCGGCATCACCGGTGTGATTGCGAAGCGGCACATCCAGATCGGAAGCGGGCTTGATGGCCGGATAATTTTTTTCGGCATGTATCGAAAAAGTAAAAATGCTGGGGTCATCTTGGCAAAGTTCGGCGGTGCCGTTGCCTTGATGGACATCCAGATCGACAACCAATATATTTTTCGCCAGATTTTTTGCCTGGGCATAACGTGCCGCCACGACGCTATCGTTGAACACGCAATAACCACCGCCGCGATCATAGGCGGCATGGTGCGTGCCGCCGGCAAGATTTACCGCAATAGTATTGCCAGCAATCGCCGACTCCAGCGCTTGCATTGTGGCTCCGGACGAACGCCTTGATCGCTCCACCATTTGCGCAGACCATGGAAATCCGATTCGCCGCATCTCTTGCTCACCCGGATTTCCCGCACGCATGCGGGCAATGTAATCGGGGCAATGTACACGCGATAAATCTTCATCGGTCGCCGCAACGGGCTCGACTAATTCAATGGCCCAGGCCTCGGAATTTTCTTTTACGCGTTCGTATAACAAACGGTATTTGTCCATCGGAAAGCTATGGCCTTCCGGTAATGGCAACACGAAGTGATGGCAGTAGTAGGCTTTCATCAAGTCGAGTTTATCCCGGACATTAAAAAACCCCTCTTCCGGCGGAAGAGGGGTTTGACTGGATCACATCATGCCAATTGCTTGGCAATTTTTTCCTGCTCGGCCAGCAAGGCATTCGGCGTGCGGTCACCGTAGCTTTGCAGATATTCGCCGATCGCTTCCATTTCTTCGTACCAGGCTTCCTGATTGACATCGAGCAACTGGCTCAAGGTGTCAGCATCCATATTCAAACCATCAAGGTTCAAATCAGCGGGGAGCGGCAAGTGACCAATCGGGGTTTCTTTTGATTGCGCCTGGCCGGTCACGCGTTTAAGCATCCATTCGAGCACACGCATATTGTCGCCAAAGCCGGGCCACATGAATTTGCCGTCGCTGTTTTTGCGGAACCAGTTCACGTGGAAAATTTTCGGCAGATTGGCACCGGGTTTATCGAAGCTCAGCCAGTGCGAGAAATAATCGGCGAAGTTGTAGCCGGCGAAGGGTTTCATCGCCATCGAATCACGGCGAACAACACCCACTGCACCGGTGGCGGCGGCGGTGGTTTCCGATGCCATCGAAGCACCGACCAACACGCCGTGGGTCCAGTTGCGCGCTTCAAATACCAGCGGCACTAACGATTCGCGACGGCCGCCGAACATGATGGCGGACAAGGGCACGCCCTGTGCATCTTCGGCCTTCTCGGTGTAACTCGGGCATTGCTTTGCCGAAACGGTGAAACGCGAATTGGGATGTGCCGCCGGGCCGTTTGCCTTGTCGTAATCGCGACCCTGCCAGTCTTTGACCGGCACGCCATCGGGCAAACCTTCCCACCAAGGTTGGTTGTCGGCAGTGACCGCCACATTGGTAAAGATGGCGTCTTTGTTCAACATTGCCATGGCGCTGGCATTGGTTTTTACGCTGGTACCGGGCGCAACGCCGAAGAAACCGGCTTCCGGATTGATCGCATACAAGCGACCATCGGCGCCTGGGCGCATCCAGCAAATATCGTCGCCGACGGTCCAGACTTTCCAGCCGTCTTGTTTGTAGCCACCGGGCGGAATCAACATCGCGAGATTGGTTTTACCGCAGGCACTTGGGAATGCAGCCGCCACGTAATGGGTTTCGCCTTTGGGATTTTCGATACCGACAATCAGCATGTGTTCGGCCAACCAGCCTTCGGTACGCGCCTGATAGGAAGCAATACGCAGTGCATGGCATTTTTTGCCCAGCAAGGCATTGCCGCCGTAACCGGAACCGAAACTTTTGATCGCGAGCTCTTCCGGGAAGTGCATGATGAAACGGCGATCGGGATTCAAGTCGCCAATCGAATGCAGGCCTTTCACAAAACTACCTTCGCGCTCGATGCGCTTGAGTGCATCGGCACCCATGCGGGTCATGATGCGCATATTGGCGACCACGTACGGGCTATCGGTAATTTCCACACCACAACGTGCCAGCGGCGAATCGATCGGGCCCATGCAATACGGCACGACATACATCGTACGTCCGCGCATGCAACCGGCATACAACTCGTCCATCTTGGCGTGCGCATCGGCAGGCGACATCCAGTGATTGTTTGATCCGGCATCTTCCTTGTGCGAGGTGCAAACGAAGGTCAGATGTTCGACGCGTGCAACATCGGAAGGACTGGAACGATGTAAAAAACAATTGGGATGGGTTTGTTCATTGAGACGGATCAAATCACCGGTGACCAGCATTAAATCCACTAGCGATGTATTTTCTGCTTCTGTGCCATCGCACCAATGAATTTTTTCGGGCTGAGTTAATCGTGCAACAGATTCGACCCATTGGTTCAGGGCAGCAAGTGATGAGGACATTGGAAACTCTCAAGCGATAGGGAAACGGTGGCTCGACCGGGCAAGCGTTTTCACGATTGCAAAACCTGAGTCGAAACGATGTGACAATTGTAACCGCTCAGGGGCTTGGCTTGCGTCTAACGGCATCAAATAAATGCAGCGACCAGGGCCGCTGCGCCAGCACCAAACTGACCCCAACGCGTTGATTTGTCGGTAAAACCGCATCCTGAACCAACATACTGTCGAATTCTTCGGCGGCCTCTTCCAATCGAAGACCAATCTTGGCGGCCGAGGCCGGCGACACCATGCCGCTAAGCAGTATCAAATGCTCATTTGTCCCGAGAAACGGGCGGCTGAAATATTCGGGCAACAGGCGGGCGATAAAAAAACGCTCCATCGGCCCATCCTTGCGCCACCGGAAATTCCTCGCCGTCCGCAGCCGATAACGGTTTTCCGGCAACAGTTCGATAATCCCGAGCCGGTCCAACTTCGCCAACACGCCCGTCCACTGAGGCTTGGTGAAATCGTATCTCGCCAGCACATCGTCTTCTTTCCAGCGATTGAGCGTCAGATACAAGCCCAACAAATACGGCGGGTTTTCCACCAGCAGCTGCTCGGTTTCCTCGCTTAATTCCGCCAGCGGCGGCGGGCCGCCCACTTTGGTTTCGGTCGCCAATTCCGATAGACCCACATCAAGCACCGCACAAATTTCTTCCAGGCGCGCCAAGCTAATAGCTTGCTGTGAAAACATGCGTTTGACTGCCGCCTCACTTAAGTTCAGTTGCTTGGCAAGGCCGGCATAGGTAATTCCCTGGGCTTTGAGCAAGCGCTTCAGGGCCGCAATAAGATCGATACGAAGGCTCATAAGTAGCGTTTAACTAGACGTGAAGAAGGTAAAGCCTAGCCGTTGT
>JAYWIC010000069.1:0-12819 GCA_043789195.1 Arenimonas sp. | reverse complement strand
ACACTCACCGTCAGTTTCAGGCCGGGGGCAAAGGCGTTGCAATCAATCGCCTGAATGGCGAGGCGTATTTTTTCGCATTTCAGGCGCGCACTTTCCAGGTCCTGTTCCGGGAACAGCAAGGCAAATTCTTCACCGCCCCAGCGTGCCGTCAAATCAGCTCCGCGCCAGCGACCGAAATGTTCTTCGCCCATGATGCGCTGCATGGTGTCTGCAATCACTTTGAGTGCATGATCGCCGACATCATGCGAATAGTTGTCGTTGACTTGCTTGAAGTGATCGACATCCAGTAGGCCGAAGCAAAGCGGTTGCTCCGCAGACACGGCCATCTTGAAGGCATCAAGTAATTTTTCATCCATGCTGCGACGATTGGGCAGCCCGGTAAGTGAATCGGTTCGTGCCTGTTGTTCAAATGCCTCGGATTGCTGGCTGATACGCAAATTCAGCATTTCCAGCTCAACGTTTTTCTCGCTCAGTGCACGGGTACGTTCAACGACGATGCCACTCAGCTCCAGTTCGCGTGCTTCCAGCTGACGCACACGGGCGCGATAAAGCCCGTATAAAAATGCACCGAGCAAGAAGATCGCTAGCGGTATAAACCACGGGCGTTGATAAATGCGCGGTTTGATTTCGAATTTCAGACTGGCACTTTCCGGGCTCCACGGGCCGCCGCGCTGTGCGGCACTGACTTTAAAGGTATAGCGACCGGGGGGTAAATTGGTAAATTGCACGTTGCGTAATTGTTCGCGTTCAATCCATTCATCATCAAAGCCTTCGAGGCGATAGCGATAACGGATTTGTTCTGGCGTCCGGTAGCTCAAACTGACATAAGCCATCTCGAGCTTGCGTGTATCCGAGGGCAATACCAACTCGCTGTAAGGATCGGCCATCTGGTCGTTCACCATGACGTTCTCGATGACGACCGGCGGCGGTGCAAGTTGATATCTAGCCAGTTCGTCGGGTTGTACGACAGATACACCTTTCGCCGTGGCCACCCAAATACTGCCATCTTTTGCGCGCAAGGCCGCAGGCCCGGCGCCGCCATTGCATTGTGCGCTGGCCATGCCGTCGGCCTCGGCAAAACCAACAGCGTTGAGTCGCTCTGACTTGCCATCGGCAACCGCTTCCATTTCATTGCGTTTCACATAGATAACGCCGCGATTGGAAGTAAGCCAGAAGTTGCCGTAGGTATCGGCGACAATCTGGAATATCGTGGCCACGGGCAATCCATTTTTGGTGCCTATGGAAGAAATTTTTCCGTTCCGCAACCTTAATATCGCGCGATCGGTGGCCAGCCATAAGGTTCCGTCTGCGTCTTCGCTAAAACCAAAAACGTCCTGCGCGGATTGATGGCTGGAGATATCCAGGGAGCCGGCCTTCTCACCTTGGACATAACCCAATCCATTGGCGGTGCCCACCCAGATTCTTCCGGATTTGGATTCATGGATACTGAGAATAAAGTCGCGCGGCAGACCATTTGCTTCACCAAAACGTTTGAGCTCGCTGCCTTTCTTGCGATAAAGACCTTGCGAGGTGCCAACCCACAAATAGCCATTTCGGTCTTCGAGCAATGCACGCACTTGTGTGCCGTAAAGTGGGCTGCTTTGAGTCGCCTGTTCGCGCACGACCCCGTCTTTCCAGTTCACCAGCCCGGTGGAATACATCCCCACCCACAGACTTCCATCTTTAGCGGGGGCAAGGCTCAGGATGGCGTCATCACGCAAACTGGCATTGTCGCCAATGGCGGTAATTTTTTCGTCGAAAAACTTATTCAATCCTCTTGAAGTTCCGATCAACACACTGCCATCGGCTGTTTGTGCGAGGGCACGAACATAGTTATCGGTAAGACCCTGGAAATTATCGTAGGTCACGAAGGGCGTATCGGCGAAGCGAACCAGGCCGGCGTTGGTGCCAGCCCAGACATTGCCTTCACGGTCACTAAATAATGCACCGACACGATTATTGGGAAGCCCCGCTTTCGCATCCAGACTTTCCAGACCCCGACGACCAAAACGCATAACACCACGATTGACCGTTCCAAGCCATAAATTGGATTCACTATCCAAGGTCAGACTAATGACGGCCTCATCCGGGAAATCCTTGGTGATTCTTTCGAACTTGCCGTTGCGGCCTAAAAACAAGCCACGATGTGTTCCAAGATAAAGCCCTCCCTCGGGAGCCGCCAAAATGGCATAAATTGCACCTGCGGGCAGCCCCTCGGCTTCACTAAAACTTTGTACCCTATTGTTTTCTACACGAACCAATCCTTGTGCAGTTCCGGCCCATATAATTTTGTTTTTATCCATGTAAACGGCATACATCCGTTCTGATGGCAGGCCTTGTTTCAAGCCATAAGTGGTAATTTTTCCTTTCGGGTCAATCCGTGAGAGACCTTTGCTTTCATGGGCTACCCAGATGGACCCTTGGCTATCCTCGATCGACGCCATGGTTTCGTTTTGCGCCAAGCCTGCTGACTGACCATAGGTGCGCCACAAGTCTTTTTGCAAGACCGATACGCCACCGCGTGAAGTGGAAACAATTAAGCGGCCTTGTGCCCCAACGCTCACATGACGGATGCCGTGATCTTGTAAGGCGGGGATATTTTCCGGGGTGAATATGCGGAAGTCCTGTCCGTTGTATCTAACAAGCCCTTCCCAGCTAGCAAACCACAAATACCCTTCCGGGGTCTGCGTGATGGAATTGACCTGGTTATGGGGAAGGCCATCTCGCGTGGTCCAGGCTTCGCGCGAATAAGATGCCAATGGTTTTTTATCGAGGGCAAAGGCTGCCGCCGACCAAAGCATCAATGACAATGCAAAAAAAACTTTCAAGCGTTGCATCACTACCCCTGTTAACTAAGCATTAGTCGTGCCCGCCAAGTTTACCCATGTGTTGTCGATAAAAGGCGAGTTCTTTTACCGATTCACGAATATCAGACAAAGCCGTATGGGCACCCACTTTCGTCAGGCCCGCGAGAAGATCGGGGGACCAGCGTCGGCTGAGTTCCTTCACGGTTGAAACGTCAAGATTACGGTAGTGGAAATAACGTTCAAGTCGTGGCATTCCGCGCACTAAAAACCGGCGATCCTGGCAAATCGAATTGCCGCAAATAGGGGATTTATTGGCTCCGACCCATTTCGATAGAAAATCAATGGTCAACACTTCTGCCTGCGACATACTGATCTGACTATCGAGCACGCGTTGCCAAAGTCCGGAACGTTGATGTGTTCCCCGATTCCAGTCGTCCATGGCTTCCAGGGTTTCCAATGATTGCCTGATAGCCAATTCCGGTCCTTCGGCCAATACATTCAAATCCTTGTCGGTCACCAGCGTGGCTATTTCAATGATGACATCGGTATCGGGATCAAGCCCGGTCATTTCCAGATCAATCCAGATCAGTCGCTGGCTTTCGTCATCGTTCTTCATGATTATTTTCCATTGAATATGTTTAACTGTAACAAATAAGGAAGGGATTTTCGTGCAGGGATACCACTTTGAATACTAGTTACCAAATTCTTACTTCCTTGCTGGCTCCCGCCATTTTGATGGCGGCCACAGGCTCGCTGCTGCTCTCGGCCAATAACCGGTTGGCTCGCGTGGTGGACCGCTTGCGAACCTTGATGGCAGCCTGGAAAGCTGGCGCACGTGACGAAGCTTCACGTGAACTCCAAATCCTGCGGCATCGCAAGCGCAGTACTTTTTTATTGCGTGCCTGCCTGTATTTATATTGTGCGCTAGGCTCTTTTATCGGCACCAGCCTTGCCCTCGCCGTCGATACCTTGAGTGGCAATCGCATTTCCATGCTACCCACGATCATGGGTATCGCGGGAATGTGCTTTTTATTAGGCGCAGTGTTTTATCTGGGGCGCGAAGTCTTCGCGGCCGTGAAAAGTTTCGACGACGAAATCAAGGCAGAAATGGGCTAGGCCTTTTGTCGTTTTGTCCGGAAATAATCCGATAGCTTCTTGCTAGCGACCTCGGCCATCACACCGCCCTGCACTTCTATCCGATGATTATGGCGCGGGTCTTCAAGCAGCGCGAAGACGGAGCCGGCAGCGCCGGTTTTCGGGTCTGAAGCGCCGAACACCACCCTTTTGATGCGGGCATGAATCATCGCCATCGCGCACATGGCGCAGGGCTCAAGGGTGACGAATAAAGTGCAGCTAAGCAATCGGTGGTTTCCGATTTTTTCACCGGCCGCCCGCATAGCCAGAATTTCGGCATGCGCGCTCGGGTCATGCAAGCAGATGTTGCGATTCCAGGCTTCGGCGACCAACTCACCATTTTCATTGATGATCAATGCGCCCACCGGCACTTCGTCATCCTCGCGTTCTGCTCGGTCGGCAAGCTCGAGGGCACGGAGCATCCAACCTTCGTCAGTCGCCGTCATTTATTCCCACTCGATGGTGGCTGGAGGCTTGCCACTTATGTCATAAACTACACGAGAAACACCGCATAACTCATTGATTATTCTGTTGGATACCGTGCCTAATAGTTCGTACGGGAGATGTGCCCAATGGGCCGTCATGAAGTCCACGGTTTCCACGGCACGCAATGCAATCACCCATTCATAGGCACGGGCATCGCCCACGACACCGACCGACTTCACCGGCAAAAACACGGCAAAGGCCTGACTGGTTTTGTCGTACCAACCGGAATTACGGAGTTCTTCGATAAAAATTGCGTCAGCCTTGGCCAGTAATTCAGCGTATTCGGCTTTCACTTCACCGAGGATACGTACACCCAGCCCCGGTCCCGGAAACGGATGGCGATACACCATTTCTTTCGAAAGCCCAAGCTCGACACCAATACGGCGAACTTCATCCTTGAATAATTCGCGGAGTGGCTCCACAAGCCCCAGCTTCATGAAATCGGGCAATCCGCCGACATTGTGGTGGCTTTTGATCACGTGGGCCTTGCCGGTTTTGCTGCCAGCCGATTCAATCACGTCCGGATAAATCGTGCCCTGCGCCAGCCATTTCACGTTTTTCAATTTGGCCGATTCTTCATCAAAGATTTCGATGAACAGGTTGCCGATGATTTTGCGTTTGGCTTCCGGGTCGTTCACGCCTTTTAATGCACTGAAATAGCGCTCGGCGGCATTGATGCGAATCACTTTGACGCCCATGTTCTGGGCCATCATGTCCATCACTTGGTCGCCTTCGTTGAAACGCAAAAGCCCGGTGTCGACAAATACGCAGGTCAAACGATCACCCAGTGCTTTATGCAAAAGCGCGGCTACAACGGAAGAATCAACCCCGCCGGACAAGCCAAGCAACACATTATCATCCCCCACCCGGGCATGAACGCGGGCAATCTGGTCTTCGATAATGTTCGCGGCCGTCCACATGGTCTTGCAACCGCAAATATCGACGGCGAATCGGCGCAGCATGGCTTCGCCGGATTTGGTATGCGTCACTTCCGGATGGAATTGCACGCCAAACCATTTTTTCTTCTCGTCGCTCATGCCAATAATCGGCACGCTACCGGTGCGGGCTGTGATGTCGAAGCCTTCCGGAATCTGCGTGACGCGATCACCGTGGCTCATCCAGACATCGAGTCTTGGCGGCGAGCCGGGATGATCCTTCAAGCTATCCAACAAGGCACAAGGCGCAGTTACTTCCACCTCGGCATAACCAAATTCGCGGTGGTGCCCGGCTTCTACCTGACCACCCAACTGGATTGCCATGGTCTGCATGCCGTAGCAGATGCCGAGAATCGGCAGACCGCTATCAAAGACTTCCTGCGGTGCGCGGGGTGAATTTTCTTCAACGGTAGACTCGGGGCCACCCGAGAGGATGATGCCTTTTGGGTTGAATTTCGCGATCTCGGCAGGATCATGATCCCAAGCCCAGATTTCGCAATACACACCAAATTCACGAATACGACGAGCGATTAGCTGTGTGTACTGGGCACCAAAATCGAGGATAAGAATTTTGTCGTGATGTATATCCGGGGATGTTGAAATCGGTGCGGAAGACTGGTCTGACATTGGTTATCTCGGATGATTTTGGTGCCGTGCGTGTTTAAGTTCAGGACGCCCGGTAATTCGGTGGTTCTTTAGTGATTTGAACATCGTGCACATGACTTTCGCGGGTACCGGCGGACGTGACACGGACGAATTTTGGACGCGTGCGCATTTCTTCGATCGTGGCACAACCGACATAACCCATCGAAGCGCGAACGCCGCCGGCGAGTTGATGAACGATGCTGCCGAGCAAACCGCGATAGGGAACGCGACCTTCGATACCTTCCGGCACCAGTTTGTCGGCGTCACTGGCATCCTGGAAATAGCGGTCTTTGCTGCCCATTTCCATTGCGCCCAAACTGCCCATGCCGCGATAGCTCTTGTAGCTGCGGCCCTGGAATAATTCAACTTCGCCAGGCGCCTCTTCGGTGCCTGCAAACAGGCCACCAATCATCACAGTGCTGGCACCCGCCACCAGGGCTTTTGCGATATCACCGGAATAGCGGATACCGCCATCGGCAATCAAGGGGATTTTTCCTTTCAGCACATCGGCCACCATGCCGATAGCGGTAATTTGCGGAACGCCAACACCGGCAACAATGCGAGTGGTGCAAATTGAACCCGGGCCGACACCGACTTTCACGGCATCGGCACCGTGATCCATCAGCGCTAATGCAGCATCACCGGTCACGATATTGCCGCCGATCACTTGCACATTCGGGAAGTTCTTCTTCACCCACAACACTCGATCCAGTACGCCTTGCGAGTGGCCATGTGCGGTATCAACCACGACGACATCGACACCGGCATGCACCAGGGCTTCGATTCGCGCTTCGGTATCGCCACCAACGCCCACCGCGGCACCGACCAATAATTGTTCGGATTCATCTTTGGCGGCATTCGGATTGTCGCGGGCTTTCTGAATATCTTTGACGGTAATCAGACCGCGTAACTGGAAATCGTCATTGACGACTAATACTTTTTCGATGCGGTGTTTATGCAGCAGTGCGATCACTTCTTCTTCGCTGGCACCCTCTTTCACCGTGACCAGGCGTTCTTTTTTGGTCATGATGTGGCGAACAGGATCGTCGAGTTTTTTCTCGAAGCGCATATCGCGGCCGGTCACGATGCCGACCAGTAAACCGCCATCCACCACAGGTACGCCGGAGATATTACGGGCGCGGGTAAGTTTCAGCACTTCGCCGATGGTGGTTTCGGGCCCAACAGTAAAGGGTTCGCGAATGACGCCAGCTTCAAAATTCTTGACCTTCGCAACATGGGCCGCTTGTTGCTGCAGGCTCATGTTTTTATGCAGGATGCCGATACCGCCCAACTGCGCCATGGCAATGGCCAGGCGTGCTTCGGTGACGGTGTCCATGGCAGCGGACACAATCGGCAGGTTTAAGGTTATATTTTTTGTGAGTTGCGTGGAAAGACTGACGTCTTTCGGCAAGACAATGGAATGGGCTGGGACCAGCGATACATCGTCAAAAGTTAAGGCTTCGGCCTGAATACGCAGCATGTGCGGCTCTCGAGCTTGGGAAGCGAGTAATTATACCGGTAAACCGACATCCAGTGTTTGCCGATTTAGGGGCGGCCGGCCGAGATCTGTTGAAATCAAAGCATCCCGAGGCTGAGCCAAGGCAGATAAGTAATCAGCAAGACCGCCAATCCGAGAATGATGAAGAACGGAATACAGGCACGCGTCAGGGCTATCACCGATTTATTGAATCGGTACGCTGCAATAAACAGGTTCATCCCCACTGGCGGCGTGAAATAGCCCAACTGCAGATTTGCCAGCATGATAATACCAAGATGCACCGGATTGACGCCAAAACCCAAGCCGACCGGAACCAGCAAGGGCGTCAAAATGACGATGGCGGAAAAGATATCCAGAAGCATCCCCACGATAATCAGGAATATATTGAGCAATAACAAAAATACGAGGGGACTATGAATGTGCTCCTGGATAAAGGAGAACAGTTTTGCCGGTACTTCCTGGTCCACAAGCCAGCTAGACATCGCTAGCGCGGCACCCAAAATCAGCAGTATTGCTCCCACCATTCGCATCGATTCGGCCATCACTTCAGGCAGTTTTGAAAATGAAATTTCCTTTTTAATCAATACAGTTACGATCAAAACATAAAGTGCTGTCACAGCTGCGGCTTCGCTTGCCGCAAACTTGCCGGAGTAAATCCCGCCCAGCACGATAAAGGGTAATGGCAGCTCCCAGGCGGCTTCTTTTATCGACGATAGAATTTCGGAAAAATTAAAGCTGTGCTTCGCTTTAGGCACAAGTCGGCCGACCCACATGGCATGCATCGAAAGCATCCCGATCATTAAAAAGCCCGGAATCAGTCCTGCTAGAAACAGGCTTTCCATCGTTACGGCCGGAGTGGTACCCAATTGGCCAGCGACAAAGCCATACAAAATAAGCGGCAGTGATGGCGCAAATAGCAGGCCCAAACTACCCGATGCCGTAACCAGTCCTAGACTGTAACGTTCGGTATAGCCTGCTTGTATGAGTGCCGGGTACAACAATGCCCCCATCGCGACAATGGTGACGCCCGAAGCCCCGGTGAATGCAGTGAAAAATGCGCAGGCCACCATCGCAACGATGGCCAATCCGCCTGGTAGCCAACCCAGCAAGGCATTAGACAGGCGCACCAATCGCTTGGGGGCACCACTCTCGCCCAACAAATATCCGGCCAAGGTGAACAAGGGAATTGCAATCAAACCAGGCATATCGCCTAGTTGGTAATAACTGATCGCGACGGTGATCAGGTCGATTCCGGCGAAATGAAAACCGATAAAAGCGACCGCGGTAATGACGGCAAACAGTGGCATGCCGAGCGCAGCCAAAATCAGGACGATAAGCATTGCCCAAATCATGCGCCAGGCTCCGGCGGCTCACTGAATGCTGCGAATAAAAGTCGGATACTGATCAGTGCAAAGCCGGTTACAAAAATACACATCGGCCACCAGCTTGGGATTTCGGCAATAAACGTGCCTGGCGCCTCGCGCTCAAGAGCGACCATGCCCCAGCCAAACCACGCCATGGCTCCGCAAATTAGAGATGCCGCTATTTGGGTAGTCGACCACACGAGCTGATGGAGTTTTACCGGCAGTATCCTGGGTAAGGCATCAATTGCGATGTGTTTTTTTGCCCGCGTTGCCCCGAGCGCGCCCAACAAGGCAAGCCACAAAACTCCCTGACGGCCGACTGCTTCCGCCCAGACAAAGCCGGAATCAAAGAAAACCCTCATGCCAATCTGGGCCACCGAAACTAGCAGTAGCGACATCAGCAGTGCCGCCAGCAAATAGGTTTCAATTCTGTGCACAAACCGCTGCGCTTTTTCCAACACCTATTTAGCCCCTGCCGCGGCTTTACGCACGGCATTCAAAATTTCGCTCGATACGAATTTCTCTTTCTCGAGCTGCGCCGTTACTTGGGCGCCGATTCCGCGCCAACGCGCATTTTCGGTGGCGTCAAATTTGGTCACGACCAAGCCCTGCTTTTTCATCGCAGCCAATGCGGCAGTATCGTCACGTTTGATATTGGCATCCATGCGTTTCGCTGCTGCGCCAAATATTTTGCTAACGCTGGCTTGATCTGCCGGAGTTAACTTTTGATAGGCTTTGATATCGAGCACCATAAAGCCCACGACAAAACTCATCGGCAAATCGACCATGCCGCGCACTTTGCCATGCCATTGCAATGCCACCGCACCGCTAGGAGTATTGGCAACGGTGTCGACCAGGCCAGTTTGCAGACTGGTGAAAACATCACCCAAGGGCAAAGGAATCGGAGTGATGCCGCCCTGCCTGAATACCCGTTCGGCGATGATATCGTTCTGCGGGATCCATAATTTGACCGCGTTCATTTCAGCGCGGGTCCGAATAGGCTTGGTGCCCATCAGGTAGGCAAAGCCAATGCCCGAGACGCCGAGCATTTTGTAGCCTTTTGCTTCGAAGCCTTTTGCCAGCATTGGATCGATTTGTGCCCGGGATTTGTCAACCTCGTCCCAACTGTCAAACATGAATGGCATGCTGTAGATAATTGAATCGGGATACACCGATGCCAATTCACTGGAGGTAAGTACGCCACCGTGCAATTGACCCAAGCGTATTTTGCGAAGCACCACAGCGTCCGGCCCCATCACGCCACCAGGATAAAACTTCACCAATACACGGCCCTGGGTCGTCGTTTCAATTTCTTTCGCGGCGATGCGCAGCTCTTTCATCCATGACGAACCATCGGGTGCCAAGGTGGCAATTTTCAGCGATTGTTGTGCCTGAACCTGAGGTATCAAGAACAAAGCAAATACGAGGTATAGAAATCGTTTCATAATTCCTCAAAAATAGTCTTTACTGCTGGCGAGTAATTGTTTGGCCTGATCTTGCGCCAAAGTATTGATAAGAGTGTAACCGCTGGCCTTCGGGTTTGCGGCAATCACTTCGTTTAAAATCTGATCGTGCAGCTCCTGATTAAACACCAAGCGCGCGTAAAACTGCGCCAGTGCAGTTTTAGCATAGAGATTTTTACCCTCGGAAATGGCAATCGCTTTTTCGAAATAGGCGCGGCCGATTTCCGGTTTGCCCCCCAATGCTTCTGGCCGAAGTGAATTGATGACACCCAGATAGACGTAGGGCAAGCCGCGCTCATGACCTGCATCCAATGCCACGACCCGCATCAATAAAGCCTCGACTTTGGGTAAATCGGCAATCGCTCCCCAGTCTTCGCTATTGGACTGCATAAACCCGGCCCAGCTTGAAGCCAGCGCATAAAGCAAAGCCGTATTGGAATCCTTGTTTACAACGCCGATAAAGGCATCAATATCCTTGTCCAGCGCCAGACATAATTCCGTATCACTCAAACATACTGCTGCCTTGGCATAATCCAGCGATTTTTTTGATAGCCGTTGGGCACGGACCGCATCGCCTTCGGTGAAATTTGCGGCATAGGCACCATTCAATTGCGCCGCCGCTAGCAAGACACCGACATTGGATTTGTCGTCGGGCTTTTGGCCGGCAATCAAGCCATCCAGCAATAATAAATATGCCGGTAAGGCATCACGTACCGTGGCTGGATCTTCGCTGTTAAGAACGGCATTACCCAGATTTTGGGCAAACGTGTCGGTCGCTTTTCCTACAATCGAGGCACAACTACTCACACTTGCCGCTACCAGTAACACTATTAAGACTTTTTTCATGCGCCTAGTCTCACATACAGAGATGACAAACCAATGTTTTGAAACAAATCTTTACTTGATTGAATTTTTAATCGCCTGCTTCCGCGGCTTCAAGAGTGTTCTGCATCAAGGTGGCCACCGTCATTGGCCCAACACCGCCTGGTACGGGAGTAATCCAGCTTGCCCGTTCAAATGCCGCCTCGAATCCAACATCGCCCACCAGGCGCCCGTCATCCATTCGATTGATGCCGACATCGATCACCACGGCTCCGGGCTTCACCCATTCACCGGGAATAAGGCCAGGTTTACCCACCGCCACCACCAGAATATCGGCCTGTCTCACTTGAGCTTCCAACACGTCTTTCGGGGTGAATTTATGACAGGAAATGGTCGTGCAACCGGCAATCAGCAATTCCAGTGCCATCGGACGGCCAACATGGTTGCTGACACCGACAATCGTAGCGGTAGCGCCACGTACCGGCTTGTCGGTAAAAGCCAATAAAGTCGTAATCCCGCGTGGCGTGCAAGGCCGCAAGCCAAATTGTCGTAACACCAGATGTCCGACGTTCTCGGGATGAAATCCGTCCACATCCTTGCGCGGATCAATTCGGTGGATCAATTCACTGCCATCGCGATTTCCGGGCAATGGCAATTGCAGCAAAATGCCGTGAATTTTCGGATCATCATTTAACTTGTCGATCAATGCGGCAATGTCATCGTCGGAAGTATCGGCAGGTAGATCATAGTCGTAGGCTTTGATGCCCACTTTCTTACAGGCTTTGCGCTTATTGCGAACATAAACCGCAGAGGCTGGATCTTCACCCACCAGGACGACGGCCAGGCCTGGGCGCATCTTTCCGGCAGCCACACGGGCTTCCACGCGCGCCGCGAGCTCGTCCAATAAAGTATCGGCAATACCTTTGCCATCCAAAATCCGGGCGCTCATCACGTATCCAGCCTAAAATCAGCCTGCATTATCCCCGATGCGCACCCTATCCCGCCACCAGGCAAGACAAATGAATCAAACAGAACTAGAAGCTGCCGCATTTCGCCGTTTATTAGCGCATTTGAATAGTCGCAAAGAGGTTCAAAATATCGATCTGATGATTTTGGCGGGCTTTTGCCGAAATTGCCTGGCCGATTGGTACCGCGAAGCTGCGCAAGCGGCTGGCGCTGAAATGAGTAAAGACGAAGCCCGCGAGATTATTTATGGTGAAGCTTTCGGCGAATGGAAAGCGAAATACCAGCCCGAAGCCACGCCGGAACAATTGGCAGCATTTGCGAAAGCGCAAAAAGCAGAGCATTAAAAGTGTTGCCGTAGGAGGACCTTCTAGGCCCGACCGATCCGGCGGGATTTTTCGGACCTAGAAGGTCCTCCTACAAAAACGCCCCGACATGCGGGGCGTTTTTTTGAGGAAACTACCTTAATCAGGCAGCTTTGCGACGTGTCGTTTTTACAACGCGCTTGGTCACACGCTTGGCAGCAGGCTTTTTAGCCACTACACGCTTGGCTTTGGCAGCCGGCTTCTTGCCGAATTTGGCCAATACTGGCGCCAAACGGGTTTCGGCTTGTGCCTTTGCTTCATTGACGACGGCCAACACTTGTTTCTGGAATGGAGCAACCTTGGCTTTGATCTGCTTCTGGATTTTTGCGCCTTCGGT
>JAYWIC010000068.1:0-12825 GCA_043789195.1 Arenimonas sp. | reverse complement strand
CTTTGCTGATCAGCCTGCCGCACGACGGCAGTGAAATACCCGAAGATTTGCAGGCTCGCATGCAGCCGAGCGCGCGTTCGGCACCGGATACCGATTGGCATGTGAGCAGGCTGTATGCCTTCGCCAAATCCATGGGCGCCACGATTGTTCAGCCAAAATATTCCCGTTATGTGATTGACCTCAACCGCCCGCCGGACGATGTCAGTTTATATCCGGGACAAAACACCACCGGTTTGTGCCCGACACGGCAGTTCAGCGACGAGCCCGTCTATCTGGAAGGCCATTGGCCGAGCGAGCATGAGATAAAATCGCGCATTGAACATTATTGGCGGCCCTATCATCAGGCACTGAAAGAACAAATCGCCCGACTGCACGCAGAGCATGGACGCGTATTGCTGTGGGAAGGTCATTCCATCCGCTCGCAGGTACCATTTTTATTCGAAGGCAAGTTGCCCGATTTCAATATTGGCACGGTGGCCGGTGCCAGCTGCAGCGAAAAAACACAATCACGCATTGAAGAAACCCTGACAGCACAATCGCAATTCAGTTGGGTAAGTAATGGACGTTTCAAGGGTGGTTACATCACCAGGCACTATTGCGATCAGGCCAACAATATTGAAACCGTGCAACTGGAGTTGTCGCAATCGACGTATATGGACGAAGATGCCCATTTGTATAGCGAAGTATTGGCAGGCCAAACCCAACATCTCATCAAGAAACTTCTGGAGGCGGCATTGTCATGAAAAATTCGGATCCAAAATCAAGAAACATGAAGTTCGGCGGGTTTTGGGACCGACTGGTGTCGGTCGGCACGCTTGGCTTTTTTTTGTATCTGATTTATCTGGCACTCAGCGGTAATTTCGATTCGGAAATAAACCAGTTTGCCGGCTGGCTAAAGCGCCTGTTTAGCTGATGTGTAGGAGGGCCTTCTAGGCCCGACAAGTCCCGCCAGATATGTCGGGCCTAGAAGGCCCTCCTACAAATGCCAAAAAATCAAATCTCCAGCGACGCCATATCACCTTTGAGTTCTAGCCACGCTTTGCGATCACTGGCACGTTTTTTCGACAGCAGCATATCCATCAGCGCTTTTGTTTCGGCAGCATCGTCAATGGTGAGTTGAACCAAGCGACGGGTATCGGGGTGGATAGTGGATTCCCGCAATTGCGAGGGATTCATCTCACCCAGGCCTTTGAAGCGGGTGACATTTACCTGACCACGCATTTTTTCTTTCTCGATGCGTTCGAGCAGAATGCGTTTTTCCTCTTCATCCAGCGCATAGAAAACCTGCTTGCCCACGTCGACGCGGAACAGCGGCGGCATCGCGACAAAAATATTACCGGCTTTGACTAACGCCGGAAAATGTTTCAGGAACAAGGCACACAATAAAGTCGCGATATGCAAGCCATCGGAATCGGCATCGGCCAGAATCACCACTTTGCCATAGCGCAAGCCATCGATTTTATCGACGCCCGGGTCGCAACCAATGGCAACGGCAAGATCATGCACTTCGTTGGAAGCCAATACACCGCCGCTTTCCACTTCCCAGGTATTCAGGATTTTTCCGCGCAGTGGCAAGATGGCCTGGAAATCTTTATCGCGCGCTTGTTTTGCTGAGCCGCCAGCCGAATCACCTTCGACTAGAAATATTTCGGTACGGGATAAATCCTGCGAAATGCAGTCGGCCAGTTTGCCAGGCAAGGCAGGGCCCTGAGTGATTTTCTTGCGAACGATTTGCTTTTCGGTTTTCAATCGCGCAGCAGCACGATCAATGGCGATTTGTGCAATGCGTTCACCCAGTTCGGTATGGGTGTTCAACCAAAGTGAGAAGGCGTCATGCGATGCGCCCTCAACAAAACCGGCAGCTTGTCGCGAAGAAAGTCGTTCTTTGGTTTGACCGGAGAATTGCGGATCGGTCATTTTTACTGACAGCACATAACTGACGCGGTCCCAGACATCTTCAGGCGCTAATTTCACGCCACGCGGCAGCAAGTTGCGGAAGTCGCAAAATTCCCGCAGCGCATCGGTGAAGCCGCTGCGAAGTCCGTTCACGTGCGTGCCGCCTTGCGCGGTCGGAATCAGGTTGACGTAGCTTTCATGTACCAGTTCGCCTTCCGGCAACCAGGCGACAGCCCAATCCACGACTTCGGTGTCCTTGCTTAAATTGCCGACAAATAATTCGTTTGGAATATACTCGCGATTGGCCAGTTCGCCGCGCAAGTAATCACTCAAGCCATCTTCATAAAACCATTCGTTACGCTCGCCCGTGGCTTCATCAAATAATTTGACGGTCAGACCGGGGCAGAGCACGGCTTTTGCGCGCAGCAAATGTCGAAGTGCACGCACGGCATATTTGGGCGTATCGAAATATTTTGCGTCGGCCCAGAAACGTAAGCGGGTGCCGGTATTGCGCTTGCCAACGGTGTTGATGATTTCCAGCGGAGAGGTGCGATCGCCATTCTGGAATTCCATCCGGTATTCATTGCCATCACGCTTGATAAACACTTCAACTTTTTTCGATAGCGCATTCACCACGCTGACACCGACGCCGTGCAGGCCGCCGGAAAATGTGTAGTTTTTATTCGAGAATTTTCCACCGGCATGCAGGCGCGTCATGATTAATTCAATGCCGGGAATTTTTTCTTCGGGATGAATATCGACTGGCATACCGCGGCCATCGTCACTAACTTCGCAGCTACCATCGTTATAAAGCGTGACTTCCACCGTTTTTGCGTGGCCAGCGAGGGCCTCATCGATCGAGTTATCCACCACTTCCTGGGCCAAATGATTCGGGCGGCTGGTGTCGGTGTACATGCCGGGGCGGCGTTTGACGGGGTCAAGACCGGATAAAACTTCAATATCGGCGGCGTTATAGCGAGAGTTCATTATTTTTTAGCTGTATTTAATGGTCTAGAGAGGCTGGCAGGATGGGCTGTAGAGCGATTTTGGTCAAGTTGAGTGCAGAGTCGGGCCGACTCCGGTAAAATGGGGCTTTCCAGCGCCAGGTTTTCGCAATGACGCGTTTAATATTTGTTACCGGTGGTGTGGTGTCCTCGCTAGGCAAGGGCATTGCGGCCGCTTCTCTCGCAGCCATCCTCGAGGCTCGCGGTCTTAAAATCACCATGATGAAGCTCGATCCCTATATCAATGTGGATCCGGGCACCATGAGCCCCTTCCAGCATGGCGAGGTGTACGTCACCGATGACGGCGCTGAAACCGATCTGGATCTGGGGCATTACGAGCGTTATGTGCGCACGCGCCTGACCCGCAAGAATTCGGTCACGACCGGCCGAATTTACGAAAACGTGATTCGGAAAGAACGTCGCGGCGACTATCTGGGTGCAACGGTTCAGGTCATCCCGCATATCACCGATGAAATCAAACGCTGCATTTTCGAAGCTACCGACGGTTTTGATGTCGCACTGGTGGAAATTGGCGGCACTGTCGGCGATATCGAATCGCTGCCGTTTCTCGAAGCCATTCGTCAAATCCGCAGCGACCGTGGCCGTGAAAACGCCATCTTCATGCATTTGACCCTCGTGCCCTACATTGCGGCGGCGGGTGAATTGAAAACCAAACCAACCCAGCATTCGGTAAAAGAATTGCGCACGATTGGTATCCAGCCCGATATTCTGCTGTGCCGAAGCGAGCGACCCTTGCCGGAAAGTGAACGCCAGAAAATTGCCTTGTTTACCAATGTCGACGAGCGCGCCGTGATTAGCTGCGTTGATGTCGACAATGTCTACAAACTGCCGTTCTGGCTGCACGAACAAAAACTTGACCAGATCGTCATCGAGAAACTGCGTCTCGAAGACATGGCGAAAACTGCCGATTTATCGGAATGGGCCGCTGCGGTAGACGCTGCCGAAAATCCGATCGATGAAGTCACCGTTGCCGTGGTCGGTAAATATGTTGATCACCAGGATGCCTATAAATCCTTGTCGGAAGCATTGAAACACGGCGGTTTGCGTCAGCGCACGCGTGTGCGTTTGAAGTGGCTCGAGTCCGAGCAAGTTGAAGCCGATAACGGCAAATGCCTGAGCGATGTCGATGCGATTCTGGTGCCGGGCGGTTTTGGTGATCGCGGCTTCGAAGGCAAAGTGCTGACGTCAAAATATGCGCGTGAACACAATGTGCCGTATTTCGGCATCTGTTATGGCATGCAAGCTGCCGTTGTCGATGTTGCCCGTCATCTGGCCGGTCTGCCCAAGGCGAACACGACCGAAAACGACAAGAACTGTGTTGATCCCGTCATTGGCCTAATTACCGAATGGCGCACGGCTTCCGGCGATGTTGAAAAGCGCGGCGAAGATTCCGATCTCGGCGGTACCATGCGGCTGGGCTTGCAGGAATGTCGCCTAAAAGCGGGCACCAAGGCGCGTGCGATGTACGGAAAAGACGTGGTGGCCGAACGCCATCGTCATCGTTATGAATTTAACAATCGCTACCGCAACCAATTGGAAGAAGCCGGTTTGGTTATTTCGGCGAAATCGATGGATGATTTATTGGTCGAAATGATTGAGCTGCCAAATCATCCTTGGTTTGTTGCCTGTCAGGCACATCCGGAATTCCTGTCTACTCCGCGCGATGGTCATCCGCTATTTATCGGTTTTATCCGGGCAGCGCGTGAGTACAAGCACGGTGGCAGTCTTTTGAAAGAGGTAAGCGCATGAAGCTCTGTGGTTTTGAGGTCGGTCTTGATCAACCGTTTTTCCTGATCGCAGGCCCCTGCGTTATCGAATCCATGCAATTGCAGTTGGATGTCGCCGGCAAGTTGAAAGAAATCACTGGTCAGCTCGGTATTCCGTTTATTTTCAAATCGAGTTTCGACAAGGCCAACCGCACTTCGGGCACCAGCTTTCGCGGGCCGGGTCTGGAAGAAGGCTTGAAAGTATTGGCTGAAGTGAAAAAACAAATCGGCGTGCCGGTCCTGACCGACGTGCACGAATACACGCCGATGGACGAAGTGGCCAGCGTTGTCGATGTGTTGCAAACACCGGCATTTTTGTGTCGCCAAACTGATTTCATCCAGAAGGTCGCGGCGACCGGCAAACCGGTCAATATCAAAAAAGGCCAGTTCCTTTCGCCTTGGGAAATGAAGCACGTTTCCGCGAAAGCGCAAGCGACCGGCAACCAGCAAATCATGGTTTGCGAACGCGGCGTGAGTTTTGGCTACAACAATCTGGTCTCCGATATGCGTTCGCTGGTCGTGATGCGCGATACCGGTTGCCCGGTCGTGTTTGATGCCACGCACTCGGTGCAATTGCCTGGCGGTATGGACGGTAAATCCGGAGGCCAGCGTGAATTTGTTCCTGCGCTTGCACGTGCCGCAATCGCAGTGGGCGTGGCGGGCGTATTTATGGAAACCCATCCTGATCCGGACAAGGCATTGTCAGATGGCCCGAATGCCTGGCCGCTCGACAAGATGAAAGGGTTGCTGGAAACGATGCTAGCGTTAGATCAAATTTCCAAGAAAAACGGTTTTTGAATTTTAAAAACACATTCCACGATTACTTTTTTAAGACCAAACAAAAATGACCACCATCACCAAAATCATCGCTCGCGAAATTCTTGATTCACGCGGTAACCCGACACTCGAAGCCGAAGTGACGCTCAATTCCGGCCATGTAGGCCGCGCTGCCGTTCCATCAGGAGCCTCCACGGGAAGTAAAGAAGCCGTCGAACTGCGTGACGGCGACAAATCACGTTATATGGGCAAGGGCGTAAAAAAAGCCGTAGCCAACGTCAATACGACGATAGCCGATGCGCTGAAAGGTTTTGATGCTGCCGATCAGGCAGGTTTAGATGCCAAGTTGATCAATCTCGATGGTACCGATAACAAAGGCCGTTTGGGTGCTAATGCTTTGCTGGGTGTTTCGATGGCGAATGCGCATGCGCTGGCCGCTTCGAAAAAAATGCCTTTGTGGGCGCATCTGGCCGGCGACAAAGAAGTGACCTTGCCGGTGCCGATGATGAACATCATCAACGGCGGCGCGCATGCCGACAACAATGTCGACATGCAGGAATTCATGGTATTGCCGGTCGGTTTTGATTCTTTCAGCGAAGCATTGCGGGCCGGCACCGAAATTTTCCATTCATTGAAATCGGTTTTGAAGTCGCGCGGTCTTTCCACATCTGTCGGTGACGAAGGCGGGTTTGCCCCGGATTTGCGTTCAAACGAAGAAGCGCTTGAAACCATTCTTGAAGCCATCGGCAAAGCGGGCTACAAGGCCGGTGACGATATCCTGCTGGGTCTCGACGTTGCCAGTACCGAGTTTTATGAAAACGGAAAATATAATTTGATGGGTGAGGGCAAGCGCCTTTCATCCGAACAGTTCGTCGATTTCATGGATGGTTGGGCGAAAAAATATCCGATCATCACCATTGAAGACGGCATGGCGGAAGATGACTGGGATGGCTGGAAATTATTGTCCGATCGTTTGGGTAACACTCTGCAATTAGTCGGCGATGATTTATTCGTGACCAACCCGAAAATTTTTCAGGAAGGTATCGATAAAAAAATTGCCAACGCTATTTTGATCAAGGTGAATCAAATCGGCACCTTGAGCGAAACTTTGCAAGCCATTGCGATGGCGCATGCCAACAATTACGCAGCGATTGTGTCGCATCGTTCCGGTGAAACCGAAGATACAACGATCGCTGATATCGCCGTTGCGACTACCGCTACGCAAATCAAGACCGGTTCGTTGTGCCGTAGCGATCGTGTGGCCAAATACAACCAGCTCCTGCGTATTGAACAAGCCTTGGGTGATAAAGCACGTTACGCTGGGCGCAATGCATTCGTGAGTTTGAAGCACTAAATATGACGGCATTAAAACGCCTTTGGCCTTTTCTGCTGCTCGGCATTTTTTTGCTGGGCCTGCAGACAAAGCTATGGCTGGGCGATACTGGCTGGCGACAAGCTACCAAGCTGGAAGAAAAGGTTCGGAGCCAGGTATCCAATAATGCGGATTTGCAACAGCGTAACGATGCACTTGCCGCCGAAGTGGAAGATCTCAAGTCCGGTGAGGCCGCTGCCGAAGAACGTGCCCGCAACGAACTGGGCATGGTGAAGCCGGGCGAAACTTTTTATCGCGTGGTGGATCCGCATGCCACAAAACTTCCCGAAGAAAAATCTGCCGACGAGGATCCCCAATGACCTGGGCGGTCGTGCCTGCAGCTGGTCGCGGCACCCGTTTCGGTAGCGAGACGCCAAAACAATATTTGAATATTGCCGGGCGCCCACTCATTGAACATAGTCTTCGGTCCTTATTGGCGCATCCGCTGGTTGATGGCGTGATGGTGGCCATTTCGCCGGACGACCCTTATTGGGGCGGATGGCGTGAGATGGAAGGTAAACCCATTTATACCTGTCGGGGCGGTGCCGAGCGCGCCGATTCGGTGCTTTCGGCCTTGCAGGCCTTGCCTGCACTCGTTCACGAGGATCGTTTTGTCCTTGTCCATGATGCTGCAAGACCCTGTCTGCGTGCCGTGGATTTGTCTCGTTTGTTGGCGATGGGCGAAGCCCATTCGATCGGCGCTATTTTGGCAACACCGGTGCGCGACACCATCAAGCGCAGCGAAGACGGCAAACATATTTTCGGTACCGAGCCCCGCGAAAAGCTTTGGCGTGCACTGACGCCGCAAATGTTTCGGCGCGGCGGACTGATTCGTGCCATCGAAGCGGCCATGCGTGCGGGCCTGATTGTCACCGATGAAGCGATGGCAATGGAGCGTCTCGGATTTAAACCGCTTTTAGTGGAAGGATCAGAAGACAATATCAAAGTGACGACGCCTTCGGATTTGGCGTTGGCGGAATTTATTTTAAGCAAGACGTAAGAGGGGTTTTAACCCCGAATGGATCAACAAAACCAGACGGCGACCGCGACTAAAGTCGCTCTTACCGAGAAAGGATTTTTATGCGGATCGGCAGCGGCTTCGATGTACATGCATTCGGCGAGGGCGATCACGTCATGCTCGGCGGCGTAAAAATTCCACACGCACAAGGACTAGATGCCCATTCGGACGGTGATGTCGTCCTGCACGCTCTTTGCGATGCCATTCTGGGTGCCCTTGCGCTTGGCGATATCGGAAAACATTTTCCACCGGGCGATGAACGTTGGCGCGGTGCCGATAGTCGCGATTTGTTGCGGCACTGTATTTCCCTAATCCAGAGTAAAGGCTATTCATTGAATAATGCCGACCTCACGATTATTTGCGAGCATCCGAAAATCACGCCCTATGGCGAACAGATGAAAAATAATATCGCCGAAGATTGCCAGGTGATGCTTGACCAGATTTCGGTGAAGGCTACCACTACCGAAAAGCTGGGTTTCACCGGAAGAGGCGAAGGTATTGCGGCACAGGCAGTGGTTTTGTTGGTGAAAGCATGATTCTGCCGCGCGCCTATGGCGATGCCGTTTTAAAGGGTAAATTTCGCAGTTGTCCCGAAGATTTTATCGTTGAAGAAATAAACGCTTTCGAAGCACACGGAGAAGGCGAACACTTGTTGCTCACGATTGAAAAACGAGGATTGAACACGGCATTCGTCGCCAAGGAGTTGTCGAAGTGGGCCGGTATCGGCGAGATGGGTATCGGGTATGCCGGCTTGAAAGATCGCCATGCCGTAACGCGTCAGCGTTTTACCGTGCATTTGCCAAAAAAAATTGCGCCCGATTTTGACGCGCTAAATATCGAAGGTCTGAAACTGCTCGAATGGCAATGGCATCACCGAAAACTGCCGCGCGGTGCGCTGGCTGGCAATTTATTTGCCTTGACGCTTCGTGATATCGAAGGCGATAAACCGCCCATCGAAAACAGACTCGAAAAAATCCGCGATTACGGCCTGCCAAATTATTTTGGCGAGCAGCGATTTGGCCGCGAACGTGCCAATGTCGGTATGGCACTGAAAATGTTTTCTGGCGACCGGGTGAAGCGCGAGCAACGCTCCATCTATCTTTCGGCTGCACGTTCGGAAATTTTCAATGCGGTGCTGGCATCGCGTATCGAGAATCAAAATTGGTTGAGTTCGCTTGAAGGCGAAGTCTGGATGATCAATGGCTCTCACAGTATTTTCGGTCCGGAAGCTTTCACCAAGGAGTTGCGGGCACGACTTGAAAAACTCGAGATTCATCCGACCGGGCCGATGTGGGGAAAGGGCGAATTACGAACCTCTGCCGAAGTTGCCGCTGTCGAGTTGGCGGTGGCGAATGCCCATCCGGCACTGTGTCGTGGTCTGGAAGCAGCAGACCTGAAACAGGAGCGCCGCGCCTTGCGCATTCAGGTGCAGGACTTGAACTGGCATTGGCTGCAAAAAGACCAATTACAGTGCCGTTTTTCGCTTCCGCCGGGCGCGTATGCCACGGAATTATTGGCTGAGCTGGGCGAGCTGGTGGAAGCAGGCTGAAAAACCCTGAGAGGCACTTGCAAGCGCCAATCACAGGAGTAATCTGAAACCTCGTCCATGATCAAGGTGTATACCCATGAAACGAGTATTGGCAATCTGCCTGATATGTATCCTGAGTTCCTGTGCAAGTACCGACAGTAAAGACTCGGCCAAAATGGCTCAATCCAAGCAAAACAGCAGTGGTTACGATGAGCAATACATGGCCAGAGTTGAACGCCAAGCCAGCCAGCGTGGTGTAGTGGTCAAATGGGTCAATCCGCCCAAAGCGCCCAAAGCAAAGAAAGACGGCCAATAAACCAGCCTTTTTTGTGACATTAATGGCGCGCCAATAACACCAGTAATGCCCCGGTGCCGCCTTGGGTCAGTGGTGCCGAGTGGAAGGCGAGCACGTCACCGCGATGACGCAATACCCGGTCTACCAGCGCTTTCAGAACGGGGGCGCTTTCGGATCGCAATCCTTTACCGTGAATTACCCGGACGCAGTAGTGCTGCTCCTCGCGCGCCTGATTGAGGAATTGTTTGAGAAACACTTCGGCATCTGCGGCCCGGCAATGATGTAAATCAAGTTCGTCCTGGACACTGATTTGTCCACGCTTCAATTGTTTAAACCATTTTTCGGGAACTTCCGGGCGTTGATAACTGAGTTCGTCGGCAGAATTCAGATAGGCTTCGGTCGCTGATACCGAACGCGAATCTCGAAGCGCTTGGGCTTCATCACGACGAAACATTTTGGAGTCTGCTATTGGTTTTAAGCGCGGGATGCCTTGATCTTCTATTTCGATACGGCGCACTTCGCCGATAGCCTCGCGAAACAGTGCGGCATCATCGTCAATTGGCGCATCGGCGGGGAGTTTAGTTTTCGTCATTGCCGTCATTGTAAGCAGTTGCCGTAACGAGCCCGTTAATACGCGCTGCAGCCACGTGGGAAGTGTTAAGAAGCGCCGGTTCCGTTATCATGAGCATAACGAAATGAGGTAGCAATGCGCATATTGATCAGCAACGATGATGGTGTCGATGCACCGGGCATCAAGCAGTTGGCACAAGGCCTGCAGGACGCCGGACACACTGTCTTCGTGGTAGCTCCCGACCGGGACCGATCAGGCGCCAGCAATTCCCTTACGCTGGATATGCCGATTCGGGCCAAAGCCCTCAACGAAAATACCTGGAGCGTGGCAGGCACACCGACCGATTGCGTCCATCTCGCGTTGGCCGGTCTATTGAAGACGGATCCGGATATCGTGATTTCCGGCATCAATAACACTTCGAACATGGGCGACGACGTGATTTACTCCGGCACCGTTGCCGCCGCCATGGAAGGCCGCTGTCTGGGCTTTCCTGCCATTGCGATGTCGCTGGCAACGCAGGACCATAAAGCCAAACATTACGAGTCCGCCGTCAAAGCTGCCGTGATGATTACCGAGCGTTTGCTGGCCGATCCATTGCCTGCCGACACCATCTTGAATGTGAACGTGCCCGACCTGCCTTGGGATGAGATAAATGGATTCGAAGTGACGCGCTGCGGTCATCGTCATCGCGCCGAGCCCTGTATCGCACAAACCGATCCACGTGGCCGTACCGTGTGGTGGATAGGGCCGCCAGGGCCAGAACAAGATGCCGGTCTCGGAACTGATTTCCATGCGGTTAGAAATGGTTTTATTTCCATCACGCCCATTCATGTCGACCTCACTCGTTACCATGCACTGGAATCGGTCGGGCAATGGATTTCTGGCCTGAGTGCAGGAAAAAAACACACCGCATGATGTCGCCTTATCTCATCAAGCCCGAAGCAAAAGGTTTGGGCATGACCTCACAACGTGCCCGTGACCGGATGGTCGACCGCCTGCGTAGCGAAGGCGGTATTCGCGATGAGCGGGTACTGAATGCATTGCGAGTATTGCCGCGCCACTTGTTCATTGAAGAAGCGCTGGCATCCAGGGCGTACGAAGATACGGCATTGCCGATTGGCAAAGGCCAAACCATTTCACAGCCTTGGGTGGTAGCCCGCATGACCGAGGCTTTGATCGAAAACGGTATGCCGAAAAAAGTGTTGGAAATTGGCACCGGTTCCGGCTATCAAGGCTCGGTCTTGGCGACGCTCGGCATGGAAGTATTTACCGTTGAGCGTATCGAAGAATTATTGCGCCAGGCGCGACGCCGTTTTCGGAATCTAACTTTGAACGTGCGGAGCAAGCATGTTGATGGTCATATCGGTTGGTCGGAATACATGCCGTTTGATGCCATTATCGTCACCGCGGGGGCAGCAGCAATCGTGCCAGAGTTGCTGGAGCAATTGTCCGATGGCGGCACGCTGATAGCGCCGGTTGGCGGCTCCAGTGTCCAGAAATTATTGCGCCTCCGTAAAACACCGGAAGGCATCATTCAGGAAGACTTGGGCAATGTGGTCTTTGTGCCTTTGGTGACGGGAATTATTTGATGAAGATTTTTCAGCCGCTCTACGACAAAGCCATTGTCTGGGCACAGCACAAGAATGCAGTGTCGATTTTGGCGACACTTAGTTTTTTCGAGGCGATTATTTTTCCGGTGCCACCGGAGGTAATGCTGGCACCCATGTGTCTGGCAAAACAGAAATCAGGCTTCTGGTATGCCACGGTAAGTTTGGTGGCTTCATTGCTGGGATCTCTGGTCGGGTACGCACTCGGGCATTACGCCTACGAAATCATCAAGCCACTGCTCAGCGCCGAGCTTCAGCAGGGCATTAGCACCTGGGTCGAAAGTCTGCAATTGCAGATGCAGGAGCACTGGTTGGCCATGCTTGGCACATTGACCATCGCTGCAATCCAGCCAGTCATTCCGATGAAGTTCGTGACCTGGGCAGCCGGCATCGTGGGCGTACCCATTCTGCCATTTCTTGCCTGCATGATTGTTGGTCGCGGCAAGCGTGTCTATCTGATAGCTGGCGCAATTCGCCTGGGCGGCGCTAAAGCAGAGGCCGCATTGAGAAAATATATTGAACCCATCGGCTGGATTGGATTACTTTTACTCGCGGGTTTTGTTGCCTGGATCATGATGAAACCACAGGGCGCATGAAAAACACCATGAAGAATATTTCACTGTTTACCTGCTCGCTTATGGCTTCAATTGTCGTACTAAGCGCCTGCGCCCAGACGACCGTGAGTGTTCGGCCAACCTCGGGCAACGACGTTGCTAGGCAAGGGGCACCAGCCCAAAAGCGATATGAACCCATCTCAAGCGATGAACCCTATACCGTGCAAGCCGGGGATACCCTGTATGGCATTTCTTTTCGTGCCGGATTGAGTTACCGCGAAGTAGCGGCATGGAACGATATTGCCGAACCCTATACAGTAAAAATTGGCCAGCGAATTTCATTGCGACCTTCAGGCGCTGCAGTTGCTGCAGATAGCCATCTTGTAAATTCCAGCACAAGCGTTGCCGCACCCATC
>JAYWIC010000067.1:0-3551 GCA_043789195.1 Arenimonas sp. | reverse complement strand
AGCACAGGCCGCCGGCTTGTACGCCAAGAGCATCAATGGCGATGCGTTCTCGCATGAAATGCGCGCCAAGGCGATTGAATTGATCAAGCAGGATTTGGATCAGGTCGATATGGTCGTGTATTCACTCGCATCGCCTGTCCGTAAACTGCCGGACTCCGGCGTGCTAGTTCGTTCGGCACTGAAGCCCATCGGCGAGACGTATCAATCGACCGCGATTGATACCAGTAAAGACCGCATCATCCATTCCGAAGTCGAGCCTGCTACCGAGCAGGAAATTGCCGACACCATTACCGTGATGGGTGGCGAAGATTGGGAATTATGGATGAAGGCATTGCTGGATGCAGGCGCACTGGCCGATGGCATCAAGACGATGTCCTACAGCTATATCGGCACGGAAATTACCTGGCCAATCTACTGGCATGGCGCGCTTGGTAAAGCCAAGGAAGATATGGATCGTGCCGCCACCGCATTACGAAACTTGCTCGCTCCGCTTCACGGAACCGCGAATGTTGCGGTACTGAAAAGTGTCGTCACCCAGGCATCGGCAGCGATTCCCGTAATGCCTTTGTATATTTCACTTTGCTTCAAGGTGATGAAAGAGCAAAACTTGCATGAAGGCACGATCGAACAAATCGATCGCATGTTCCGCACCCAGATTTACAGCGATACCACCAGCCGTGACGACCACCAGCGCATCCGCATGGACGACTGGGAATTGCGTGACGAAGTCCAGAAAACCGTGATGCAAATCTGGCCGCAGGTCACGACTGAAAACCTATTCGAACTGACCGATTACAAAAGCTACAAAGAAGAATTCCTGAAGCTGTTCGGCTTCGGCGTGGCAGGTGTGGATTACGCTGCCGATGTAGATCCCGTGGTGCCGTTCGAGCCTATCAGCCTGGAAGCATAAAGACTCACCGGCTCCAGGTCTGGAACGGGGGACTCCAAGCCACAATCGCCGCGCCGAATAAGCGTGGACGTTAACTCCAGGCAAAGACCGATTGCATCACCGCTGAATATGCGAAGATAGGCGCGTTTCGACTGCTTGCCCCCGATGTAGTCAACGTCTTCAGTCAGGCTACCAAGCATCGGGGAAATTGATTTAATGCCGATACGTCGCGACTCATTTACCGACTTCCGGGCGAACATGCGCTGGCGCGTCGGCATCGTACTCGGCGTTTTGGTGATGTTGCTGATGGCCGGCCTGGCTACGCTCAATACCCAGCTTGGACTGGAAGACACCGCGCAACTGGCATGGATTGTATTTGCGGTATCGGCCGCCAGTGTCACCGGGCTCCTGCTCTCTCCACGCCATATCGGTGGCACTGTGTTCTTCACGGGAATTGCGCTAGTCCTGATTTTTGTGCCCCTCTTTGGCATGTATCATGGTCGCCCGATGCAGCATTGGGCCTATATCTTTCCGCCACTTCTAGTATTTTTGATCCGATCAAAACCCGCCCTTGTAGGCATGGTGCTGTACGGTATCTATATCGTGCTTACGCTAAAGCCCACGCTGCCGCTGATCGACATCGTCCGATTTGCCAGTGGTTACGGCTTGCTGGTTTGCTTCATCTACACATACGCATTACTGGAGGAACGTGCATCGGCGATGCTTCGCTACTACTCAGATCACGACGCCTTGAGCAATTGTTTTAATCGGCGCACATTCAACGAATCCCTCCAAGAACTCACGCGTTCACGTGCGAACGGAAACCGTTGTACGTTCCTGCTGATCGACATTGATTATTTCAAGGCAATCAATGACGAACATGGGCATCTGGTAGGCGACCGCATTATCACGCAAGTAGCAGCCGAGCTTGGCCGTGCACTCGACCCCGGCATACCGCTTTTCAGATATGGCGGTGAAGAATTCGCGATTATTCTCGAAGATGCATCCGAGCAAACCGGCATTGAACTGGCCGAACGTTTACGCCGGGCCATCGATGACTATAACTTTCAGGAAGTAAAAGTCAGCATCAGCATCGGAGTGGCCGAATGGCTCCCGACCCATCCAAGCGTCAATGCCGCACTCGGGCACGCCGACAAAGCACTCTATGCTGCAAAACATGCTGGACGCAATCGCGTCCTGGCAGCGACAGGGATAATTTAGTCCCGGCTATTTCGGGAAAATATCCATCGATACTGACGGATATTTTTTAGCGAGCTTCCGGAAATAACGTGCCGTGTCGGCGCACTCGGGATCCTCGTCGCAAAGGACAGCCTCGGGTGGACCTTCCACAAATATCCATCTTCCGTTTTTCTTTTGCAACAAGCCGGTCATGGTTTCGTAATGCTGCGTGCCATCGCGCGACTGTGGCTCCGCTTCTACCCATGCCCAATTATTTTTAAGCTTGAGATGCGTAACCACAAAAATCACGTCAAGATCGGACATCTTTTTTACGACCCCGCGCAAAGCATCCAGTATCGCGGCTCTTTCTGCGCTGCCTTTTGCGGGCGTGTGAGCTGCGGCTGATGCCGGTTTTGGCGTGTTCGAATTTTCCGGCACGGCCAATGCCGGACCCGCCATCGCCATGCCGACGAACAATGCCAACCCACATCTCAATCGGTATGATTTCATTGCTTTCCTTTCTTTCGCTTTGCCTGACCAGCGTCATACCAGGCTTTTACTCGCTGGATAGTGCTTTCGGAACAAGCGGGATTGCAAATATCTACATCCACTTTCCAGTTCAATAAAATATCACCGGTGTCTTCCTTGCGTACAAAATTACCCGTCAGGTGCTGCTCTTTGCCTTTAGTAGAAAGTTTAAGCACCGCGTTTTTGCGCATCCCGCGCGACAAAATATAATGGGCGTCTTGCATGGGTAGCGTTTGATAGTTCGGAGCCGGGATCATGCCGGCAATAAATACGTGAATTAATAGTGCACGGTTTAGTTTCGGATTCATATCACGTATTGCCGCTTCGTCAAAATTCACGATGATCTGGTCGCCTTTTCGCACTGCAGTCACTCCCACTTGAAAGCCCAGTGGGTGTGCCGCGGTATTGAATATTGCACCCATTTCATCCGGCGGAAGCGGTATCGTTGGCGGCGGTGCAATGAGTTTATGGACCGCCAGCTGTGTTTTCAGTTTCGGATTCAATTTCAGCGCGTCTTCCCACACTTTGTAGCCAATCGCGGCGCCATCGAAACGCCCGCGCATTGTGCTTCCAGGTTTGCCACTAAATGCTTTTGGCTCGCTCAGGATTAACTTGCCGCCGATCTCTACCGTGTATTCCCAGTAGGGGTCACGGCTGCTGGCATCTTTGAAGAACTCGATGCTTAGCTTTCCAGTGAACGGTCCTTCGTAACGTGTACACATGCTGGTGTACAAATCTTTAGTTACATAGTTGGCAAGATCGACCATCAGTCCAGGGACACTTTTAGTAAGGTCTTTATAATTACCCAGATTGGCAACATAGACTTTTACCGCCTCGCCTTGGGCAAACTTCGCTCCGGTATTTCCGTGCTTATTATGATGCTCGATCAAGGCAGGTGACACTTTGTCGGTCAAGTGATTCATGACTACGGCGAGTGCCTTTCCTTCGAAATTCA
>JAYWIC010000066.1:0-12876 GCA_043789195.1 Arenimonas sp. | reverse complement strand
AAAACCCGGGTTTCAATAATCGTTAATACGGCGCCCGCGTTAATGCCGTCATCGCGATGCGATGGCCGATTTCAATCATTTCCTTGCCGCGCCAGTATTCGTGAAAACTGCAGCTTTCGCGCGGGATCTGGATGAGCAAGTCGGGCGGATCCTGTGCCAGTTGAAGACGGCTCATGGCCGAGTGCATGGTGTCGAGCGATTGCGACATCAGCTCCATCGTGCTGAGTTGGTTGTCGGAAGCGGAATGATGCTTTTCATCGCCCTGCCACATGGCGGCCAAGCGCTCGCGCAGACTGCGTTGGTCGACTTCATCGTCTTGTTTCTGTGCGAAAACATCTACGCCATAGGCTTGTGCCAGAGCTTCGTCGTTTTCGCAGGTTTCCTCAAAGCTTTCTGTTTGTCGGTCCATGATCGGCCGCCAATGGGTGGGCCCGTTCACATCGACGGCAATGACGCGGTCCACCACCATTTGCCGGGTGGGCGCCATCGGCACGGGGGATAACAAACCGCCATCGACCAATTCGCGGCCATTGACGCGATGGGGTGTCAGCAACATCGGAATGGCAATCGATGCCCGGATGGCATCGAATAATTTTCCGCGGTTCAGCCAGACTTCGCGCTGGCTTTTCAGGTCGGTGGCAACGGCAGTGAATTCGATCGGTAAATCTTCAACCCGGTAATCGCCGACCAATTCCTTGAGCGTGCCGATAATGCGGTCACCCTTGATAAAACCCTGGCCCCCAAAGCCGAAATCCAGCAGACGCAGCACGCCGGATTTTTCCAGTGAGGATGTCCAATCCTTGTATTCCTGCAAACGCCCGGCCGCATACACGCCGCCGACCAGGGCACCCATCGAACAGCCAACCACCGCCTGGATCGTGAAGCCCTCTGATATCAGCGCTTCGATCACGCCAATATGCGCCAACCCACGGGCACCGCCGGAGCCGAGCACCAGAGCAATATTGCGACCGCTATTTCCGGAACTAGGGTTCATATGCCGACATCGTTAGTTGCAGCAGGGACTGAATCTGGGCCCGCAAACTCGCCGGTTCCGTAATTTCGGCATCGGCACCATAACGCAAGATATCCATCAATAATTCTTTAGCATTGCTATAAGGCAAACGAAGTTCGTAGCGGCCATCGGACAGAAAACGGCCCTCCTGCTTGGAATGCCAGTGTTCGTCGGCTACCCAGCGCGCTGCCTTGGCGGAAAACACGATGGTCGCCGTGCCTTTCGGGGTGCCGGAAAAAATACCGTAGCTCGACGCCAGATGGCTGTCGAGTTCCTGTTCGGCCAAATCCCTGGCAGTGTCTTCCAGCATTTTTGCATGCGAGATACGGTCGACCGAAAAGCTTCGCAAACCCTCGCGTTCGTGATCATAGGCATCGAGATACCAGTTATCGCGGTAATGGGTTAGTCGCTGTGGCGATACCGTGCGATGGGTTGCCTGATTGGTCGAGCGGGCAAGATAATCAAAGCTCAGTTGTTGCCGTTCCAACACCGCCGTGGCCACCATACGGAAGCCGGCATCATCGCGTTTGCGAACACCGGCACCAATCACGCGAATGCGTTCCAGTGGCCAGCGCTTGCCTTGCGAATGTTCGGCCAGCAAGCTGTCGATCCGCGTTTTGAGTGGTGCCAGCGCTTTCGCCAACACGCCATCGCTGGTACGCGCCAGCAATTGCTGTGTCGCGACCAGGGCATGCAATTCGTCCGAGCTTAACCACAGGCCTGGCAATTCAAAACGTTCGGCTTCCTTTTCGTTATAACGCACGCCACGTTCGGGATCGAGTTCGATAGGCGCCATCAACACATCTCGCAGAAAAGCGATGTCGCGGTATAAAGTTGCACGTGAACATTGCAAGTCGTCCTGCAGTTGTTTCAGTGAAATCGGGTAGCGCGATACTTTGAGTTGACGATGTAAGGCGGCTCGGCGCTCGTTCGAATTCATTTTCTAGTGTCCGGATTTGGCTTCAAATTACGGTTAACATCATCACATACAATTTTTCAAAAAGGGATGCTCGCATGCGTTATTTTCTGGCTGTTTTGCTCTTGATTGCCGTTCCTGCAATGGCCGCTCCAAAGGACGAACTGCATGCTGCGTACGTGAAATTCCTGGCCTACAAAAGCTTCAGGGTGGAAATCGACTCCACGCATGGCAAGCAAAAAGCGAAAAGCGCCGTCGAGTTTCAGGCGCCCGATCGCTATCGAATCAGCAACGACAAACAGCCGCCCAATCTGGTGATCGGCGGCACCATGTACATGAACATGAGCGGCAACATGATGAAAATCCCGATGCCGGGTTTGAAAGAAATGCTGGCGCAATATCGTAATGCCGATATGTTGAAAGAACTCGAAGTAGGCGTCTCGGTAGAAAGTCTGGGAAACGAATTGCTCGGCAAACAGATGACGAAAAAGTATCGATACAAAGCGACCAAGCCGCATGTCAGTGATAACACCATGTGGATAGCGAGTGATGGGAATATTCTGCAAATCGAAACGACTGGTGTGATGGGGAAAGCGCCATTTCGCTCTGTCCTTCGGTACAGCCAGTACAACAGCCCGGCCACTAAAATTTCAGCGCCCTGAATTTATTTTCCATTTTGTTAAAAAAACATTTGCAATTTAAAAAATACAGGCGTAATGTGCGCGGCTTCGCAATCACGCGAATAAATGAGTAAGAAAATGACTTCGTATCGACCACACATTGCAGGGAACACCGAGACGCTGAAAAGCGTTGGCGGCATGCTGCGTGCGTGCCGGAGCATAGATGCACGCTTACAGCAAAGCGGCATGTTTCCACTCAATGACAAAGCCATAGACTAGGCCACTCTTCTCGGAGATCGGCCAAGCCGATCTCCCGAGCATAGCGAATGCCCTCGGGATCTTCCCGGGGGTTTTTCTTTTGGGCGTTCGCAAAAGGATTCTTATTTTTCAAAATATTTCGGTGCCGCCCTGAAGCATCCCGGTCTCTCGCCGGAAGCAAGGGCAAGCAGCTCAACAGCGCTTCAGCGCTGTGTCTTGATGCTTCGGCACGAGTGAAATCGGTATCGAAATAGATCAGCGAAAGCTGAAAGGTTTTGGCGTTTTTCGGACCGCCAAAAACGAAGTGCATTACCTGTTCATCATTGCGGTACGGCTTACGACGCCGTCCGGTGCGCCTGGCTTTGCCATCGCGTATGCCATGAGTGCATGTGTGCATTTCGCAAGACGATCGCTCAAAGGTAGAGCAACGATTAGATATCGTGAATGTCGGTTCGATTCCGACTCGTCACCACTGGATAGCTCAGATGGGTAGAGCAGCAAACTCATAATTTGCGTGTCGCGGGTTCGAATCCTGCTCCAAACGACCTGTAACGTCGTTATCCAACAGGGCGCAAGCCCGATCCGAAACTGTTCCGTGTGGCATGCGTGCTGATCTCAAAACATCGAAAGATGCATGCGTGACGCAGCGGTGCAAGCACCGGGAACTTGTTGGTGTTTACAGCCGAAATCATTTTGTAGGACCGACGGAAGTCGGGACAGTTTTACAAAAATGATGTCGCCTCAAAGTACTCACTCTTTCCTCGCGCCTGTAGCGTCAGGGGCAGTTTCAACTTATTCCACATCATTGCGAATGCATTCGCGGTGACTACGCATAACACAGCGCGCGTTGCGTTGTTTGACACGGTGACGAAATGCATCGTGGCGTTTCAACTACCAAGCGGCGGGCTCGACCGACTTGGCAGTGCTCATTATCGAGCCATTTGATTAACCATGAACTACAAAGGAGGTCCGCAATGTTGAAGTTTCAAAAAGTTGTAATAGGCGATGCCGAACGCGGCCTCGTCTACAAGAATCGTCGTTTCGACTACGTGCTTTCACCTGGTGTGTATCGCCTGAAAAGCTTTATCAACAGCCTGGAAGTGACTGTGCACAACATCACCGGCGTTGAATACACCGGCAAGGATGTCGAAACCCTGGTCGCCCGTTTGGGTGATCGCTTAAGCGACACCTTCATGCTCGCCGACATCGGCACGAAGGAAGTCGGTTTGCTGTTGAAGAATGGCAAGCTCGAGGATGTGCTCGCACCGGGTTCGCGCAAGTTGTATTGGAAGGGTCATGTGGCCATTTATATACAGCGAGTGAGTTTGACCGAAGGCATCCAGATGGACGAAGACGTGATGCGTCGTTTGCGCCAGATGGGTGTGCTGGAGCGTTATGCCGTTGCGGTGAATGTGCCGACCGAATCGGTTGGCCTGCTGTTCGTTGACGGCAAACTGTCGCGTGCGATGCAGCCTGGCGCTTATGCGTTCTGGAACTTCCAGAAAAACATCAGTGCCGAAGTGATGGATTTGCGTGTGCAGTCGGTTGAAGTCTCCGGTCAGGAATTGTTGACCAAGGACAAGGTGTCTTTGCGTGTGAATCTGGCGGCAAGTGTGCGAGTGACCGATGCCGTTGCAGTGCGTACCAAAGTTGCCAAGTACGGTGATTATTTGTACCGCGAATTGCAATACGGTTTGCGTAAAGCGATCTCGGCCAAGACATTGGATGAACTGTTGGGCGACAAGGCTTCATTAGACGCCGACATCTTTTCCTATGTGCACAAGCAGGTGAATGAGTTGGGTCTTGAAGTGCTGGGCGTGGGTGTCAAGGACATCATCTTGCCTGGTGACATGAAGGACATCTTGAACGGTGTGGTACGGGCTGAAAAAACCGCGCAAGCCAACGTGATTCGTCGTCGTGAAGAAGCCAACGCCACCCGCTCGTTGCTGAACACCGCGCGCTTGATTGAACAGAGTGCTGTGTTGATGCGTTTGAAGGAATTGGAAGCTTTGGAAAAAGTGACCGAGAAAATCGGCCAGTTGATCGTGTTCGGTGGTCTTGACGGCGTGTTGAAGCAATTGGTGACTTTGAAATAGAAACGGAAAAACACCGCCCATGGGGGCGGTGTCATGGAATATAGTGAGGAGAATATTATGAGCGATACAGAAGTGAGTGCTTCACAATTTACATTGCTGCATGCCGAACACCACAAGCCAATCAAGGCCTGGATTACCGGTGTGCCTTTGGAAGATGAAGCGCGCGCGCAATTGGTGAATATCGCCAGCCTGCCCTTCGTCGGACCTTGGGTGGCGGTAATGCCCGACGTACATTTGGGTAAAGGTGCGACCGTGGGTTCGGTGGTGCCGACCCGTGGCGCGATTATTCCTGCTGCGGTCGGCGTCGATATCGGTTGCGGAATGGCGGCGATTCAAACCACGCTGAAAGCAAAAGATTTGCCGGAAAGTTTGGCGATGCTGCGCTCGGATATTGAACGTAGCGTGCCGGTCGGAAGTGGTCCCGGTGGTGAGCACCGGAATATTCCCGACAGCATCACAACCCATTTGCAGAAATCCGGGCTGCACGCGCGCTTGTTCAATATTCAGAACAGGCATCCGAAAATCCGTTTCGACAAAATCGAACGGCAGACCGGAACCCTCGGTGGCGGAAATCACTTCATCGAAATTTGTCTTGATGAAACCGATACCGTGTGGGTGATGCTGCACTCGGGTTCGCGCGGAACCGGCAACATGATCGGCACGTACTTCATCGAACGGGCCCGTGAAAAGTTGGCCAAGCGTGTGCTTGGTTTCCATATGCCGGACAAGGATCTCGCGTTCTTCATGGAAGACGAACCCCTGTTTGACGATTATGTCGAAGCCGTGTCTTGGGCACAGGATTACGCCCGTACCAATCGTGAAGCGATGATGCAGCGTGTATTGGCATCGATGCGTCACCGTTTGCCACCGTTTCAACTGGGAAAGATGGCGGTCAATTGCCATCACAACTACGTGACGCGGGAACAACATGCCGGCGAGTCATTGCTGGTAACGCGGAAGGGAGCGGTAAGCGCGCGCGAAGGCGAGCTGGGAATTATTCCCGGCAGCATGGGTGCCTGCAGCTTCATCGTGCGCGGAAAGGGAAATGCTGAAAGTTTCCATAGCTGTAGCCATGGCGCGGGGCGTGTTATGAGCCGTACCCGGGCGCGGAAGGAAATCAGCATGGAACAACATCTGGAAGCCACCGCCCACGTGGAATGTCGTAAAGATAGCGCGGTGATCGACGAATCACCGGCGGCCTACAAGAACATCGATGCGGTGATGGCGGCACAAAGCGATCTGGTGGAAGTGGTGCATCGCTTGCGCCAGGTGGTTTGTATCAAAGGTTAGTGTTTAACGAACGCCCCGGTATTGAAATGTATCGGGGCGTTTTTTTGTCTCGCCTCGCGCGCATTTACCCTTCACAATACGCGGCATGTCCGAACCCCAGCTCGAACTCAACAAGCCGATCAGCGACGAGGTCAAACAAACGACCTGTTATATGTGCGCTTGCCGCTGCGGGATCAATGTCCATATCAAAGATGGTCAGGTCCGCTACATCGAAGGCAACCCGGCGCATCCGGTCAATCGCGGTGTACTTTGCGCCAAAGGTTCGGCCGGCATCATGCAGCATTATTCGCCGGCACGATTGCGTAAACCTTTATTGCGTGTCGGCGAACGCGGTGCAGGAGATTTCAAGGAAATCGAGTGGGAAGAAGCACTCAGCCTTGCGACGACATGGCTCGGTGATGCACGCGCAAAAGATCCGAATCGACTGGCATTTTTTACCGGCCGCGACCAGTCACAGGCATTGACCGGTTGGTGGGCACAACAATACGGCACGGTAAATTACGCCGCGCACGGCGGTTTTTGTTCGGTCAATATGGCCGCGGGTGGCTTGTACAGTATCGGTGGAAGTTTCTGGGAATTCGGTGAACCCGATTGGGATCATGCGCAGATTTTCATGCTTTGGGGCGTTGCCGAAGATCACGATTCCAATCCGATTAAATTAGGTCTTGGAAAACTGAAAGCGCGCGGCGCGAAAATCATCGCGGTCAATCCGGTTCGCACCGGTTATGGCGCGGTAGCCGATGAATGGATTGGTATTCGTCCCGGTACGGATGGCTTGTTTGCCTTCGCGCTGATTCACGAATGCCTGAAAAACGATTGGGTCGATCTGGATTATCTGGTGCGTTATACCAACGCGCATTATCTGGTGATTCAAAATCCCGGCGCCGAAGATGACGGTTTGTTTGCGCGTGATGAGGAAGGGCGGGCGTTGTGTGCAATAGCTGATGGTTTTGAATTGGCCGACAGCACCAATATCTCTCCACGCATTATCGGCGATTACGTTTTGCCGGATGGTCGCATGGCAACCCCTGTTTTCAATCTGCTGGCTGCGCGCTATCTGGACGAACAATATTCGCCAGAAAACGTCAGCGAGCGCTGCGGTATCCCGGCCGCCACCATCCGACGCATCGCGAAAGAATTAGCCGATGCAGCTTTCAAATCGAATTTCTCCTTGCCAATTGCCTGGACCGATGTGCATGGCAAGGAACATGCGGAAATGATCGGACGCCCAGTCGCGATGCATGCGATGCGCGGTATTTCTGCGCACAGCAATGGCTTTCATACTTGTCGTGCACTGCACGTGTTGCAAATGTTATTGGGCGCCGTTGATACACCGGGATCGTTCCGCTATCAACCGCCGTTTCCGCGCCCGATTCCACCGGCAAACCGCCCCGGAAAAAACATTGGTGCCGATGGCAAGCTCGATGCGCCACCGCTGGGTTTCGTGCATGGGCCGGAAGATTTAGTCGTTGATGCCGAGGGCAATCCGCGTCGTATCGACCATGCCTATTCCTGGGCCTATCCGCTCGCCGCGCACGGCATGATGCATACCGTGATTCGCAATGCGCACGATGCCAATCCGTATCCGATCGACGTGCTGATGATGTTCATGGCGAACATGAGCTGGAACTCGGCGATGAATACGAAGGAAACCATTGGCTGGCTGACAGCGAAAAACGACGACGGCGAATACAAGATTCCGAAAATCATTTATTCCGATGCCTATTCCAGCGAGATGGTGGCGTATGCCGATCTGATTTTGCCGGACACGACTTACCTAGAACGCTTCGATGCGATTTCGATGTTGGACCGCCCGATCTCGGATGCCGATTGCGCGGCCGATGCGATACGGCATCCGGTGTTTCAACCCGACCGTGATGTACGCGGCTTTCAGTCGGTACTAATCGATATCGGTGCGCGATTGAAGTTGCCGGCTTTGCTCGATGAATACGGCGAGCCGAAATACATCGATTTCGAAGATTATATTTTGCGGCATGAACGCGCGCCTGGTGTTGGCTTATTGGCAGGTTGGCGCGGCGAGAAGGGTGAACTGAGCGGCAAGGGCCAGCCGAATCCGGATCAACTAGAGCAATACAAGATACATGGAGGCTTCTGGCATTCACCGGTGCCCGAGAATGCCCGCTATTACAAAATGGCGAATCGCGATTATCTGCAGTGGGCAACCAAGAAGGGTTTTATCGTCAAACCCGACCAGGTCGTGTTGCAGTTGTATTCCGAAACCCTGCAGAAATTCCGTTTGGCTGCACAAGGTCACGGCGAACATCAACCACCAGTGCAACATCGCGAGCGCGTCGAGAAATATTTCGATCCGATGCCGATTTGGTATGAGCCGTTTGAAGGGGCAGAGTTGGCGGGCAGCAAAGACAATCACTTTCCACTTTCGGCCATCACGCAACGCCCGCCGTTCATGTATCACTCTTGGGGTTCGCAAAATGCGTGGTTGCGGCAAATCACGGCGCGCAATTATTTGTATCTGCATCCTGATACCGCCGGCAAATGCCAGATCCATGATCTCGATTGGGTGCATGTCGATTCGCATCAGGGCCGCATTACCGTGCAATGCAAATTCGCGACCAATATGCAGCCCGATACGGTCTGGACCTGGAATGCGATCGGCAAGCGCAAAGGTGCCTGGGCGCTGGCAAAAGATGCACCGGAATCAAACAAAGGTTTTTTGATTAATCATTTGATTTCCGATATCACGCCCAAAGGCGATTATGCGAATGCCGATCCGGTGACCGGGCAAGCAGCCTGGTTTGATTTGCGAGTGCGTATCGAGAAGGCGGAATCTCAAACGGAAAGCTCGCCGCATTTCAAGGATCTGAATTTCAAGGCAGCAGAAAATTCGCCATTACGCTACGGCGATAATTTCAGGAAAGCCAAATGACGTTGTTGCCGCCGCCCTCGAAAAAGAAACTTGGCCTCGTGATCGATCTGGATACCTGCGTCGGCTGTCATGCCTGTGCGGTCGCCTGTAAGGAATGGAATGCGGGTGGCATCTCAGCGCCGCTAACCGATGAAAACCCTTACGGCGCGGATCCGCATGGCGTCTGGTTCAATCGCGTCCATAGCTACACGCTGGATGCGCTCGATGACCAGCCGGAAATGACACTGCACTTCCCGCGCTCGTGCCTGCATTGCGAGCAAGCTCCTTGCGTGACAGTTTGCCCAACCGGTGCGAGTTATAAGCGTGCCGAAGACGGCATCGTGCTGATTGATGAAGATAAATGCATCGGTTGCAAACTGTGTTCCTGGGCCTGCCCCTATGGTGCCCGCGAATATTCGCAGGTGGAAGGCGTGATGAAGAAATGCACGCTTTGCGTGGATCGCATTTACAACGAACATATTCCGGAAGAATCGCGACAGCCTGCCTGCGTTCAAGCCTGTCCGACCCGCGCCAGACATTACGGTGATCTGGGTGATGAAGAATCCGATATTTTCAAACTGGTGAAAGAGCGTGGCGGCGTCGAATTGATGCCCGAGCTCGGCTATCAGCCGGTCAATCGCTATCTACCCCAGCGCGAACGCCGCATCGGGCAACATCAAAAAGACCTCAAGGAAGAAACTCTGGATACCGAAAAACTGCCGCCGATGTTGCGCTGGCTTGATCGCGTTCTGAGTCGATAGGGCGAACGCATGCATCCCGCCTTTTCCGTCATTTTTTTCACCACACTTTCCGGCATGGGATATGGCCTGTGGTTTTTTATCGCTTGCCAGACTTTGCTGGCAGGACCGGAGCACCCGCAAAAACATTTATTCGGATTGCTGATTGGATTTGTGTTGGTGTCCGTCGGTTTGTTCAGTTCCACCATGCATCTGGGCAAACCCTTGCGTGCCTGGCGGGCCTTTAGCCAATGGCGCAGTAGTTGGTTGTCGCGTGAAGGGGTGCTGGCCATCGCCTGCTTTATTCCGGCATTGATCTGGATTATGCAGAGTTACTTTAATCACGACTATGTGGGGTCTTTGATTCTCGCTAGTTTGCTTGCCGTGTTGTCCATCGCCACCGTGATTTGCACCGCTATGATTTATGCCTGCCTGAAACCGATTCCGGCCTGGCAGCATGCTTATGTGGTGCCGGCATACTTACTGTTTGCTTTGCTGACTGGCGGAGTATTGGGCACGGCAATGACAACATTGCCATCGAGCAATATTTACGAGTATGTGATTTTCGGATTTATTCTGATCGCCAGCTTGCTAGGTGTGCTGAAAAGGCGCTACTGGAAAGATATCGACACGCAAGTCTTGCCATCGCGCGCTTCGGCATTAGGGTTGAAGCCAGATCAAGTTGTTACAGTATTTGAACGCCCGCATACCGAAGCCAATTATCTGACAACGGAAATGGGGTTCGTATTGGCACGCAAGCATTCGCGAAAATTGCGGACGCTCGCTTTGCTGTTTTTTACCTGGTTGCCGATAGTGTTTTTCGTCGCCGCCTTGATGTTGCCGCAGGCATTCACCGGCTATCTGATGCTGGCTGCCGTTTTATTTGCCTACGCCGGCGCTGTTGTCGAACGCTGGCTGTTTTTCGCCGAAGCGAAACATGCGGTGATGCAGTATTACTAGAAATTAGCGTAGGAGCGCTCACGAGCGCGACAAACCTGCGGCAATCTGTGGCCGTGCTCGTGAGCGCTCCTACGAACTCCGATTTTTCAACAGGGACTCAACAACACCTGGATCGGCCAGCGTTGAAATATCTCCCAGCTCTTCCGGTTTGTTCTCGGCAATCTTTCGCAGTACTCGCCGCATGATTTTTCCGGAACGGGTTTTCGGCAATCCCGGTGCCCATTGGATAACGTCGGGCAGCGCAATCGCGCCGATTTCATCCCGTACTTTTTGTGCGATCGCCTTGCGCAGGGTTTCATTTTCTTCGACACCAATGTTCAGAGTAACGAAAGCGTAAATCGCCTGGCCTTTAATATCGTGATCAAAACCCACTACGGCGGCTTCGGCGACGTCGGCGTGGGCGACCAATGCACTTTCCACTTCAGCGGTACCGATGCGGTGACCGGATACATTGATCACATCGTCAACGCGGCCGGTAATCCAGTAATAGCCGTCTTCATCGCGACGGCAACCGTCGCCGGTAAAATATTTTCCGGGATAGGTTTTGAAATAGGTCTCGATAAAGCGTTGATGGTTGCCGTACACGCTGCGCATTTGTCCGGGCCAGGAACCCAGTAACACCAGATTGCCGGAAGTGGCACCTTCGAGAATATTTCCGTGTGCATCCACCAGTGCCGGTTGCACGCCAAACAAGGGCTTGGTGGCCGAGCCGGGTTTCAAATCGGTCGCGCCTGGCAAAGGTGAAATAAGGATGCCGCCGGTTTCGGTTTGCCACCAGGTATCGACGATCGGGCAGCGCGAATCTCCGACGACGCGGTGATACCAGCGCCAGGCTTCGGGATTGATCGGCTCGCCGACAGTGCCAAGCAAACGCAAACTTTTCCGCGATGTTTTGGTAACGAAGCTTTCGCCCTGACTCATCAAGGCACGAATCGCAGTGGGGGCAGTGTAAAAAATACTGACGTGATGTTTATCGATCACCTGCCAGAAACGCGATGCATCGGGGTAGGTCGGCACGCCTTCGAACATCAGACCGGTGGCGGCATTCGCGAGCGGTCCGTACAAAAAATAACTGTGACCGGTGATCCAGCCAACGTCGGCGGTACACCAGAAAATATCCTTGTCCTGCAGATCGAATACTGCTTCATGGGTGTAACTGGCATACACCAGATACCCGCCGGTGGTGTGCAAAACGCCTTTCGGCTTGCCGGTAGATCCGGAGGTGTAAAGAATAAACAGCGGATCCTCGGCATTCATTCGTTCTGCCGTGCAATGCTCGGGTTGCGAATTCACCACGGCGGCAAACCAGCGATCACGTGGCATCTGCATTTCGATCACGCCACCGGTGTGTTTGACCACCAGCACGGTTTCAACACAGGTCGTACCCGGCTTTTTCAGCGCGAGATCGACATTGTGCTTCAGCGGAATTCTTTTGCCGGCACGCAGGCCTTCATCGGCGGTAATAATGATTTTCGACTGGCAGTCTTCGATTCGGCCGGCCAAAGATTCCGGTGAAAAGCCACCGAACACGACGTTATGTACGGCACCGATGCGGGCACAGGCGAGCATGGCAACGGCTGCTTCGGGAATCATCGGCAGATAAATCGTGACGCGATCACCTTTGCCGATACCGAGATTTCTCAGCGCGTTGGCGCATTGGCAAACGCGCGCATGCAGTTGGCGATAGGAAATATGTTCGGAGGGCTTATTGGGATCATCGGCTTCCCAGATGATCGCGGTCTTGTTGCCGTGTTTTTCCAGATGCCGGTCGAGGCAGTTTTCGCTGACATTCAATTCGCCGTCTTCAAACCAGCGAATGCGGAAATCTTTCAGATCGAAACTGACGTTTTGGATCTTTGTCGGTTTTTTATGCCAGTGAAGGCGTTCGGAAATCTCTGCCCAGAACTGATCCGGATTCTCGATCGATTCGGCATAACGCTTTTCGTAGTCGTCGCGGGTGTAGCGCGCGTGTTTTGCGAAATCGGGTAATACAGGAAAGATGTCGGACATAAGCACCTCTTCAAGCAAGGCGTTTAGTGTGCGATGAAATCAGCATTTTTGCGAGGGTGAATGCGTAGGAGCGGTGTAAGCCGCGAATGG
>JAYWIC010000065.1:0-3567 GCA_043789195.1 Arenimonas sp. | reverse complement strand
TGCTGTCGTCCTGTTTTACTCGGCCGATAATTTCCTGATAGATTTTTTCCTGCGTGTTTTTCAGCGGTGCCATCAAGCTGTCGGCATAGGCATTTTCGGCATTGAGATACGCCAGCATTTCCGGATTTTTACGGGTGTCGTCGCGCAGCCAGTAATACTCGTCTTGCCGCTTCAGGCCATTGGGGCCAGCGACCTCATGCGGTTTTTTGGTAGCCACCGGGGGTGTCAGATTTGAGGCCTGTGCAGCGTCACCGGAGGTGCCGCCTGCCTGGTCACTGGGCCCACGGCCACAGCCAGACATCAACAGGGCGCCAATGGCGACGGAAAGCGGCAAATAGGGTTTCACTGATCTACTCCGGGGCTGGATGAAAAAAAAGCACCCGTGCAGGGCACGGGTGTCTTAGTTGCAGCGCATGATACTAAAGTTTGGCCGTCTATTTTGCGAACAGCTTTTCTTTCAGGAAGGTATAGGACAAGGCCTGCATATAAGCCGTTTGTTCATTGTTGGCTGCGCCGCCATGGCCACCCTCGATATTCTCGTAATAAGTGACGTCATGGCCCTGTTCCTTCATGCGGGCCATCATCTTGCGGGCATGGCCAGGATGTACCCGGTCGTCGCGGGTTGAGGTGGTGAACAATACTGGCGGATATTTCCCTTCCTTCTTCACATTCTGGTACGGCGAAAAAGTCTGGATGAATTTCCAGTCATCGGTATCGGGGTTGCCGTATTCGGCCATCCAGGAAGCACCTGCAAGTAGTTTGTTGTAACGCTTCATGTCCAGCAGCGGTACTTGGCAAACCACGGCGCCAAATAATTCGGGGTACATCACCGTCATATTGCCCATCAACAGGCCGCCATTGCTGCCGCCCTGCATGCCCAGATGTTTCGGGCTGGTCACTTTTTTCGCAATCAGGTCTTGTGCCACGGCAGCAAAATCTTCATAGGCGCGATGGCGTTTTTCTTTCAGCGCGGCCTGATGCCAGCGCGGGCCATATTCACCGCCACCACGAATATTGGCCACGACATAGACGCCAACCTGCGTTAACCAGGCGCGGCCAACGGTCGCTGAATAACTTGGTGTGAGCGAAATTTCAAAACCGCCATAGCCGTAAAGCAAGGTAGGATTTTTGCCATCCAGCTTGGTATTTTTGTTCGACACCATGAAATAGGGTACTTTGGTGCCGTCTTTCGAGCTTGCAAAAAACTGCTCGATTTTCAGATCTTTGGCGTCGAAGAAGGCCGGTAATTGTTTCAGGATTTCCGGCGCTTTTCCGATGGTGCCGAGCATCAGGGTCGTTGGTGTGACGTAATCGGTCACGGTCAGGAAATAATCATCAGAGTCTTCCGGATCGACGCCGGATGCACTCACGGTACCGAAGCCTGGCGCACCTTTCAGTGATTCGCGGCTCCAGCCCTTGTCGCTGTGCGTCAACACATACAAACGGTTTTTTACATTGTCCAGCACGTTCAGAATGAAATGGTTTTTGGTCGGACTAAAACCGGAAAGCGAGGTGGTGTCGGTCGGTTCAAACAAGACATCGAAGTTCCGGTCGCCTTTGATGAAATCATCGAATTTTGTCGCAATCAATGAACCGGCAGAATAGGTTTTGCCATTGGCGGTATAAGGTTCGCGCAGTTCCAGACTCAGCCATTCGCGATAAACCGATTTACCGGCCGAGTTGGGCGCATCGATTTTGCTCAGGCTGCCATCGGCATTGCGCAGATAGAGTTCATCGTTGTAGAACGCAATATTCCGCGAAACAAAATCGCGTTCAAAGCCCGGTGTGTCGTCGCGGTAGACGCCAACGCCGAGATCTTTCATTTCACCTTCATACACGGTTTTTGCAGCACTCATCGCGGTACCGCGGGTCCAGATTTTTGCGATACGTGCATAGCCCGATTCGGTCATCGAGCCGGCACCGAAATCGGTTGAAACATAAACGGTATTGGCGTCGATCCAGCTCAGGCCGCCTTTGGCTTCCGGACGGAAGAACCCACCTTTCACCCACTCTTTGGTATCGAGATTGAATTCACGAGTCACGTCGGCATCGGCGCCGCCGCGTGACAGTGAAATCAGACATTGCGTGTAGGCAGGACGTAGACAAGCACTGCCATGCCAAACCCAGTTTTCCTTTTCGGTTTTATTCAGGACATCGAGGTCGAGCAATACCTCCCATTTCGGTTCTGCCTTGCGATATTCCTCCAGCGTGGTGCGACGCCAGATACCGGCGGGATTGATTTTGTCGCGCCAGAAGTTGTAGTAGAAATCGCTGCGCTTGTTGACGTCCGGGATGCGCGCATTCGAATCCAGAATGCTGCATAAATCCTGGCGCAATTGCGCAAAGTCGGGATGCGCTTCGACTGTCAGGCATGTGAGAGTGTTTTGAGCCTTCACCCAGGACATGGCTGCTTCTCCTGCCACTTCCTCAAGCCAAAGATAGGGATCCGTACTGGATGGGGATTTTTCCGTGTTGTCAGTCATCATGCCCGACAAAATAACATGCAGGCATAATGATCATGCAGCCCGCATTGGATTTTGACGGGCATTGATGCGGCCAAAACCTTTGCGACGTGCCTGTGACTGCATAGGTTGCCTGCGACGGCGTGATGGACTGTTGACGAGGGCAGTCGACCACGCCGCCGCGAAGCGGTGACGATGGATCACCAGCAACATGGTGAACGGTGTGGCTATCAGCCATAGCCAGGTTTGGCCGAGCCAGGCCGACTTAGAAAAGGTATCGGGAAAAATCAGGACAGCCAGAGTAGTCAGTATCAATAGCTGCCAGCAGCAGCGGGAAATTAGGTCCTTGTCGATCATCGTGTTCATGGCGGTCTCCCTTGGTGTGGAAACAGCTTGCAGGTCGAGCTTCTCAAAACCTGAGATTGTGCACGCCGTCTTCAGGTGCCTTGCTGCATCATGTGAAACAGGAGCACATCCATGGATACATTTTTCGCCCGTTTCTTCCTGTTATTCGCACTGGGGTTACTCTCGATGAATCAGCTCCATGCCAGTGAAACAGCGGCCGATATTGATCTGCAGCGATACATGGGGCGATGGTATGTGATCGCGAATATCCCCTATTTTCCAGAGAGCGGAAAAGTGGCGACTTACGATGAGTACATCCTTCGCAAAGATGGGCGGATCGATAATATTTTTGGCTTCAAAAAAGCCTTCGGAAAGAAAGAAAAACAATGGAAGGCACTGGCTACCGTCAAGCCCGGTACTGGTAACAAGAAATGGACCATTAAATTTTTCGGCTTTCTCAATGCCGATTATGAAATTATTGAAATTGCGCCGGATTATTCCTGGGTATTGATAGGCCACCCCAAGCGCGAAATGGGCTGGGTGCTGGCACGCGACCCGAAAATGGCGGATGGGGAATACGAGGGTCTGGTAAAAAAATTCGAGAAGTTCGACTATAAAATTTCGGACTTCAAACGTATTCCGCAATTTGCCGAGCAAGTCGGAAAACCCGGGTTTCAATAATCGTTAATACGGCGCCCGCGTTAATGCCGTCATCGCGATGCGATGGCCGATTTCAATCATTTCCTTGCCGCGCCAGTAT
>JAYWIC010000064.1:0-12961 GCA_043789195.1 Arenimonas sp. | reverse complement strand
CAGCAAGGCTGGCGTATTGATCGACACTTTGTCGGCACCAGCATTGAGTACTGCCGCCGCTTCCCGGACACTACGAATACCGCCGGCAACGCAAAACGGAATATCGATCAAATCCGATACCCGCTTGACCCATTCGCGATCGACCGATCTGCCTTCGGGGCTGGCGGTAATATCGTAAAACACCAATTCATCGGCACCTTCATCGCGATAGCGTTGTGCCAATTCCTCGATGGCACCCATCACGACGTGGTCACGAAACTTCACGCCTTTCACCACCACACCGTCTTTTACATCAAGACAGGGAATAATCCGGCGACTCAGCATGCCAGCGCCTCCTGCAAAGTAAAACGCCGTTCCAGCAATGCACGCCCAAGAATGGCCCCGCCGGTACCGGCCGCTTTCGCATCGTGAATATCCTGCAAGGTTTTAACGCCGCCGGAAGCCTGCACGGCAATATCCGGGTACCGTTTTGCGATGTCGCGATACAGATCGTTATTCAAGCCCGACAGCATGCCATCGCGCGCAATGTCGGTACAAAGCAAATGACGCAAGCCACTGTCCTGGTAAAAATCCAGCATTTCAAAAAGATTCTTTTCCGATTGTTCGGTCCAGCCCTTTATCGGTAATTGCCAAATGCCGTTTTCATATTGCCGGGTATCCAGGGCAACGGTAATTCGTTCTGCACCCAATTGCCGAATGCATTCGGCTATCAACTCTGGCTGCTTGATGGCGAGTGTACCCACAACGACACGGTCCATTCCAGCGTTTACGAGTAGCTCGATATCTTCCCGGCTCCGGATTCCGCCGCCTGACTGTATTTTCAGTCCGAAGGTTTTCTGCATAAAACCGGCCATCTCCCGCAAGGTATAGGTCCCCGCTTTTGCCGCATCCAGATCGACCAGATGCAGCCATTGCGCACCGGCATCGCGGTAGTTTTTTGCGACCTCAAGCGGGTTGTCAGAATACGAGGTCTCCTGCGCGTAATCGCCTTGCAGCAAACGCACCACGCGACCTTCGCGGATATCAATGGCGGGATAAATTTCGAAATTCATAAGGATAGAAAATTCTCTAAAAGCCGGGCACCGGCCCTGCCAGAACGCTCGGGATGAAACTGCGCACCCATGACATTGCCTTTTTGCACAATCGCTGAAAACTTGCTGCCGTGATGTGTCTGCGCCAGCGTGTATTCGGAGATATCGGCAGCATAACTGTGGACAAAATATACATTGGCGTTCTGCAGCCCATCACATAACGAACGCGTCGTATTGACGACCAGCTGGTTCCAGCCCATGTGCGGAATTCGGATGCCCGGTTGTGTCTGTAATTTCTTTACCCTGCCCGGCAGTAAACCCAGGCATTGAGTATCGCCTTCGTCCGAGCTTTCAAACAGCAATTGCATGCCCACACAAATACCCAGCAAGGGTTGCTGGATAGTCGGGATGACATCAATCAATCCATTTTCATGCAGGCGATCCATCGATACTTTCGCAGCGCCAACACCCGGCAAAATAACATGCGTTGCATTCTTTATTCTGTCCGGATCGGAAGTCACCGGAGCTTCAATGCCGATGCGGGCAAAGGCTGCCTGCACCGAACCTAGATTGGAACCACCGGAATCCAGCAAGACCAATCTAATGCTCACAGCACGCCCTTGGTCGACGGTAATTCACTACCTGATCGTTTAATCGCTTCACCCAGCACGCGCGCAAATACCTTGAAGCAGGCTTCCACCATGTGATGGGCGTTGTCGCCCTGCACTTTCAAATGCAGGTTCATGCCGGCGGTTTCACAGAGGGAACGGAAAAAATGCGGTACTAATTCAGTGGCGAGATCGCCGACCATTTCGCGCGGGAATTCCCCTTCAAAGACAAAATACGGACGACCGGAAAGATCGAGCAAGGCACTGGCATTGGTCTCGTCCATCGGCAGACTAAAGGCGTAACGGGCGATGCCACGCTTGTCGCCCAAGGCTTGTTTCAACGCCTGGCCTAACGCCAGCGCGGAATCCTCGACCGTGTGATGCTCATCGATATGCAGGTCACCAGCGCAGGTCAATTCCAATGCCGTGCCGGAATGCTTGCCGAGTTGTTCCAGCATGTGATCAAAAAAACCGAGTCCGGTGGCAATGACTGGATTAGCTGCACGATCCAGATTCCAGTTCACCCGGATTTTGGTTTCTTTTGTTACACGTTCGACATTTCCGATTCTCGGGGAATCCACGAGGACATGCGCAATATCGGCCCAGGAATAATTCGACGGGCCCAGACGAAAACCTTTCACGCCAAGATTGGCGGCAAATTGCATATCGGTTTCGCGATCACCGACCATGGCACTGGCTTGCAGATCGATGGAACGATCGCGCAGGTAGTGCATCACCATGCCAATACCGGGCTTGCGATTGGGTGAATTTTCTTCAGGCCTTGTCGGATCGATCAAAATTTCGCGGAATTGGATACCTTGCGAGGCAAGTATCTGCAACAATAATTTTTGCGGGCCTTCAAATTGTTCCTGCGGGAAACTGCTTGTTCCCAGTCCATCTTGATTAGACACCATCACGAATTCAAAACCAGCGTCACGGCATTTGATCAAGGCCGGAATCACGCCTTCAACCAGACGAAATTTTTCATAGGCATCGATTTGCTCGTCTGCCGGCTCTTCGATAAGCACACCATCACGATCAATAAACAAAATTTTGCTCACGCGATGCGCCCCAGTGCTTTCAATAAAACATCGTTTTCTTCTGGCGTTCCGATCGATATTCTCAATGCATCATTCAACACCGGATTGGCTCGCATGTCACGAATAACCACGCCAGCATTCAGGCAGACCTGAAAAGCCTTTTCAGCATCTTCAAAACGCGCCAATAGATAATTGCCCTGCGAGCTGTAAACCCTTTTGATCATTTTCATGCCCTGCAGTTTCGAAAAAACACGGTTTCTTTCCGCTACCGATATTTTTGCACGTTGCCTGGATTGTTCTACATTCTTTTCTGATAGCCCGGCCAATGCTTGAACCGCACACTGCGTCGGCACCGGATAGGGTGCACAAATATTTTTCAACACGCCGATGATAGTTTCCCGTGCCATCACGATGCCGATTCGCGCCGAGGCCATGGCATAGGCTTTCGACAGGGTTCTGAGCACGACGATGTTGTCGAATTCTTCCATCAGGCTGATGGCAGAGGGTGTCTCGTTAAACTCGGCATAGGCTTCGTCAACCACCACGATCGCCTTATTGCTGCACGCAATGGCTAATGTGCGGATTTCATCGAGAGATACGGACTGACCGGTAGGATTGGCCGGTGTACAAACGAAAACAAGCTTGATCGGTTCCCGTTGTATTTTTTCTAGTGCATTCGTCAGATCAAATCGCCATTGGGTTTCATCTTCCATCAATGGAACTTCAAAGACTTTGGCATTCTGTACGCGCGCACAAACGGCATACATACCGAAGGTGGGCGGCGCGATCAACACGCCATCTTGCCCGGCTTTACAAAAGGCACGCAGCAGCAGATCAATGCCTTCATCACTGCCCCGGGTAATCATCAAATTGGCGGTCGCCACGCCATAGATTTCCGACAAGCGTTTTACCAGCGCTTGCGGTTGCGGCTCGGGATAGCGATTGAGATTCAAGCCGTTGTCGGCATCGTTTGGCCACGGCGATTCATTGGCGTTCAGCCAGATATTTCCGGTGACGGCCGCACGACGGGCCGAAGCATAACCGGCGAAATCACGCAGGTCTTCACGGACCAGATCAAGCACGCTCACGATGCACTCATCCGCAACAATACCGAATTGGCATGCGCTTGCAGACCCTCGGCATTCGCCATCGTCACGGCGCATGGGCCGATGGTATTCAAGCCTGTTTGTGTGACAGATTGAATGCTGATGCTTTTCTGAAAACTGGCAACGCTGACGCCGCTGTACGCACGCGCAGCGCCATTGGTCGGCAACACGTGATTGGTGCCCGAGCAATAATCACCCAGGGATTCCGGTGCGTAATCGCCAAGAAAGATCGAACCCGCCGATTTCACCTTCGGCAAATAATCGCGCGGCTTACGCACGGCAAGAATCAAATGCTCGGGTGCATACGAATTACTGATGTTGATGGCACTATCGATGCTATCGACTTCTATGGCTCGCGAATTTTCCAACGCTTTTTCGGCAACGGCTTCGCGTGGAAGTGTCGCCAGCTGTTTTTTTACTTCAAGCACCACGTTGGCAATCAATGGGGCATTGTCGCTCAACAAGATCACCTGCGAGTCGGGGCCGTGTTCGGCTTGCGCCAACAAATCCGAGGCAACGAAGGCCGGATTCGCGCCGGCATCGGCAATCACCAACACTTCAGATGGACCCGCCGGCATATCAATCGCAGGACCGCCCGGCATGATCGAGACTTGCTGTTTTGCCCGCGTAACATAACTATTGCCGGGACCAAAAATCTTGTCGCAACGCGGAATGGTTTCGGTACCGAATGCCATCGCGGCAATTGCCTGCGCGCCGCCCACCTTGAATACTTTTGTAATGCCACATAGTTTAGCCGCCACCAGCACGGCAGGATCAGCCTCGCCGTTGCTTCGCGTCGGAGTGCATAAAATCACTTCATCGCATTCGGCAATAGCGGCTGGAACGCCAAGCATAAGCGCCGTCGACGGCAAGGGAGCCGTGCCAGCGGGCACGTACAAGCCGACCGTGTTGATACCTCTCAATATTCTTCCGCAACGAACACCATCGGCGGTATCGATTTCAAATTCCGATGGCTTGCCGGCTTCATGCCACCTCTGCAAACGGATTTTGGCATCGAGCATTGCCGTTTTCAGTTCGTCACTCACGCTGGTTTCGGCTCGACTGAATTCTTGCTCCGTCACACGGAACGAAGCCAGTTCGACACCATCGAAGCGGCGCGTCAATGCGCGCAAAGCCGTGTCGCCATCCGCTGCCACCTGCTCGATGATTCGCGTGACATTGTCTGCCAATTCAATTTGAGTAGATTGCATCGGCCTTTGCAACAGCTCCAGCCTGAAAGCATCCGTACATTCATTCCAGCGATACGTTTTCATGCCAGCATTTGCTCCACTGGCAATACCAGTAAATTGGAAGCACCCGCACGTTTCATGTCTTCAAGCCTTTGCCAGGTCATGGCGCTGCGGCAAAGCACCTGCACGCCGACTTCTTCGGCACGGCCTTCGAGACTCATCACTGTCGGCAATTCTGCATCGGGCAATAATTTCATCAGTTCAGGCAAGACCATTCTTCGACTTTGAAACAGCACGAGCTTGCTGGCCCTCAGGCTCAACACGCCTTCGAGACGGCGCAGCAACATGGCAGCAAGGTCCGCACGCTCGTCGCCAAATGGCTTGGCAGGACCCGCTAACACGGCTTCGCTTTGAAGGATAATGGCCACTTCCTTTAATTGATTCGCCACAAGTGTGGCGCCGGACGATACCAAATCACAGATGGCTTCGGCCTTGCCCAAACGCGGTGCAATTTCGACCGAGCCCGACAACAAAACGGCTTCCGCGTCGAGTTTTTGTTCGGCAATCCACTGACGCAATAAATTCGGATAACTGGTCGCGATACGCGTGCCGTTCAAACGCGATAAATCCGCGCCGTCCCATTCGTTGGGCACGGCTACCGATAAGCGGCAACGGCCAAAGCCCAGAGGCTTGATCACCTTGAACGCATCCTCCAGCCCTTGCGAGACGCGCTCGGCGGCCTGTTCTTCCAGTACATTCTGACCAACAACGCCAAGATCGCAGACGCCTTCGGCAATCAGACCCGGTATATCGTCGTCACGGACCAGCAGCAGATCGATCGGCAAGGATTCGCCGTAACAAAATAGCCGGTCACGGCTTTCGCGAAATTGAAGGCCGGCGCGTGTCAGTAGATCGCGTGCGGGGTCAGATAAACGGCCAGACTTTTGAATAGCGATGCGTAAACGGTCGTGCGAGCGCATGACGAATTCCAGTTTTAATGATTAGTGATTTGGTTTTGTGATACCCAGACGCTTGGCAGCCACTTGATAGCCGCCCGCGCCGGTATTTAATGTACGCGCCACGCGACCAATGGTGGTCACGCTGACGCCGGTATGCTCATGAATTTCGCGATACGGCATTTCGTTGAGAACGTAGGGAACCACTTGCCAGCGATCGACAAGGGCTTCCATTTCGGCTGGCGTGCATAAATCTTGAAGAAAGGCCTTGATATCTGCGGTACTCTTCAGGGCTGAAAAGGCTTGCGCCAAGGCTTCAAGACCCTGTTTCAGTGGCACTTCCGGCGTAATTTCACGTTTTTTCATTGCGCTAGTGTAATAGCGCGTTAATACATTGTCAAACATGATGAGTGACAAAATGTCGATCACGTCATAATGTGTAGGTGTTCAGGGAAACCGGCGACACCATGCTTCGATATTTCTTCTCGCTTCTACTGCTTTGCATGCTGGCGTTTCTATCTGGCGGGGCAGCCGCGCAAACCAATGTGGCAGTGATGGATTCGTCACTCAGCAAGCTGGACCTGTCGCCGTATGTGAAATATTTTCACGATGCCGATGGCCGTGACGACTCGGCGGAAATGTTCGATCTGGCAAAAGCCGGCAAATTCAAAGCACTGCCCAATGGCAATGCCACTTTCGGCTTCAGCGAAGGGGCCTACTGGTTTCACAGCCATCTGTTCAATCAAGATAATACCGAGCAACGCTGGCTGTTAGTCCTGCAATATCCACTGCTCGATTACGTTGATGTTTACCTGCGCTACCCGGACAACCACATCGAGCATCTGACATCGGGCGATATGCAGCCCTTTTCGGCCCGATCAATACGCTACCGGCAGCCCAATTTCTGGATCGAGCTACCGCAGAAAACACAGGTTGAATTACTGGTGCGGGTTTCCAGTAAAAGTTCGATTCAAGCACCGTTGGCAATTTATACCACCAGTGCGTTTGCCGAAATGGAGCGCGATGCACAAATGGGCATCGGCATTTACAACGGAATTTTGTTTGCCCTGTTTTGCTACAACCTGATCTTGTGGCTAACCCTTCGCGACCAAAACCATTTTTGGTACATGATGCATATCGGCGGTTTCGGGCTGGTTCTTTTTTGTCTAAACGGCCTGGCATTCGAATATCTGTGGCCCAATTCGCCTTGGCTTGCCAATCATGCCATCCCGCTATCTATGTGTTTTTCACAACTGGCCATGCACCAGTTCGCGCGACTTTTCTTGAACTTGAAGGAGATGTCTCCGATAGCCAATCGCATTGCGCTCGGCTTTATCGCATTCTATTGCCTGATGGGCCTGGCCTCGATATTCATCGATTACGCTACGGCAGTAAAACTGACGACTTATACGGTATTTCCCGGCATTATTTACGTGCTAACCCAAGCGGTTGTTGCGATCAAAAAGGGGTATCAACCGGCAAAATTATTCCTGGTCGCCTGGGCAGCCTTATTGATTGGTACATTCATATACGCGTCGGTGTCATTCGGTTTGCTCCCCAAGATATTTATCACCGAATACGGCATACAGATTGGTTCAGCACTGGAAATGATTTTACTGTCGTTTGCGCTTGCCTATCGATATGCCAATTTGCGAAACGAGAACATCAAGATTATTTACGAGGCAAACGATAAACTTGAAAGTAATGTCGCCAAACGTACATCCGAATTGAGTTTGGCGCTTGAGCAGCTAGCCGATGCCAATATGCGCCTGCGCGAGTCCAGTCAACGCGATGCACTCACGGGCCTTTATAACCGGCGCCATTTCCGCGAAGTATTCGAGCAAATGCTAAGGCAGACTTCAGAACGCCGACAGCCACTGGGCGTCATTCTGCTAGATCTGGATTTCTTCAAGAAAATTAATGACACCTATGGCCATTTGATAGGCGACGAATGTTTACGGTCAATCTCGAAAACCATCACCATGACCATGACCGGCTATAACGCCATCGTTGCCCGTTTCGGCGGCGAAGAATTTGTTGCGGTAATTCCCAACGTTACCGCTGAAAAACTTGCATTGATCGGCGAAGAGTTGAGATCGAGAATAGAAAAGGAAAAGATCAACATCGGATCGCAGTCCATCACGATCACCGCTAGCCTGGGTATTTTCTCGATCACCGAAAACAGGCAGCTCAGTCCAGATCAGGCGCTGCATCAAGCCGATGAAGCCCTGTACATGTCGAAAAATAACGGTCGAAATCGCGTCAGCGTAGGTAGAGAAGCCAACTGACAGGCTGATTTGCAATATTAAGTATCGGCACTGGCCTTGGCTGCCATGAGTAATTCGCCTTGATCAAACAACGACAGCACGGTACGAATGTCGCCATCCATTGCCCGGTCTTTGGCCATAAAACTCACGTCTTGCCTTAAGCGTTGCCACACGGCACTCACGGCCCGGCTGGCATGAAATTCATCGGATTTTGCCAGCTCGACACGCAGGGCTTCTACTTCATGCATAAACACGTCGTAATCCGGCGAATCTTTCAAAGGCACGTTCTGGATTTTAGTTGCCAACGCTGCGGCATCGGAACTTTTCGCCAATTCACGCGCGGCATTGATCATGTCGCGACGGTAATCCAGCGCCTGTGCGGCGGTATAAATTTCCAGTGCTATCACGTGGGCAAGATCATGCGTCATTTCCAGCACGTGCCGTGCCTCATTTGCACCCATCGAGACATGGTCTTCGGCATTCGCGCTGGTGGGAATGGAATAGACCGATGCCGGATGTGCACGCGATGCCAAGTCATTGACCAAAGCCGCCGCTGTGTATTGCACGATCATGAATCCCGATTCGGTCGCATCCTCGTTGCCGATTAAAAAAGGTGGCAAGCCATCATTGGTAGCGGGATCAACCAGTTTATTCAATCGACGTTCCGAGATACTCGCCAACACCGGAATGGCGGCTTTAACGTAACTCATGACTAAAGCCAGAGGCATGCCGTGGAAATGACCGGCAGAAACAACCTGGTCTTCGATATGTCGCGGATTTTCGAAATCCGGAAACACCAGCGGATTATCGGTAACGGAATTCAATTCAACATCCAGAACGCGCTTGGCTTGTTCCACGGCATCGCGAACAGCACCGTGCACTTGCGGAATGCAACGCAGCGAATAGGAATCCTGCGGCTGATGTTTCTTGCCACCACGGAAGGGTTTGAAGCGCTGATAAAAACGTTCGCGCCCGTGACGCTGGTTCAATGGAACCCAATCCCAGGCGATATCGAATGCCAGCTCTTTGTGTACTTCGGAGCTCCAGCTTTCAGGCTGCCAGGATTTGAATTTCGGCACCAAATGGTAGGCGATATCCGACAGTGTCGAATCGCCCAACAGCTCGCGCAGATGCTTGGCCGAATGAACCTGTCCAGGGTGCGGACGCAAGACATGGACGTGTTCATCGAAGGCACGTACCCGGCCTGCGAACGCATCAACCGTCATCGCGGCAGCGACATCGGCGGTATCGAGAATTTCATCGAGTTTGTTGACGGCCAACACACCGGTTGCCAGCATTTGCGCCGTGCCATTATTGAGCGCGAGACCTTCCTTGTGCGACAAACGAATCGGCTGCAAGCCCGCACGTTTGAGTGCTTCGGCACCCGACATGCGCTCGCCTTGGTAAAACGCTTCACCACCGCCCAGCAGCACGATAGCCAGATGCGAAAGCGGTGCCAAATCGCCACTGGCCCCCACCGAACCTTTTTGCGGCACGACCGGCACGATGCCGGCATTGAGCATGGCAACTTGTGCCTGCAAGGTTGAAACGCGAATTCCGGAATGACCGCGCATCAGGGTATTAATGCGAATGACCAGCATCGCACGCACGACATCGGCACCGAAGGGTTCACCCACGCAGACGGCATGGGTCACGATCAAATTGCGTTGCAGTTCTTCCAGTACCGATTCGTCGGAGTTATCAGGTTGGCGTAAACGGTGTGCCCCCAGTAATTTATCGGCATTGCTGCCAAAACCGGTGGATACGCCGTAGATGGGCTCCTGCTTTTGCACTTGCTCGGCTAGGAAATCGGCGGCGCGTTGAACTTTTACAAGTTGTTTGCTATCAAGTTCAACGCTTGCTCCATAGGCAACGGCAACGACTTGTTCGCGCGTCAGGGATTGCCCATCCAATCGAATCGGTTTCATTATTTTTATTGCCCTTTCAACGCGCGTTGTTGTTCTATTTCCACTTTGAGTGCCGCAGCTAATTCGGCACGCGGCAATTCAAACTGTTCCTGGCGACGCAGGTCTTTCACGGTAACGACACCGCGTGATATTTCATTCTCACCACACAGCACCATGAAGTGGACACCGGCTCGATCGGCATACTGGAATTGCTTGGCAAGTTTTTTGTTTTCCAATTGCACTTCGGTATTGATACCCGCAGCGCGTAACAACTGAGCCAACGCCAACGCATCCTGCAGGTAGGCCTCGTCCATCAATCCGACCAGTGCTTCAACTGTACTTTCTGCACTCGAAATAATGCCGGCTTCACGCAACTGCCAGAACAGACGTGTAGCACCGATCGAAATACCGACGCCCGGCAAATGCGATTTCGAATAATGTCCTGCCAGATTTTCATAACGACCACCGGAGCACACCGAACCAATCTGCGGGTATTCATCCAGAGTGGTTTCATAGACGGTGCCAGTGTAGTAGTCCAGGCCGCGAGCAATCGAAAAATTCACCGAATAATTTTTTTCCGGAACGCCGTAGGCCTTCAGTAATTCAATCACTTCGCGCAATTCAGCAACACCCTGATTGAAACCCTCACTTCCCTGCCCCAATGTATCAAGCTGCTGGATAGCATTGGCATGCGAAGTACTGCGTGTTTGCACGAAATCGAGAATTTTTTCGGTGACTTCGGAGCTTAGGCCGAAAGCCTCGCCCGTCAGGGTTTCACGAACGTAATCGGCACCGCGTTTATCGAGCTTGTCGACTTCACGCAATACCAACATTTGCTTATCACCATCGGCTACGCCGAGGTTTTCAAAGAACCCGCGCATTAACTTGCGATTATTTAATTGGATGGTGAATGCACCGAAACCCAACTCGGTGAATACCGAATTGATGACGGCCGGCATTTCCGCGTCATAACGCACCGAAAGCGAATCTTTTCCGATGACATCGATATCGCATTGGTAAAATTCGCGGAAGCGACCTCGTTGGGCCCGCTCACCACGATAGACTCGCTGCATTTGATAACGACGGAAAGGGAACGCCAAATCATGCTCGTGCTCGGCGACGTAACGGGCCAAGGGCACGGTCAAATCGAAGCGTAATGCCAATTCCGGGGTTCCGCCTTGTTCAAGCGCACCGGTCGATTGCACAAAATACACCTGACGTTCGGTTTCGCCACCGGTTTTGGTCAGCAAGACATCCGATAATTCGAACACCGGTGTTTCTACCGGCAAAAAACCATAACGTTCAAAATTACGGCGAATGACATCCAACATGCGCTGAAAGGCAATTTGATCGCGCGGCAAAAGCTCCATCACGCCGGGCGGTGTTCGTGGCTTAATCAAGATCTGACTCCTAGGCTAAGCCGCCATTTTAACGTGAATCCTGTGTTTGGTGCGTGCTTGCCCGGCCCGATTGCAGCCAATAAGATAAGCCTTACGGGGTGTAGCTCAGTCTGGTAGAGCGCTACGTTCGGGACGTAGAGGTCGTAGGTTCGAATCCTGTCTCCCCGAGCAATGCCACGTTAGTGCCACTAACAAATTGCTTTCAAGTGAGTTAACACTCGGCTAGAATGAGCGACTTTTTTTCGCATTCGACTGGTCTCTCATGGAATTTCTGCATTCTCGCCTCGTTTGGAGCCTCGCCTTACTCGTGGCTTTCGGTATCACTGACATACATGCCGAAGAACTTCCAGTGCCAACAAAGAGTTGGTCTGACGGACGAACCCCTGAAATCATTAATAACAACAAATCAACTCAACCAGACACGCCTGCTAGTGTCCGGACCAGCACCGGTGCAATCGTCAAATCGGGCGATCGCCTGCAAACCAAAGCCGGTACAGGACAAACGGCCCTTGGAGGAGATGAATACTCCGAATACGGGCGCTCGCTAAAAAATCGAAAAACAATCGCGAGCCTCGGCCCTGATGTATTCGGTGATCAAGTCGACTTATACAGCGGTGGCCTCTCGTTTGCGACTACGGACATTTCCCTTCCCGGCAACAATGCTTTGCCAGTCGAAATTCGTCGTCAATTCAGAGTGCGTGACGTTAAAAAAGTCAATATCGATGATGCCCCCATGGGCGAATGGGAATTGGACATTCCAAACCTTAATCTTGTGATGCGGGTACAAACGGACCCCGCCACAGGAGCGGCAGTGAACCGTTTTCAATGGGCCGCTTACGAAAACATTCAGAACTGTTCTAGTACCAACTGGGAATCTGTCGTTGGCCCATCGTTGACGAATTGGTATTACATTCCTTCAGGTGTTCCAGGTGTCAATTTACGAGTAGATCATCAAACTCGTCCCACGCACTACTGGAATGGACGCAATGCCAATATGCCTTATGGCGGCGAGATCCTTTGGCCCAACGAAAGTCGCACCAAACCAAGCCAGGGCAGTGGCTATTTATGGACGACCAAAGAAGGAACCTATTTTTCCTGCCTGCCGAACTTAAAGAACACTACCGGCGAAGGATATTTGGCAATAACGCCAGATGGTACAAAGTATTGGTATGACTGGGCCGCCTCATCCCATGAGCCAAACTTGGAGCTAGGTCCAAGTCAACCATTGTATCGCCGTAAACGCAGTCTCTACGTCACACGCGTTGAAGATCGATTTGGTAATTACGTCGAATACACCTATTCCAATACTTTCAACAGCCCTGTAAAGCTAGACAAAATCCAGGCGAGCGATGGGCGACTGTTGATTTCCACGCAAAACTGACCCAGGGTTTTCATCCAAAATTGACCCACCCTTGGTTGTCGAAGTTTAGCTACTGTTTTGTGGATAAGTCATTAC
>JAYWIC010000063.1:0-3664 GCA_043789195.1 Arenimonas sp. | reverse complement strand
TTTTACATGAATCGCTTAAAGGTTGATCCGTATTGGGACCCGCTACGCAAAGACCCGCGCTTCGAAACAATGCTGAAACGGATGAACTACCCGGATTTCACTGAATAATATGAAATTCATCGCCGAACTCAAACGCCGCAACGTGATCCGCATGGCCGGTTTGTATCTGGTCGGTGCGTGGTTGATTACGCAAGTCGCCGCCACTTTATTGCCGGTATTCGAATCGCCCGGTTGGGTGATAAAAACCATTGTCGGGATTCTTGCGCTGGGTTTCATACCCGCAATGGTGTTTGCCTGGGTTTTCGAATTAACGCCGGAAGGTTTGAAACGCGATGCCGATGTAACACCGGAACAATCGATCGCACCACAAACCGCCCGCAAGATGGAACGCATGATCATCGTGCTATTCGCTGTGGCGTTATCGTTTTTTGCGTTCGATAAATTCGTGTTGGCGCCGAAACGTGAAGCGGCTGCCGTCAGCGCGGCCAGCGTAAAAGTGAAAGCACAAACGCTGGCAGAAATAAAAACCAGCGTCAGTGAAAAATCCATCGCCGTGTTGCCCTTCGTCAACATGAGTGCAGACAAGGACAATGAATATTTCTCCGACGGCATATCCGAAGAAATCCTCAACGCCCTGACCAAGATCGACGACCTGAAAGTGGCGGGTCGTACCTCGTCGTTTTTCTTCAAAGGCAAGAATGAAAATCTGACCAAGATCGGCGAAACACTCGGTGTGGCGCACGTGCTGGAAGGTTCGGTGCGCAAGCAAGGCGAAAAAGTCCGTATCACCGCGCAATTGATTCGCACCCGGGACGGTTTTCATCTCTGGTCGGAAACCTACGACGGCGATTTGAAGGATGTTTTTGCCTTGCAGGAAAATATTGCCCAGGCCATCACCGGCAAACTGCAGGTGATTTTGCAGGGCAATCAAAAAACCGCGCTGGTTAAAACCGGCACCACCAATACCGAAGCCTATGCGTTGTATCTGCAAGCCACCGCGATATTCAACCGTCGCGAAGGTGCACGCTTTGCCGATGCCATCGAGATGCTTAATAAAGCGATTGCCCTCGATCCTGGCTATGCACGTGCCCATTCGCGCTTGGCTGCATTACATACTGTCAATGCAAGTTATGCCAGCGGTTCGGCATTCTCAACCGCAATGCCTTTGATTGAATTTCATGCGCGTCGCGCCACCGAACTGGACCCTTCTCTGGCTGAACCTTTTGCAGCACTGGGTAGTGCATACAATGCATGGCGCAGGTATCTGGAATCAGACAAGGCGTTCGCTCGAGCGCTGAAACTCGACCCTAATGATGTCACAACGAATTTCTGGCTTGCAACGAACTTAATCAATACTGGCTATATGCGTGAAGGCACCGCGGCACTTGACCGAACACTGGCACTGGACCCGTTGCTGCCCAATGCCCTGCTCTGGCGAGCACGCATGTATGTATTCGATGGCGATCTTGAAAATGCCGAACGCTTGCTAAAAAGTGCTACCGAGGGTGGGCATGCGTTTGTTGGTATTGGCCAGACCCGGCTCGATATCGCTCGCGGCGACAAAACGGCTGCCATCAGCTCGTTGACCAAGGGGCTGGCAGGATATTTTACAAACACGTTCCCCCCCGAGGCGGCAGCCCTATTCGCCGAAGCGACTTATGGCGATGCCGAGGCCAAGAAGCAAACACTGAAGTTGATTGATACCTACCTTGCCAGCAAACCGGAATATATCGCCGGCGTGGTGCCTTATGTGTTGATACGATCAGGTGATGCGGGCCGTGCCCTCAAACTCGCACAAGATAAACCCACATCAAATGAAGCGATGCTGCTTTCCGAAATGTTCCGCCGAAATTCCGAAGTGAAAGGTGTGCCGGAATTTCCCGAATTCGCCCGACGCAGCGGCCTAGCCGCGCTATGGGATGCCAAAGGGCCACCGGATTATTGCCGCAAGAATGATAAGGGTGATTACGTCTGTGAATAATTTATCCATTGTTCGTATTGTTGTTTTTTGTAGGAGGGCCTTCTAGGCCCGAAAAATCTGTCCAATTCTCGGTCGGGCCTAGAAGGCCCTCCTACGGTAATTTCAACGAGATTTTTAAATAATGAATTTCATCAGCGAACTCAAACGCCGCAACGTCATCCGCATGGCCGGCTTGTATCTGGTTGGCGCGTGGTTGATCACGCAGGTCGCTGCGACAGTATTGCCCTTGTTTGGATCGCCGGACTGGATTGCCCGCAGCATCGTGGTTTTATTGGTGATTGGTTTTATCCCGGCATTAGTGATTGCGTGGATATTCGAACTTACGCCGGACGGTTTGAAACACGATGCTGAAGTAACACCGGAACAATCCATCGCGCCGCAAACGGCGCGCAAGATGGAACGCAGCATTTTGGTGTTATTCGCGATTGCTCTGGCGTTTTTTGGATTTGATAAATTTTATCTGGCGCCGAAGCGCGAAGCGGCTTTAGTTTCCGTAACCACACAAGCAATTAATGATAAAGCGGCGCAGCAGCAAAAAACCGAGAACGAAAAATCGATCGCGGTATTGGCGTTCGACAATATGAGCGCCGACAAGGACAACGAATATTTTTCCGATGGCGTGGCCGAAGAAATCCTGAATTCATTATCAAAAGTAAAAGACCTTCGCGTAGCAGGGCGGACATCGTCATTTTCGTTCAAAGGCAAAAACCAGGATTTGCGTGTCATCGGTAAAACCCTGGGGGTGGCGCATGTCCTCGAAGGCTCGGTGCGCAAGCAGGGCGACAAGCTGCGTATCACCGCGCAATTGATCCGAGTCAGCGATGGTTTTCATTTGTGGTCGGAGACTTTCGATGGCAGTGATGCCGATATTTTTGCGCTGCAGGAAAATATCGCGCGGCGCATTACTAGCGAATTGAAGGTGGCGTTGAATGCCGGCCAGCAAGATCGCCTGGTAAACGCCGGCACCAAAAACCCCGAGGCCTACCAGCTTTACCTGCAGGCCAGTTCGATCTTCAACCGGCGCGACCGCACACGCTTTCTCGATGCCATCGCCACCTTGCAGCAAGCGGTGCAACTCGACCCCACGTTTGCGCGTGCGTTTGCTCGGCTGGCTTCGATGCACGTGGTGCTCGCCTCCTACACCGATGCCGATCCGAAACAGGCGCATGAACAGACCATGCGCTACGCCGCCGACGCATTGAAACTGGATGCCGATTCGGCGGAAGCCTGGGCCGCGCGCGGCGCTTCGCTGCGCAAGTTCCGCGACCAGCAAGTACAGGGCCGTGACGCCTTTGAAGAAGCGATGCGGATCAACCCGAATGATCCCAACGCGCGCTTCTGGTACGGGCTGACCCTGCTGACCACCGGTTATCGTCAACAGGGCACGGCGCAGATTGAGCATGCGCTCTCGCTCGATCCGATGCTGCCCAATGCCCTGCGCTGGCGCGGCATGCTTTACCTTCAAGACGGCGACATCGCACGTGCCGAACCGCTGCTGCAGCGCGCCTACGACCTCGGCCTGGTCAATACCGCTAATGCACTGGGGGAGATTGCGATGCTGCACAGCAACGCCGCGGAATCCGAGCGCCTATGGGTCGCCGGAAGCTTGGGGCTGGATTTCAGCCTGTCACGCGACGAACTGGTTCTCGTGCACCGTGGTGTGTTCGGCGACGCTGCCGCCAA